>JACRBC010000006.1 GCA_016213245.1 Candidatus Solibacter usitatus | reverse complement strand
TCCCCTCTCCGAGGCCTTTTGCCAATTCCGGGATCTTCTTCCCGCCGAACAGCAGGACGGCGACGCCCAGAATGATGAGCAACTCAGGAATGCCAATAGACCGCACAGGGCCTCCTTCTATCCACTAACATTGTAGGTAGCTGTGAAAAGGGGCGTCAAGCCGGGTATCGGGGCGAAACCGGCTCCGGGGCGGTTTCGAATGAAGAAACTGAAGCCATTGGAAGTCAAGGAAGACGCCTCGCTGAAGGCGCGGAGGCGTGCGCGCCAGGCGGTGGGCACGGTGAAGCCCGGCCAGGTGATTACACCGAAGGCGCTGCGTCCCCCACGCCACAAGAAGAAGCCGCTGGAAGACCTGGAAGCCTGAGCAGTTCACCCCTGCGCAGGGACGGGAGAGGATCCCCGGAGCGCGGCCACTATTACTCCTGCGGCCCGCCATGCGCAATCCCCTGGTACCAGTGGCGGCGGCGTTCATCGCGGGAATCGTCCTGGCGCGCGCCACCGAGTTCAGTCTGGCTGAGGCGGCGGTGTGCGCGGCCGGGTTCGCGCTGGCGGGAGTGCTGGGGGCCCGGGCGGGCTTACGGCTGGCGGGCTGGAGCGGAGGCCTGGCGTGCGTGCTCTTCCTGGGGGTTCTGGACACGGCGGCGCACAGGCAGCCCAGCCGTCCCGAGTTGCCCACCGACACGGTGCTCAGTGGCTGCGTCGTGGAACCGGCAGTACGCAAAGGGGACCGGCAGCGGTTCGTGCTGGAACTGCTGCCCGGCTCGCGGGTGCAGGTGGCGCTGCCGGGGGATGGTCCGGCTTTCGAATACGGCCGGCGGGTGGAGCTGCGCGCGCGCGTCCGGGAGACACGCGGATTCCACAACCCCGGATCATTCGACCTGGAGGCGTGGATGGCGCGGCGCGACGTGTTCTGGACGGCCACGGCGGCGCGCGGCGCCGAACCGAGGCTGCTGCCTGGGGTATGCGGATCGTTCTGGCGCAGGGCTCTGGCGCGGCTGCGCGCGGGCATGCTGGCGCGCATCGACGTGCTCTATCCGGGCGACAGTTACCACAGCGGCATGATGCGGGGCCTGCTGCTGGGCGACCGGAGCGGCATCCGCAAGGCCTGGGTGGAGGACTTCCGGCGCACGGGCACCTATCACGCACTGGTGATCTCCGGGAGCCACGTGACGCTGGTGTGCGGCATCTTCCTGCTGTGGCGGAGATTCTTCGGGTATGGGGTCAGGACAATTCTGCTGTCTGGGGCTGCGACGGCATGGCTCTATGCCCTGCTGGCCGGCGGCGACGCGCCCGTGCTGCGGGCGGCGGCTGGTTTTGCGCTGTTCGCCGCGGGCAAGCTGTATTACCGCCGGACCCACATCCTGAACCTGCTGGCAGCGGTGGCCCTGGCCTTCCTGGCGGCGGATCCGCGGCAGGTGTTCGACGCCAGCTTCCAGCTTTCGTTCCTGGCGGTGGCGGCGATCGGCGCCTTCGTTTCGAAGCCCGCGGAAGCGGGGGACGGAGGTCTGGAAGCGCAATCAACGGCGGTGGAGCTGCGGCTGGCGGCGGAGACCCTGCACTATCTGTTGCGTCTGCCGCTGGGCTGGTGCGAGCGGTTGCTTGGGGTGGTTTTGGGGCTGTTGAGGGGCGCCTGGAATGCGTTCTGGCTCTCGTTTGCGGTGCAGGCCACGCTGGCCCTGCCCATGGCGCTGTACTTCCACCGGTTGTCGCTCACCGGCCTGACGGCCAACGTCCTGGCGGTTCCGGTGCTTTCCGGGGCGATCCCATTTGGATTCGCCGCGGTTTTCACGGGCTGGCGCTGGACGGCGTGGGCGGCGGGTTGGTGGTTGGACCGGTCGCAGGAGATCGCCCGCTGGCACGCCCGCCTGGAGCCGGACTGGAGGGTTCCGGAGCCCCCCCTGTGGCTGGCGCTGTTGCTGGCCGGCTCCCTGCTGGCGCTGGCCATGCGGGTCCCCCGAGGCCGCTGGCTCGTGGTTCCGGGCATGGCGAGCGCTGTGGCGCTGGCACTGCTGGTGCTGCATCCCTTCGAGCCGCGGTATGTTCACGGGGCGCTGGAACTCACTGCCCTGGACGTGGGGCAGGGCGAGAGCCTGTTGCTGGCGCTGCCGGAGGGCGCGCTGGCGCTGGTGGATGGCGGCGGGTTGCCGCGCTTCGGGCGGAGCGAGGAGACGAGTCTGGATATCGGCGAAGATGTCGTGTCGCCCTATCTGTGGTCGAGGGGTATCCGCAGGCTGGATGTCGTTGTCGTGACCCACTTGCACGACGACCACGCGTCGGGAATCCCGGCGGTACTGGAGAATTTCAGGCCGCGCGAGGTGTGGACGGGATTCGCGCCCGACCAGGCCGCATGGCAATCGATCGAACGGAAGGCCCGCGCTCTGAACGTGCGGGTGAAAGTTCTGAAGCAGGGCGAGCGGCCGAGCCTGGGCGGGCTGGAATGGCAGGTGCTGTCGCCCGCCCCACGACAGCCCTGGCGCGGCAGGGCGCAGAACAACGACTCCCTCGTGTTGCGGCTGCGGCACGGGCGCCACACTTTCCTGCTGACCGGCGACATCGAGCGCGGCGTGGAGCGCCGGTTGCTGGAGGAGGGCACAGTCGGTCGAGTGGACGTGCTCAAAGTGGCGCATCACGGCAGCCGGCGCTCGTCGTTCCCGGAGCTCCTGGCAGCGGCCAGGCCGGCCGTGGCGCTGATCTCAGCGGGCTGGAGCAATACCTACGGGCTGCCTCACGCACAAGCGCTGGACGCGCTGGCGGCGCTGCATACGTTGGTGCTGCGAACGGACATGCAGGGTCTGGTGACGGTCCGCAGCGACGGCAGGACGCTGGCCGTGGAATCCGCGGCGCGCTCAGGCGGCGGATGGGGAGTGTGGGATGCGTTCTAGGAGGCAGCCGGAGCGGGCGGCTCGCCGGAGGAATCCTGCTCGGCTTCAGCAGCGGCGGCGGCCTCGGCGCCGGACTGGCGGGCGTCGCGAATAACGCGCACGGCCTCGTCCAACTGGTTGGCCGGGACCAGCAGTTCATAGGGCAGATTGGGCATCTGGCTGGCTCCCTGGACCACGACCTGAATGTCGTTGGCTTCGAGGAGAGTCCTGACGGCCAGGTACTCCATCTCGGAAAGCTCCCACTCCAGCCCGCCCTCGGTGAGAGGCACGAGGTTCACGTCCGGTTCAGGAATTGTGTGCTCGCTCATGTGACCTCCGCCCTAATTGTACGCCCCATTGATCTGGATTGATCCGCCGGGAGCTACAATAGCGGGCGGAGGCTGATTTTCATGGAATTCGATACCGAAGACACCACCAGCAAAGTGCTCTGGTTCGTGGCCGGCGTGGCCGTCGGCTCCACCATCGCGCTGCTGTTCGCGCCGTCCTCCGGCCGGCTGACGCGCCGCAGGTTGAGCCGCGTTGCCTCGAAGGGGCGCGAGTCGCTGGCCGAGACCGGCCGGGACCTCGCCGACAAGGGGCGGGAGTTGTACGAGAAGGGCCGGAAGATGGCCGATGAAGCGGCGGACCTGATCGACCGCGGGAAGAAGCTGGTGGAAGGCTGAGGCTGAATGCGTCTGAGCGATTTTCGAAACGAGCCGTACGCCGATTTCTCCAAGCCTGAAAACGCCGCGCCGATGCGCGCGGCGCTGGCGCAGGTGCGCGCCGGATTTGGGAAGGACTACGAACTGCGAATCGGCGGCGAGCGCTTCCGGACCGGCGACCTGCTGAAGTCCATCAACCCGTCCAACCCGGACGAGGTGGTGGGCCTGCATCACAAGGCCACAGCGGAACTGGCTGAAAGGGCCATCGCCGTGGCGGACGCGTTCTTCCCGGCGTGGGCGGCGGCGCCAGCGGCGGAGCGCATCGCCGCGCTGCGCCGGGCGGCGGCGATCCTGCGCCGCCGCAAGCTGGAGTTCGACGCCTGGCTGGTCTACGAGGCCGGCAAGAGCTGGGCTGAAGCTGAGGCCGACGTCAGCGAGGCGATCGACTTCTGCGACTACTACGCGCTGCTGGCCGAGCGCCAGGCTGTGCCCGAAGCGCTGGTCCAACTGCCGGGCGAACGCGACGAGATGCGCTACCTGCCGCTGGGCGTGGGCGTTGTGATTCCGCCGTGGAACTTCCCGCTGGCCATTCTGGTGGGCATGACCACGGCGGCGCTGGTGACCGGCAACACGGTGGTGGTGAAGCCGTCCTCGGACACGCCGACCATCGCCGCGAAGTTCGCCGAGGTGCTGGAGGAGGCCGGTTTCCCCGCGCAGAGCTACACGATGATGGTCGGCAGCGGCGCCGAAGTGGGCGACTTGATCGTCACCCACCCGCGCACGCGCTTCATCTCCTTCACCGGCTCGCGCGAGGTGGGGCTGCGCATCAACGAACTGGCAGCCCGTACAGCCAAGGGGCAGATCTGGATCAAGCGCGTGATCGCAGAGATGGGCGGCAAGGACGCCATCATTATCGACGAAGACGCTGACCTCGACGCGGCCGTCCAGGGAGTGCTGTGGAGCGCCTTCGGCTACCAGGGCCAAAAGTGCTCGGCCTGCTCGCGGGCGATTGTGAGCGAGAAGCTCTACGACGCGTTTCTTGAAAAGCTGGCCGCGAAGGTCCAGGAGATTCAGGTTGGTCCGGCGGACGACCCAGCCAACTACATGGGTCCGGTGATCAACGAGAAATCGATGAAGTCGATTCTCGACTACATCGCCATCGGGCGAGCCGAGGGGCGTGTGGTGGCCGGCGGCAACCGCCTGCAAGGAAACGGTTACTTCCTCGAGCCGACGGTGATCGCCGACATCCTGCCCGAATCGCGGATCTTCCAGGAGGAGATCTTCGGACCGGTGCTGGCCGTCACCAGGGCGAAGGACTTCGAGCAGGCGCTGGCGATGGCCAACAACAGCGAGTACGGCCTGACCGGGGCGATCTACTCGAACAACCCGGCGAAGGTGGAACGGGCCAGGAACGAGTTCTTCGTCGGCAACCTGTACATCAACCGCAAGTGCACGGGGGCCATGGTGGGCGCGCATCCGTTCGGCGGTTTCAACATGTCCGGCACGGATTCCAAGGCGGGCGGACCGGACTACCTGCTGTGGTTCACGCAGGCCAAATCGATCGCCGAGAGAATCTCCTGAGAGTTGGAGTTATACTGATGGTGTCGCCCCGATAAGAAGGGGACCATCAAGTCTTAGATCCAGGGTCAAACACGACCAACGTGGCGAACGGCGCGGCTCCGGCCGCGCCGTTCTCCGTTTTAGCGCTTCACCCAGACCATGGAGTGCGCCGGCACCCGCACCGGCTTGCCGCGCAGCCGCACCTCGGCATCCTCATCGCGGAAGCTGTAGAACGCTTCCGCGCCGCCGAAGCGATAGTAGGCGATGCCCAACGGCGCGGAGAGATCCACGCCCAGGCTGCCTCGCAGGGCGTCCACCTGTTCACGGCTCATGTTGAGCCAGGGCAGCTCCTTGGGCGGCAGGAGCCATTCGCCGGTATCGCGGTAGTCCTGCTCGGAGAACGTGCGCATGTCGAGGCGGACTACCCCGGGCGGCGCCTGCACCTTCTCCATCAGCGATGCCGTCATGGCCACGCGGGCGCCCTTCTTCAAGTGCTCGCGGACCTTGTCGAGCAGGGCCGGATCGTGGGCCGCCTGCAAGCCCAGGATCACCGTGCGGCTCTCCGCCGGATAGGTGGAGACCGGAACGACGGGAATGCCCAACATGCCGAGGTAGTCCATTAGAAAACGATTGTCGCCGGGCTCGCTGTTGGGCGGCTTGTAGAAGGCGACTCCTTCCAGCCGGCTGCCGCGGACGCGCCGGGCGGCTTCGCGGAGCCCTGGGAGCGCTTTCTGGAACAGCTCGTGGCCCGGGTGGCCCTGAATCACGTCGATCACGTTGAACAGGACGAGTTCGCGCGCGCCGGCCAGCACGCTCTGCCAGGCCTGGTCCACGAAGTTCTGGCCGGTGCATTCGATGTGGTCGAACCAGGCGGCCTCGACTTTTGCGCCGATCATGCCGGAGAGCCAGCGGTAGTTCATGTAGCCCTGCGTGGGCTGGACGAAGCCCATGCGCTGGGTCTTCGGGTTGCGCACTTCGGTGCCCACCCAGATGCGGTCGAAATGGGCCGGCATGCGCGCCGGATCGTAGCCGAACATGTGGAAGCGGTCGTACCACTGCGGGAACTTCAGTACGAGCTGCACGTCTTTCCTGGCCGCGCGGGCGGGCTCGACAATCAACGGCGGGATGAGGTTCGTGAGCAGGTCGCGGCGGTAGTCGCCCCAGTCGCGGCCGTTGCGGGCCTTGTCGGACTCGGGCGATGTGTCGCCGGTGCAGTAGAAGTCATCCACCACCAACTCGTCGAAGACGGGGGCGTTGGTGCGGAAAAACTCCGCCACGCCTTTGCGTGTCGCTTCGGACTCCCAATTGAGCCAGGCGAGCGCGCCCTGCTGCCGCGTGCCGAAGGCTTTGCCCGGCACGGTGGCGATGCCGCCCATGCTGGCGAAGCCCAGCGCGGAGAGGTGATCGCGCGCCTCCTTGAGTTTCTCCGGCGAGACGTACTCGTCGCCGCGCCGGCCTTCCAGGATGACGCGCGTGATGTCGAGCCGGCGCAGCGCAGCGGCGGCTTTCTGGCGCGCTTCCGGCGTCGACAGCAATTGCTGAATGCCTCCGGCGGTGGCGTAGACGGATATCTTCAAGCCGGGCTCGGCCGCGGAGGCGAGGCCGGAAAGAATGCAGGCGGTGAGGAGTAATCGCACAGCCATAGCATATGCTACTTGCGGAGTTGGATATGATCTGTTCACCATGCCGGAAACCAGACGCCACTTCCTCCGCGCCGCGCCGCTGGCGCTGCCCGCCCTTTCGGCCGCCGTCCAGGCGCAGAGCTCGCCCTACAGCCGGCCGAAGCTCAAGATCACCGACGTCCGCACCGCGCAGGTGCGCGGCCATGGCTATCAGCTTCACGTCCGCGTCTACACAGACCAGGGCATCTACGGCCACGGCGAGGCGACGGACTCAGTCGCCGGCGGCGTCCCTCTGGTGCGCGGCTTCCGCAATATGCTGGTGGGCCAGGACCCGCTCAACATCGACTACCTGTGGGAGCGCATCCGCACGGCCGGTATCTTCGCCGGGGCGCAGGGAGGCCAGTACGTCACCGCGCTGACGGCGATTGAAACGGCGCTGTGGGACCTGGCCGGAAAGGCGATGGGGCTGCCCGTCTACCAACTTCTCGGCGGCAAGATGCGCGACCGCGTCCGCGTCTACTGCGACTCGGCCAACCACCATCCCGACGACCCGCTGGCCAAGCAGAAGCTCGGCGAGATCGAAGCGATGGGCTTCACCGCGGCGAAGATCGATATCGACGAAGCGCGCGATCCGAACCGCTATGACGCGGTGAACTGGACCGCCTCCAACGCCGAAGTGGACCGCATGGTGAAGGAGGTGGACTTCGTCCGCGGCTGCCTGCACAAGCGCATCGACCTGGCCGTGGATATGCACGGCCGCTACGACGCCACCACGGGCAAGCGCGTGGCCAAGGAACTGGAGCCCTTCAACCTGCTGTGGCTGGAGGAGCCCGTGCCGGCCGAAAACGTCGACGCCATGCGCGACATCCGCCAGTCCACCAAGACCCCCATCTGCTGCGGCGAGAACCTGTTCCTGCGCCACGGCTTCCGGGAGGTTCTGGAGAAGCGCGCCGCCGACATCATCATGCCCGACATGCAGAAGTGCGGCGGTTTGCTCGAGACCCGCAAGATCGCCGACATGGCGCATACCTACTACGTGCCGGTGGCTCCGCACTGCGTGGTGTCGCCCATCGGCTAC
>JACRBC010000063.1 GCA_016213245.1 Candidatus Solibacter usitatus | reverse complement strand
TGAAAATGGTTTTGCTACGATCAGTTCAGCTTGACTCCGCCGAGTGACCCAACAGCCGTCCAGCCCGGGCGCGGATCCGGAGCGTCACCCGCTGCCCGAAATCCGATCCAGTGCGCCCTTCCCCAAAACGGTTAAGCACCCGGCGGGGTTGGTAGGATAGAGGTATGACCCTCGACGAACTCGACCGGGCCTACTCTGCGCTCCGCCAGCAGTCGGAAGCTGTGCGGAGCTATCTTTGACACGGCCAACAAGCGCAAGCAGTTGGCGGAGATAGAAGAGCAGATCTCGGCCCCCGATTTCTGGAACAACCAGGAAGCCAGCCAGAAGCTGATGCAGGAACGGAAGCGCCTGGAAGGGGCGCTGGCGCAGGAGACGTCCGTCACCACGCTGGTGAGCGATATCGACACCCTGTTCGAACTGGGCAGGGAGGGCGAGGACATCGGCGCCGAGCTGGTGAAGGAGATCGAGAAGCTGCGCAAGATGGTGGACCACCTGGAGACCAACATGCTGCTCTCCGGGGAGAACGACCACTGCGGGGCGATCATCACGATCCACCCCGGCGCCGGCGGCACGGAGAGCCAGGACTGGGCGGAGATGCTGCTGCGGATGTACCTGCGCTGGGCGGAGCGCAACGGGTTTCAGGCGATTGTGACGGACCGGCAGGAGGGCGAGGGGGCGGGCATCAAGTCGGCCACCGTGGAAATCGACGGGGAGGGCGTGTTTGGCCTTCTGCAGAGCGAGATCGGGGTACACCGGCTGGTGCGGATCTCGCCGTTTGACGCCAACGCGCGGCGGCATACGTCTTTTGCCAGCGCGTTTGTGATCCCGCTGATCGACGACACGGTGAACATCGAGATCAAGACGGACGACCTGCGCATCGACGTGTTCCGGGCCAGCGGCGCGGGGGGGCAGCACGTGAACCGGACGGAGTCCGCCGTGCGCTTCACGCACATCCCCACGGGCATCGTGGTGCAGTGCCAGAACGAGCGCAGCCAGCACAAGAACCGCGCGGCGGCGCTGAAGCAACTGCGGGCGCGGCTGTACGAGCACGAGATGGAGAAGCGCCGGGCGGTGGAGAAGAAGCTGGAGGACTCCAAGGCGGACATCAACTTCGGCAGCCAGATCAGGAACTACGTGCTGGCGCCGTACCGTCTGGTGAAGGACCTGCGGACGAAGCTGCCGATCGGGGACGTGGACCGGGTGCTGGACGGCGACATCGACGACCTGATCCACGCCTGGCTGGTGTGGCGCAAGACCGGCCGCATTTTCAGCGACGGCAAGGACGAGCTGTCCGAATAATGTCAGGAGAACTGGAACGCGCGGCGGCACTGATCCGCGAGGGGCGCCTGGTGGCGTTCCCCACCGAGACGGTGTACGGGCTGGGGGCGAACGCTCTGGACGCCGCGGCGGTGGGGCGCATCTTCACGGTGAAGGGACGGCCGTCGACCAGTCCGCTGATCGTGCATGTGGCGTCAATCGAGATGGCGCGGGAGCTGGCATCGGTGTGGCCGGATGCGGCGCAGCGGCTGGCCGAACGCCACTGGCCGGGACCGCTGACGCTGGTAGTCCCGAAGCAGCCGCATGTGCCGGACACGGTGACGGCGGGGCTCCAGACGGTAGGGTTGCGGATGCCGGCGCACCCGATGGCGCTGGAGCTGATCCGGCGGAGCGGCGTACCGATCGCGGCGCCGAGCGCCAACGTGTTCATGCAGTTGTCGCCGACCTCGGCCGAACACGTGCGGGCCGGGCTGGGAGCGGCGGTGGACATGATCCTGGACGGCGGCTCGACGCCGGTGGGGATCGAGTCGACGGTAGTCTCGCTGGTTGGGCAGAGGCCGGTGCTGCTGCGGGCGGGGATGATCTCGCGGGAGGAGATCGAAGCGCTGATCGGGCCGGTGGAGGTGGCGGGTAGCGCGGACGCGGGGGCGCACGCGGCGCCGGGGATGCATGCGCGGCACTACAGCCCGCGGACACGGCTAGTGCTGGTGAGGGACAGAGCTGTTCCCGCGCGGGGGCGTGGTGTGTATCTGGCGCCGGGCGGCCGGATGCCGGCGGAGCCGCAAGGCTACGCGGCGGCGCTGTATGCGACGCTGCACGAACTGGACGGGCAGGGGTGGGACTGGATCGCGGTGGAAGAGCCGCCGGAGGAGCCGGCGTGGGAGGGCATCCGGGACCGGCTGCGGCGGGCGAGCGCGCGGGTCTAGGAAAGCGACGAGCTGATGAGCCGGGCGGCGGCCTCAACGTCCTCAGGCCGGCCGACGTCGCGCCATTCGCCCTGTAACGGGTGGACCAGGATGCGGCGCCCCTGCGCGAGCCACTTCACGAGCACATCAGTCAACTCGTATTCGCCGCGCGGCGACATTTCCAGGCGCGCGAGCTCGTCGAAGATCTCCGGCCGGAAGGCGTAAATGCCGGCGCTGTTCCAGTTGGTTTGGCTGGCGCCGAGAGGGGGCTTCTCGACGATACGGGTGAGGACGCCCGCGTCCTCGTAGACGGCGGCGCCCTGGAAGGGGTCGTCGACATGCTGCACGGCCAGCACGCCGGAGGCGGCGGGGTCGTTCTTGAGCCGCTGCCAGAGGGCAAGGATGTCATCGGGCGAGGCGAGGATGTCGCCGAAGATCAGCAGAAAGGGCTCATTGGCGGTGAAACCGCGCGCCAGCAGGGCGGCCGAGCCGGTGCCGTCCACCGGATCCTGGAGTGCGTAGTGGACACTGGTGTCGCCGGCATAGCGGCCATAGAACAATTCGTGGCGGTAGCCGACCACAAGCAGGAAGCGATCGAAGCCCGCGCGGCGCAAGTTGGCGAGCACATAATCGAGCAGCGGCCGGCCGTGTAGGGGGAGCAGAGGCTTGGGAAGATCACCGGTGACGGACTTCAATCTGGTGCCGCGGCCGGCGGCGAGAATCACCGCGTTTGACATTGATATTCCAGTATAATCGGACACGTGCATCCGCGTCCCACGAGAATGCGCTGGTGGATCCTGGCGCTGCTATTCCTGATCACGACCAACAACTACCTGGACCGGATCGTGCTGGGCATCCTGAGCCCGGTGATCCTGGAAGACCTGCACTTCACCAAGCAGGAGTACGGGTACGTGAGCGGGGCTTTTCAGTTCGCCTACGCGATCGGATTCCTGATGATGGGGAAGGTGATCGACTGGCGGGGGACGCGCTTCGGCTATGCGCTGGCGATCACGTTCTGGAGCGTGGCGGCGGGGCTGCATTCGCTGTCGCGGAGCTGGCTGCAACTGGGTTTCTGGCGGGCGATGCTGGGGTTGGGCGAGAGCGGCAACTTCCCGGCGGCGATCAAGGCGGTGTCGGAGTGGTTCCCGAAGAAGGACCGGGCCTTCGCCACGGGGATCTTCAACGCCGGCACGAACGTGGCGACCATGGTCGGCCCGCCGCTGTTTGTGTGGATGAACGCGCACCTGGGCTGGCGGACGTGCTTTTTCATCACGGCCACGACGGGGCTGGTCTGCGTGGCGCTGTGGTGGACGGTGTACCGGCTGCCGCGCGAGCACAGCCGGGTCAATGAGGCCGAGCTGGCGATCATCGAAAGCGACCCGGAGGAGAGCACGACGGCGCAGGTGAGCTGGAGCCAGGCGCTGGGCATCCGCGAGACCTACGGCTTCGCGCTGGGCAAGTTCTTCAGCGACCCGGTGTGGTGGTTCTACCTGACGTGGCTGACGCTGTACTTCAAGGAGGCGCGGGGGTTGAGCCTGGTTGAGATCGGCTGGGCTCTGCCGGTGATCTACCTGATGGCGGACTTCGGGAGCGTGGCTGGCGGCTGGATAAGCGGCTACCTGATCCGGCGCGGCTGGCCTTCGGGCAAGGCGCGCAAGGCCACCATGGGCGTGTTCGCGCTGTGCATGCCGCTGGCGGCGACGGCGGTGGCGGTGCCGGAGACCTGGATGGCGGTGGCGCTGATCTCGCTGGCCACGGCGGCGCACCAGGGCTGGTCGGCCAACCTGTACACGACGGTGAGCGATGTCTTCCCGAAGAGCGCGGTGGCGAGCGTGATCGGCATCGGGGGCTTCATGGGGGGAATCGGCGGGACCATTTTCACGGCACTGCTGCCGGGGTACCTGGTGATGCACTTCGGCTACTACCCGCTGTTTGTGATGATGGGCGGATTCCACCTGATCGCCTGGACGTGCGTGCACGTCTTCATGGGCAGGATGACGAAACTCAGCGACCGGCCGGCGGCGGCGGGCTGAGGAACTCCCAGGCCACCCAGCCGGTTTTGCCGGCGAGCGGGCCCTCCAGGATTTCCACCTTGCGCTCGTTGTAGGAGTCCTGGAGGACCTTCACCGGCGTGCCGGCGGCGACGCGCAGGACTTTGTCCTGCATCTCCATGGTCTCCAGCCAGGCCTTGTCGCGGGAGGAGACGGCCTGCTGGACGTGGTAGCAGTCCTCGCGCTCCAGCGCGAGGAAGGCGTTGCCGTTGGCGGCGGTCAGGACGGCCTGCTCGCCGCGGTGGACGACGTGGTTTTGGCGGGTCTCCACCGGGGCGTGGCAGGCCCACAGGAGGGGGAGAATCAGGACTATCAATCGAGTGGGCATGAGATCCTCCTGAGCCGGGTGTAACGCCGAATTGTGCCGGGGTCAATCCCCCGTTGGCACCCTTTGTCACCTGCCGGGGCCGGCCGCATCCCGTAAAATGGAGATAGACCATGCCGATGTATGAATACCGCTGCACCGAGTGCGGCAAGCAATATGAGCAGCTTCGCCGGATGACTGAGGCCGACACGGGGCTCATGTGCCCGCAGTGCGGCTCGCCGGAGGTGCAGAGGCAGATATCGGCGTGCTCGATTGGCGGCGGAGCGTCGTCGGGCGCGTCGGGCGGCGGCTGCGGCCCGCGCGGCGGCTTTTCTTGAGCGCGTTGAATTGACGCGGCCCGGGTGGCCGCATCAGACGGATTCGAGTTCGGTGTTGCGCGTCTCGGGCAGGAGGAAGACGAGGGCGGCGGCGGATCCGGGCTACCGGGCGGCACGGACGGTGACCGCAAGGACAGCCTGCTGTCGAGGCGCCAGATCGACAGTCGAAGCGTGGACCAGGTGAGCCCGGATCGCGTCTGGATTCTGCTCCTCGCCGGCAAGCAACCCTGATAAGGCGATGATGCGGTAGGACCCGGGCCGGACGCCTGAGGAGAACCTAAACTGCCCTCGCTGGTCGCACTGCTGGACTAGGCCGAATTCTTGTCCTTCGGGGACCAGGGCCACGATGGCGTCCTCCACAGGCTGGTTTTTCCTGTCTGTCGCCTGTCCGGAAACCACAGGGCCATCGGCTCCGAGCACGACTTGAAGATCGCCGCCATCCGGCCGCACCGTGCCACGCCAAGCATCCCTGCCCTGCTGTAGCGCCTGATGAACGTAGTATCCATCAGGCAGCCCGGAGACGATTAGACCGTAGTCGTCCACAAATGCGCCCTCCACGCTGAAATGCCCGCTCTCCGCCACGCGGCCAGTCCGGTTTTCCCCGTAAGCGATGGGCCGGCTCTTCAGGTCCAGGGTGACGATGATGCCGGATGGCAAAGAACTCTCCCGGCTGGAATCCTTGACTGCGATTGAACCGCTGAGAGTGGCGCCGGGGATGGGGTGGAGTGTCCCCAGATCAACGTCACGCTTCACGATCACGAATTCGACCTTGGCGAATGCTGTCGCCTTTTTGGTGGCGGCGTCGAAAGTCTTGGCGACCGCACTGTATGCGCCGGGGGGCAAACCGCAGACTTCCAGCTCTTCCCCCTGCCTGATGCTCCCCTGTGCAACCTGGACGAAAGATGCACCGATGGGCACGTAGATCACCAGGTTCGCCGATTGGGCGGAGGCGGCTTGTCCGGCGACGGGAGACACGGTCGCGAAAACGCAATAGGTGGGGGTCTTACCGAGAACGAGGTCCAGCCCCTCCCTTTGTTCGCCAAACCCCACGCCGAACGAGACGGAGCTCTCCCAGGAAGTGGTGTTGGGGTAGAAGGAAAAGCGCTGCGGACCGATTCGGGGTTTCGCCTCGGCCGCATTCTCCGAGGCCGGCTGGCGCTTCCGCGGCCTCAGCGGCTCGGCCAGCGCGATGAGGTAGTAGTGCCCCTCCCCAAGCTCCGCGATTCGATAACTTCCCGTGTCATCACTGCTGGAAAACCCTCGCTGCAAGAACGCCACATGGCCGTTCTTGGATGACTTCACCCAAGCGCCGACTGCGGAGTTTGCTACCGGGCGCTTCTCGGCATCCAACACTTTCCCGGAGAGGATGGCCTCCGGCAGCAACTCAATATCGACGTGTTGATGGTGCGATCCAGGGAGCACATTCACGGATCTCGGCCTGGCTCCGCCAGTTCCATCCTTTTCCACGGTTAACCTGTAATTGCCAGGGAGAGACCCCCGGATCTGGTAGTGACCCGCGCTATCCGTCGTGGCTCCAGGGACCAGGGACGTGCCGGTGGCCCGCACACCGGCGGTGCTCACTGGCGCCCCGCGCAACATGACGTCGCCTTCGATGATCCACTCACCGGCCTTTGGCTTGGAGACCGTGCCTGTTTGGGCCAGGCAGATCTGCGTCGCCGCCGCAAGTAGAAGCGCGCCGACAGATCTTGTCACTGACTCAGCCTCAGGTCCACCGTGATTGACTTTCCCGCCTGTATGCGCACCGGCCACTCCTTCTTTCCCGCCCGAAACTCGGGGTCCAGGTAACTGTTCGAGGTGAGTGTTTGCGTCGTCAGGAGCCAGTAGTCGCCCGGTGGAACCCCAGAAAACTCGTAGCGTCCTGTCTCCCCCGCAGCCGAGACGCGAGTGGCGCGCCCCGCCCCGCTCGCGATTGCCGATGGAATGAGCAGCACGAGTGCGCCCCCGGCGAGGCGCTGGTCTGGAGTCTCGACATTGCCCGAGACGGACCCAACCGCAGTGGTCAGCACCAGGCTCAACTTCGCATTGCCGGTGATTTCGACCCTTTCCGGCTCAAGATGCTGCTCCCCGTCGAGAACTTCTTTCACGTAACAGGCGTCTCTCAGTCCCTCCACCTCGACCCGGTACAGTCCCCGCGGAACTTCTCGCAGCGTGTATCCCTGCGCCGAGAGGGGGGCTTTTAACTGCCGCACATCCGGGAGGGGATAGAGGGGCACGATAACCACACGGGCTGCCGCGAGACAGTCGTCTGTCTTTTGCGATTGAGCCTGCGTCGAGATGCTGACTTCCACGACGGCGGATTCATGCAAACTGACATTCATACCGCTCTGGCCGCCGGTCCCGGCCTCAACGAACGCCTCGCCCTTTCGTCCTCCCGGGCCGGGCATCGGCCCTCGATTGCCCCAAGCAACAATCGGACCCCAGGCGACGACCTGATAGGGCCCCGGCGGTATGCCCCGAAAGACATATCGGCCATCCGCCTCAGCAACAGTTACGGAGACAGGCAGCGCGGGACTTGCCGTGGTGAGCAGCGCGACAGCCACATGGCCCGGCTGCCAATCCGCGGGGATGTCACGAACGCTCCCGCCGATGTCGATAGTGGATGTTGACGTCAGGGCGAGGTCGGCGTTGTTTCGAGTCTCACCCTCTTTCACCTCGAAGAACTCCGCGCGCGCCGGATCGTGATTTCCCGGGTAATATACCGGCGAGAAGGCCATGCCCTGTGCATCGCTTTCGTCTGGCACGGCGGCAACGCTGTAAGCGCCGGGCGCAAGGCCGTGAATGCGGTAGATTCCTCGATCATCGGTAAACACGGGCGCGCCTTGGAGCAAGAAGCGCACTGCGGCTCCGTCACGCCGCCGGCCGATCGCCGTGACTTTCACGCCTCGCAGGGGCTCACCGGTTGTCCCGTACACCCGGCCAGTGACAACTGCGGTGCGCGTCAGCCGCAATTGGAGGGTTGCGAGCTTACCCGCGGTCAATTGGATTTTTCTCGATCCGTTCCAGAACGGGGCCATGTCCACATATCCGGTCATTTCCGCCCGTACGATGTACTGGCCGGCAGGCAGGTTTTCAAGGACGAATCGTCCATGGCTGTCGGCTTCGGCCTCGCGTGCCACAGCTCCGTTACTCAATAGCTGTACGGTGGCCGAGGGGACGCTCTCTCCCGATGAGGTGTTCACCACGCTTCCCTGCAGGCTGGCTCCTGGAGGAGCGGCAGAACACGCGAGCGATAGCCCCAAGCCGTAGCACAGGGCAAACTGCGCGCGGCCCCGCGTGGGGCGGTGGAAGCCGGTGTGGCGCAGCATGAGTTAATTATCTGGAATTTCCTACCAAATGTCGCGGTCATCGGATCGCGGCCCGGGTGGCCGCATCAGAGGGATTCGAGTTCGGTGTTGCGGGTCTCGGGCAGGAGGAAGACGAGGGCGGCGGCGGCCAGGAAGAAGGCCGAATTGAGGCCCAGGGCGGCGCCGAGGCCATAGGTATCCGCCAGGGAACCGACGGCGAAGGGGGCCAGGGCGCTGAGGCCGCGGCCGAAGTTGTAGACGAAGCCCTGGCCGGCGCCGCGGATGGCGGTGGGATACAACTCGGCCAGCATGGCTCCGAAGAGCGAAAAGAAGCCCGTGCCGAAGAAGCCGACGCAGGGGCCGAGCAGGAAGAGCGCGACGGGCGAGAAGCCCGGGGCCAGGCCGTAGAGCGGGGTGAGCAGCGCGGCGGCGGCGACGTAGAGGGCGAAGGCGGGGCGGCGGCCGAGGCGGTCCGCCAGCACACCGAAGCAAAGATAACCGAAGAAAGCGCCGATCTGCACGGCGAAGACGAAGCCGCTGGTCCTGACGATGTCCATCCCCGCGCCGCCCTGCGAGGCGGGCGAGGAGAGGAAGCCGGGCAGCCAGGTGAAGAGGCCCCAATAGGCGAACAGGACGCTGGTGGCGAGGACCGTGGCCAGGAACGTCCGGCGCGCGTAGGGCGGCTTGAAGATGCCGGTGAACGGGGCGCGTTCGCGGGAGTTCGTCCAAACCTCAGGCTCGGTCACCTTGCGCCGGATGAAGAGGGTAACCAGCGCCGGCAGCACGCCGGCGAGGAAGAGCGCCCGCCAGCCGAGCGTGGGCAGGATCAGCGCGGAGAGGCCGGCGGCGGCCATGTAGCCGAGCGCCCAACCGGACTGCATGAAGCTGACGGCCTTGGCGCGATGGGCTGCGGGCCAGGACTCGGCGACCAGGGTGGCGCCGGCCGACCATTCGCCGCCCAGGCCGAGCCCGACCAGGGCGCGCCAGAAGATCAGCCCGCCGATGCCGCCGGCGGTGGCTGTGCCGGCCGAGGCGAAGGAGTAGAGCAGGATGGTGTAGATGAGCGTCTTGCGGCGGCCGATGCGGTCCGAGACGATGCCGGCGGCGATGCCGCCGAAAGCCGAGGAGATGAGCGTGACGGAGCTGACCAGGCCGGCCTGGGCGTTGGTCCAGCCGAACTCACGCTTGAGCGTGGTGAGGGCGAAGACGTAGAGCAGGACGTCCATGGCGTCGAGCATGAAGCCGAGCTGGGCGGCCCACAGGGCGAGCCAGCGGGGGGCGGAGAAGATGCCGTCGAAGAAACGCACGGTAGGCGACAGGATAACAGAGCGCTGGCGCAGGGCATAAGATGTTCGCATGCACCGGCTGGCTGTCTTCTTCCTTGCGTGCGCGGCTTTCCTGGCGAGCGCCGCTGACATTCCGCTGGAGTGGGTGGATCCCGATACCGGCCACCGCGTCGTGCGGCTGAGCCGGGAGGCCGGCTCGGCGAGCCTCTACTTCCACCAGAACGGCTACACGGCGGCGGGCGACAAGCTGGTGGTGACGTCGCGCAAGGGGTTGGCGGTGATCGATCTCAAGAACCGCACGGAAACTCCGCTGATGGAGGGGCGCGCCGGCCAGGTGGTGGTGGGGCGGAAGACGCGCCAGGTGTTTTACAGCCGGGACGGGGCCGTCTTTGCGACGCACATCGACACGAAGGCGACGCGGGAGATTGTGAAACTGCCGGCGGAGATTCGCGGCGGTTCGGGGCTGGCGGTGAACGCCGACGAGACGCTGCTGGCCGGGAGCTACGTGGTGGGCGGCGTGCAAAGGCCGCCGGCGGCCGATGCGGCCAAGCCGCCGGCCGATGGCTTGCTGATCCCCAACCAGCAGGAGCAGAGCCTGGAGGCGCGCTGGCTGGCGCGGCGGCCGATGAAGCTGTACACGGTGAACATCCGGAGCGGCGAGGTGAAGACGTTTCACCCGAGCACGGACTGGCTGAACCACGTGCAGTTTTCGCCCACCGACCCGGGCCTGATCATGTTTTGTCACGAGGGGCCGTGGCACAAGGTGGACCGCATCTGGACGATCCGCACGGACGGGACGGATCTGAAGAAGATCCATACGCGCAAGATGGAGATGGAGATCGCCGGGCACGAGTTCTTCGGCGCGGATGGGAAGACGATCTGGTACGACCTGCAGACTCCGCGATCGAAGGTGTTCTGGCTGGCCGGGTACGAGCAGAAGACGGGCAAGCTGGTGAAGTACGGCGTGAAGCGGGAGGAGTGGTCGGTGCACTTCAACGTCTCGCCCGGCGGCAAGCGTTTCGCCGGCGACGGCGGCGGGCCGCGCAGCGTGGCGGCGCCGGGCAACGGGCAGTGGATCTACCTGTTCCGGCCGGAGAAGGGCCGGTTGGCGGGCGAGCGGCTGGTGAACCTGGCCAAGCACGATTACCGGCTGGAGCCGAACGTCACCTTCACGCCGGACATGAAGTGGATTGTCTTCCGCTCCAACATGCACGGCGAGACGCACACCTACGCCGTCGAAGTGAAGAAGGTCAAGAAGCCGAAGTAGGGCTACTCGTAGCGCAGCGCTTCGATGGGATCGAGCCGCGAGGCCTTCATGGCCGGAACCAGGCCGGCGATGAGGCCGACCACAAGCAGCACGCCGGTGGAGACCACGATGGAGAGCGGGCTCACGGTCAGGTAGATGTCGCCGGCGCCGGTGGTGTCTTTGAACGCCGGGCCGAGGAACGGCATGGAGCCGATGATTTGCGTAGCGGCGACGCCCATCAGGATGCCGGCGGCGCCGCCGGCGGCGACGATGAGGCAGGCCTCCATCAGGAACTGCCGGAGGATCATGCGGCGCATGCCGCCAAGCGCCTTGATCATGCCGATTTCGCGCGTGCGGTCGATGACCGAGGCGAGCATGATGTTGGCCAGCCCGACGCCGCCGATGGCCAGCGTGAGCGCGCCGACAAAGCCCAGCAGCAATTTCACCGCCAGGCTCATGCCGGTGATGATGTTCATGAACTTGGAGAAAGCGAGGATCTCCACGGCTTTCTCATCGGTGGGCGAGAAGCGGTGGAGCTCGGCCAGCTTGGCGCGCACCATCGTGATGGCGCGCTCGCGGGAATCCGGCGTGGCCGGCTTCCACACGAGGAACCACGGGTACTTGGTATCGCCGAAGACATTGAAGCTGTCGTAAGGGATGAAGACGCACTGGTTGTCTCTGCGGTTGTAGTTGGCGAGTTGCAGCTTGTTGTCCATCACGCCGATGACGGTGAAGTGGATGCCGTTGAGGATGATGTCCTCGTCGACGGCCGGGGCGCCGCCGAAGACCTCCTGGGCCACCGCCGAACCGAGCACGACGACGCGATGCTGGCGCAGGCGGTCGTCCTCGTTGATCCAGCGGCCGTCCACGATCTTGATGTTTCGGATGATGTCGTACTCCGGCCACACGGCACGGATGGAGACCTCCTTCTCGCGCCCGGCGTGCTGGGCCTTGGCGCCGTGGCGCATGATCTCCGGGGAGAGATGCTCCACGAGGGGGACGGACTCCTTGACGGTTGTGGCGTCGGCCAAGTCCAGTTGGATCTTGCGCCCGGTGCGGAGGCCGCCGGCCTGCTGGCTGGTCTGGCCGCCGATGGTGAGCACGAGGTCCTGCCCGACGGCGGTGAAGGCCTTCACCAGCGCCGCTTCAAAGCCGTTGCCGTAACTGATGAGGATCACGAAGCAGGCCACGCCCCAGGCGAGGCTCAGGGTGGTGAAGAGACTGCGCTGGCGGTGGAAGCGGAGCGCGGCGAGGCTTTCGGAAAAGATGAAGCGCCAGCCCACAAGTGTCACCTCTCGTGCCGCAGCGCCTCGACGGGCGTCATGGCGGCGGCATGGCGCGCCGGCGGCAGGGCAGAGCCCACTGCCACCAGCCCGAGCGCGGCGGTAGCGAAGGCGAGCATGGTCCAGTGGATGGGCAGGCCGGAGAACATCGCCGGCAACGGCAGGGCGTTCACGGCGCTGGAAAGCGCCCAGGTGAGCAGCAGCCCGGCGGCGCCGCTGAGCAGGGCCAGGAAGACCCCCTCCAGGAAGAAGTCCATCAGGATGCGGCCGCTGGTGGCGCCCAACGCTTTCTTGAGGCCGATCTCGTTGGTGCGTTCGGAGACGGCCATCATCATGGTGTTCATGACGCCCACTCCGCCCAAAGAGAGGGTGACCAGCGAGACCACGGCCAGGAAGATCTCGCCGGCGTTGAAGATGGAGTCGAACATCTGGGCGCTCTCGATGGAGTCGAACACCCGCAGCGCGCCCTTGTCCTGCGGGGCGAAGTTGCGGATGCGGCCGAGCGAGCCGCGCACCTGGGCCTGCGCCTCTTCCCACTGGGAGACGCTCACCGGGCGGTAGAGGAAGCCGTCGATGCGCCCCTCGGCGTAGACTTTGCGGCTGGCGGGCAGGTCGCGCAGCAGCGCGGAGGTGGGAATCAGGATTTTGTCGTTGTCCCAGCCGTCGTAGGAGCTGTTCTGGTCCTTCTCGCTCATCACGCCGATTACTTCGTAGGGGTAGTTGTTGATGAAGATGCGCTCGCCGAGGGGCACGGGCTTCTTTTCGAAGAGCTGCTTCCTGACGCTGGCGCCGAGCACGGCCACGCGGCGGGCGTCCGTCACGTCGGCGGTGCTGACGGCGCGGCCGCGCTCGACGGGCAGGTTGCGGAGCTTGAGGTAGTCGGGATTGACGCCCAGGGTGAGGAAGCGGCCGGCGTTGGTGGCGCTGCGCGCGGGCGCCTGGTAGGTCTTGTGCTCGGCGGAGACCACCTCCACGGCTGGGCAGTTGGCGCGGATGACGTCCAGGTCGCGTTCGTAGAGGAAGATGCGGCGGCCGGCCCGCTGCCCGCCGGCCTGCTCCTCTGTCACCCCGCCGTAGACAAAGACGATGTTGTCGCCGATTTGCGCCATGTTCTTGCGCTGGCCCTGACGGAAGCCGTCGGAAAGGGCAGACATCAGAACCAGAGAGGCGATGCCCCAGGCGATTCCGAACAAGGTCAGAAAGCTGCGGAGCTTGTTGCGGCGCAGGTTGGCCAGCGTCTGCCGGCTCAGGTCGAGCAGAAACTCGCCGGCGTGCATGGTGCGCCGGCGGCGCCGGGGGACCAGCAGCGGAGCGCTCCGGCGCCCGAGGGCTGCAACGACTTCCGGCTCAAGTACTGCGCTCATGGCTGTTCTGCCCGTTTGAGGGGTCTGAATAGATCAGACGATTGACGGGGGGGTGGTGTTCCGCCGGAATCAGGATGAGCGTCTGTTTACATCTGTCACTTCACGGCGCCGGGAAGGCCGCCTTTGCCACAATGAGATCCATGTCCCGCCGGGAACCGGCGCCGGCCGGTTTGGTCTTTGACGAGGCGTTTGTACGGCACGACCCGGGGTCCCGCCATGCCGAGTCGCCGGAGCGGTACCGGGCCTTGACGCGGGCGTTGGAGCGGGCCGGGCTGCTGAACCGGCTGGTCAGGATTCAGGCGCGTACGGCCGGCGAGGAGGACCTCCAGCTCTGCCACACTCGCGCCTACCTGGCGATGGTACGGCACGACATCGCGCGGCGGGCGCCGGTGCTGAGCACAGGCGATACGATGCTGTGCCAGCATTCGGGGGAGGTGGCGGCCCTGGCCGCGGGGGCGGCGCTCGCCGCGGTGGACGCTGTGATGGAGGGCCGCGTGCGGCGCGTGTTCGCCGCCGTGCGCCCGCCCGGCCATCACGCCACGGCGAGCCGGGGCATGGGCTTCTGCATCTTCAACAATGCGGCCATCGCCGCGCGGTATGCCCGCAAAGTGTATGGGGTGGACCGGATCCTGATCGCCGATTGGGACGTGCACCACGGCAACGGGACGCAGGACATCTTCTACGAAAACGGCGGCGTCTTCTTCTTCAGCACGCACCAGTCGCCGTGGTATCCGGGCACGGGCGCTGCCGGGGAGACCGGCGCGGGCGCGGGCAAGGGGACCACGATGAACTGCCCGTTTCCCGCCGGAGCGGGCCGCGCCGAGGTGGTGGGCGCGTTCCGCAAGCGCCTGCTGCCGGCCATGGGGGCCTACCGGCCGGGACTGGTCGTGCTTTCGGCGGGATTCGACTCGCGGCGGGGCGATCCGCTGGGGCGGTTCGTCCTGCGCGACGGTGATTTCGCTGAACTGACTGGAATCGTCATGGAGATCGCTGAGAGTTGGGCCGGCGGGCGCGTGGTGAGCCTGCTGGAGGGCGGATACGACCTGGCGGGCCTGGGATCGGCCGCCGTCACCCACGTCGAGACCTTGCGCGGCGGCCCGGGCGCGGAGTGAAAAGCCGCGGCTTGAAAACAAGACCGCCGGCTCCTGCTATGGCTTGCAGCGGCCGGCGGCTAGAAGAGATGAGGCGGAGTGGGCCCCGATCTAGGAGAGTAGAAGGAAGAAGGGCCGAACCCTTCCTGCATCCTCAGTGTACTTCCGGAATGCGGCCGTTGCAAACAAAATATGTGGAAAATGTTTGTGCGCTGGAGGGCAAGAAAGAAGCCCGCCCCGGGATGGGACGGGCCTCTTCGACGGTAAGCGCGGGAACCGGCTTACTGAGCGTGGACTCTGCCGACGGAGAACTCGGCGTTGGCTCCGTGGCACACCGTGCAGCTCTCGCCGAGGCTGGTGGTGTTGGCCTTGGCGTGCGACCACACGTCTGGCGTGTTGTGGCAGGAGAGGCAGGCGTTGGTGATGGGCGGCACCGGCGTGTAGGGCGCCTTGGGGTCGTTGGTGGGGAGCAGGTTCGGATTGGAGACCGGCTGCTGGGAGTTGCCCACGTGGCACTGGTTGCAATCCCTGAGGATGCCCGGATAGCGGGCTTCCTCGTGGAAGCGATGGATCATGGACGGCAGATGGAAGCTCTCGCCGTTGGCCACCAGGTTGGGGTTGTGGCAGAAGGTGCAGTGCTCGGCCGTGTTACGGCCGCCGCCGTGGAAGGCGAGCTGGTAGTGGCACTTGTTGCAGTTGGCGCTGGCCACGACGGTGCGGCGCGGGGCCACCGGAGTGCCGTCCACCGAGACGTACATCATTTTGTTGATGCCGTAGTCGCGGATGGTCCGCTGCTTGGTCGTACCTTCGAGAACGATGGTGGTGCGATAGCCTTCAAGTCCGAACTGCCAGGAGCCCTTGGCCGTGGCGGGAATCGTCGCGGCGAAGGTCCAATAGTGGCGTCCGTCGCCGGGGCCCACGGCCTTCAGCGCGTCTTCACGGACGTAACCGGAGATATCCCCTGTCGGCCCGCCCATGTAGACACGCATGTTGTTCATGGTGGCAACGTCCACGGGATTGCCGGACTTATCTTTTACGGTGAAGGCGACGGTGGGGCTCTTGCCGGGGGCGGCGCCGGTGACGCCGTCAATGGTGAACACGATGCCCTTGAGCAGGGAGGACTCGATCGGCACGGTGTGCGCGCCCTTGATGGAGGCGTCGTAGTCCACTTCGCCCTGCGGGATGTGGCAGGTGGCGCAAAGGTTGTCGCTCGGCTGCGGCAGGTTGACGTGATTCAGGCCGGTGGCGAAGTTCACGTCGTCGTGGCAGGCGCCGCAGGCGGCGCGCGTCGGCTTCAGATTCCAGTTGTCGGACTGGGTGGCGCCGGCGGCGCTCCGCGGCTCATGGCAGGCCTTGCAGGCCATGATGGGAGAGGGGAAGACGACCGTGGAGAAGTCCAGGCTGGCCACTTTGTACGGCGTGCCCACCTTGACGCTGGGCAGATTCCGGCCGAAGTGGATCTTGTGGATCATGACCTTCAAGTCCACGGTGTTGCCGGTGGCCGAATCGGTGGTCTGCGGCTGGTGGCAGATGATGCAAACGTCCACGCTCTTGCGCGACCCGCCATGCAGGCCCAGGCTGTCGTGGCACTTGTTGCAGGAAGCGGTGCGGATGACGTCGCGAACCTTGGTCACCGCGGCGCCCGACGGCACGAAGGTCAAGGTATTGTCGGCGTACTGCCGGCCGTACTCGAACTCGTCGAGGTTGCGGTTGCCGTAGATGCCCACCGTGTGGGTGGCGTTCTTGTCATGGCCGGCGGGGACCTTATTGAGGAAGGTGTACTTATAGGAGCCCTCGGCCAGTTTTTCCCATTTGCCGGTGTTCTCGCCGGTGGCCTGGGTGAAGGTGCCGGCCGCGCCTGTCCGGACGCGCGTGATGTAGGAGGTGTACTGGGTCCCATCGGCCGGGATGTAGCCGATCAGCCAACTGAGGGTGATGACGCCGGGAGAGGTGATGCCTTCGCGATCCAGCCCCGCACCCTTGGGGTCGGTGACGGTCACCCACCCGGTCACAGTGCCGTCGGCAGCGATCTCGGCCTTGGTGATCTTGACCACGAGACCGGGGCGGACAAAGTTGAGCTGAGCCTGGTCGGCGTAGAAGGCCTTGTCGGTGAACTGATAGGGGGACGACTTGTCGGCCGAAAGCGCGGCGGCGACAAGGATCAGACTGCCGAGGGCAAGCATGACTTTGAAGTGTGATCTCTGAGGCATTCCTGGCTTCCCTTCCGAGGTTTGTTTCATAACAGAAACAGCAAGAACTGGCCAAGAGTTTATCACAAGAATGTCCGATTTGATCACCCGACCTGTCATGACCCGGAAGAAAGAAGGCCCGCCGGCTGGGGAGCCGGCGGGCCTGGGCTGATTCGCCTGAATGTCTACTGTTTAGTAGTCCATGTCGGAGCCGTGACCGCCGCCGGGCATCTGGGCTGCCTTCTTCTCGGGGATCTCGCAGACCAGCGCTTCGGTGGTCAGCATGAGGCCGCTGACCGAAGCGGCGTTCTGGAGCGCGGTGCGGGTGACCTTGGTCGGATCGATGACGCCGGCTTCCACCAGGTTCTGGTACTCGCCGCTGGCGGCGTTGAAACCGTAGTTGACGTCCTTGTTGGAGGCGACCTTTTCGACGACGATGGCGCCCTCGAAGCCGGCGTTGCCGGTGATCTGGCGCAGGGGCTCTTCGCAGGCGCGGCGGATGATGTTGATGCCGATCTGCTCGTCGCCCTCGCCCTTCAGCTTGTCCAGCACCTTGCCGGCGCGGAGCAGGGCCACGCCGCCGCCGGCGACGATGCCTTCTTCCACAGCGGCGCGCGTGGCGTGGAGGGCATCCTCGACACGGGCCTTCTTTTCCTTCATTTCGGTCTCGGTGGCCGCGCCGACCTTGATGATGGCGACGCCGCCGGCGAGCTTGGCCAGGCGCTCCTGGAGCTTCTCGCGGTCGTAGTCCGAGGTGGTCTCTTCGATCTGGGCGCGGAGCTGCTTGATGCGACCTTCAATCGCCTTCTGTTCGCCGCCGCCGTCCACGATGGTGGTGTTGTCCTTGTCGATGGTGATGCGCTTGGCCTTGCCCAGGTCCTCCGTGCGGACGCCTTCCAGCTTGATGCCGGTCTCTTCCATGATGGCCTTGCCGCCGGTGAGGATGGCGATGTCCTCGAGCATGGCCTTGCGGCGGTCGCCGAAGCCGGGAGCCTTCACGGCGCAGACGTTGAGGGTGCCGCGCAGCTTGTTGACCACCAGGGTGGCCAGCGCTTCGCCTTCCACTTCCTCGGCCAGGATCAGCAGCGGACGGCCGGCGCGGGCGATCTGCTCCAGAACGGGGAGCAGGTCCTTCATGTTGCTGATCTTCTTCTCGTGGATCAGGACGAAGGGATCCTCGAGCACCACTTCCATGCGGTCCGGGTCGGTGATGAAGTAGGGCGACAGGTAGCCGCGGTCAAACTGCATGCCGTCCACGGTCAGCAGCTCGGTGGACATGGTCTTGGACTCTTCGACGGTGATGACGCCGTCCTTGCCCACCTTCTGCATCGCCTCGGCGATCTTGTTGCCGATTTCGGCGTCGCCGTTGGCCGAGATGGTGCCGACCTGGGCGATCATCTCGCCGGAGATCGGCATGGAGAGCTTCTGGACCTCTCCGACCACCGCCGCAACGGCCTTCTCGATGCCGCGCTTCAGCGCCATCGGGTTGGCGCCGGCGGCAACCGCCTTGACGCCCTCGCGGAAGATCGACTGGGCCAGGATGGTGGCCGTCGTGGTGCCGTCGCCGGCCACGTCCGAGGTCTTGGAGGCCACTTCGCGCACCATCTGGGCGCCCATGTTCTCCAACGGGTCCTTCAGCTCGATCTCCTTGGCGACGGTGACGCCGTCCTTGGTGATCGTCGGGCCGCCGAACTTCTTCTCCAGGACGACGTTGCGGCCCTTCGGGCCCAGCGTCACCTTGACGGCGTCGGCCAACTGATTCACGCCGCGCAGGATCGCCTGGCGCGCGTTCTCGCCATACACAACTTGCTTCGCTGCCATTCTGAATCTCCTTAGTGGGTCTACCCTTGCTGATCCTTACTTCTCGAGAATGCCGAGGACCTCGTCCTCGCGCAGGATCAGGTACTCTTCACCATCGATCTTGATGTCGCTGCCGGAGTACTTGCCAAACAAGATCCGGTCGCCGACTTTCACGTCCAGCGGCACGATTGTGCCGTCTTCCAGCCGCTTGCCGCGGCCGGCCGCCATCACTTCGGCTTCCTGGGGCTTCTCTTTGGCCGTATCCGGGATGATGATCCCGTTCATCACGGTCTCCGTTGATTCGATCCGGCGCACAACCAGCCGGTCGTAGAGGGGACGAATTTGCATGACTCTCAAAACCTCCGTGGTTTCGATTCGCGTGGGTTTGCGATTGCCCGGCCCGAGATGGACCGGCCATCGCCACTATTATTAGCACACTCCCTCAAGGAGTGACAAGATGTTCTTGTAACTGATTGATTACAGGCTACTCCGCGAGCCATCCTCGTCTCGCGGCTACCGGCACTTCAGAAAATCTAAGTGCATCTCACTCATATTAGCGACTCTGTCTGGCGCCGCCATCCCGGTGCTATCCTGTGGGTATGCTCCGGCGGGGCCGCTGGCTGATTCTGCTCGCCATCCTCGGCATCGCCGCCGCAGTCACCTCCGTTTTCCTCACCCAATCGAAAGTCCTGCGCCGCAGCCGTCCCCAGACTTCGGCGCCACTGCCGGCCAACACCTCGGCCACGGCCGAGAAGTGGGAGATGGAGATGAAGAGCGGCGACCGCGCCAAGATCGTGATCCGCGCCGGCCGCTACGAGCAGATCAAGAACCCGCCGGCCTTCCTGCTGGAAGGCATGGAGATGGAGATCCGCGAACTGAACGGCACACGCTTCGACCTGGTGAAGAGCGCCCGGGCGCAATTCAACCAGGACGACGCCCAACTGTACGCCGACGGGGATGTCGAGATCACGATGAACTTGCCTCAGGACGCCGCTCAACCCGCCGGCAGGCTGATGCAGATCCGCACGTCGGGGGTGACTCTCGATGTGCGCTCCTCGCGGGCGACCACGGAGCGCAAGGCGCACTTCGAGTTCGACCAGGGTAGCGGCGAGTGCGTTGGCGCCATGTACGATCCCTCCACGCGCGAACTCATGATGAAGTCCGAGGTGAGCCTGGATTGGCGCGGAAAGGACCCGAAGAAGCCACCGATGCATCTGGAGTCCGGCATGCTGATCTACAAGGAGGCTGCGGCCGAGATCGACCTGTCGCCGTCGGCCCGGTTGAGCCGCGGCGGCTTCCGCCTGGAGGCGGGTCCGAGCGTGGTGAAGCTGAGCAAGGGCGCGATCGACCGGGTCGAGGCGGTGAAGGCGATCGGGTCGGACCATACCCCCATCCGGCAGGTGGACTACTCCGCCAACTACCTCAACTTGTTCTTTACGGAGAAGTCGGAGATTCGGAGGATTGAGGCGTCTGAGAATGCCCGGCTGGTTTCCAGTTCGGCTTCGGGCAAGACGACGGTGACGGCCAACCGGCTGGACCTGGAGTTCGACACCGGCGGGGAGGACAGCGTGCTGAAGCGAGCCTTGGCCACGTCCAAGGCACGGGTGGAGTCCGAGGCGGCACAGAGGCCCGGAGCGCAGAGGCCGGGCGCGCGCGTCCTCACCAGCGAGAACATCGAATTGATCATGCGGGCCGGCGGCAAGGAGATCGAACAAGTAGCCACCCACAGCCCGGGCCAGGTGGAGTTTCTGCCTGCTCGCAAGGGGGACAAGCACCGCTGGATGACGGGAGATCGGCTCTATATCTATTACGCGGCCGGCAACGCCGTGGAGAAGTTCCGCTCCGTTGACGTCACCACGCGGACCGAGAGCGAGCCGCGGGACCCGAAGAAGGATCCCAAGCCCACCATCGCCGTCACGCGGAGCAAGGACATGCAGGCCGACTTCGACCCGCGGACCGGCCAGATGACCCGCCTGGAGCAGTGGAATGACTTCAGGTACGAGGAAGGCGCGCGGCGGGCCACCGCCGGCCACGCCGTGCTGGACGCCATGCGGGAGCTGATCACCTTGAGGACAGGCGCGCGCATGTGGGACGAATCCGGCGCCACCGCCGGTGACGAGATCGTGCTGGAACAGCAGACCGGCGACATGGTGGCTAGCGGGAACGTCACTTCCACACGCCTGCCCGACAAGAAGCCGGGGACCGAGGGGATGCTCTCGTCGTCGGAGCCGCTGCAGGCCAAGGCCGACCGGATGGCGTCCACCGAAGCAAACAAGAAGATCCGTTACGAAGGCCGCGCCCACCTGTGGCAGTCCGCCAGCAGCCTGCACGCGAACACGATCTTCATCGATCGCGCAGCGCAACAACTGGAGGCGACCGGCGAAGTCGTCAGCCAGTTGCCCGACCAGAAGCCGAAGAAGGCCGGCAATGTCTTCACCATCGTCCGGGCGCCGTCGCTGGTCTACTCCGACAAGACGAAGCTGGCCTACTACACCGGCGGAGCGACACTCGACAGGCAGGGGCTCAATGTCAAAGCCCGGCAACTGCGCGCCTGGTTCGTCAGTGAGCCCAGGAAGGAGGGCGGCGAGGAGACCAAGCTCGACAGGATGTTCGCCGACGGCACAGTGGAGATTCTGGAGAAATCAGCGGACCGCACCCGCACCGGCAGCAGCGAGCACGCCGAGTATTACCTGGCCGATGAGCGCATCGTTCTCAACGGCGGCAAACCCGTGGTGACCGACTCCAAGCGCGGCATCACGCGCGGCGCGGAGATCACCTGGCTGGCGCGCGAGGACACGCTGGTGGTGGACAACACCGGCGGCGGGCCGGCGGTGAGCCGCGTGAAGAAGAAGAAATAGAGCCCTGACCGGTAGAGCCCCGACCGGTAGGGAGGGGGTGCCGGCTGTACCCGCCCGCCTCCGCTCGCGCCGCTACTGCGGCAGGCGCGCCGACTGGTGCGCCACCAATTGCCACTCGCCGCCCTTCTTGCGGAAGACGTGCAGCAGCGAAAGGTGCGCCGGGTTCGGCTTGCCGTCGGCCATGGTGACAAACTGGGCGCGGCAGATGGTGATGGCGACGTCCCTGGTGAGCACCTGAACCTTCAACTGCTCGTAGTCCACCTTCACGTATTTCGCCTTCCCGGACTTCAGGTTGCCGATGTAGCTCTGCTTGGTGTCGGCGGCTCCGGTGGAGTGCGTGTAAGTGAGGTCGTCGGCCAACACCTTTTCGAGCAGGGCAAAGTCGTTGGTGGTGACGCCCTTGGCCCAGCCGCGCTCGGCTTCCTCCACTGCCTTGGCCGCGCCGGTGGCGGAAAACGCCGGCAGGGCCAGCAGGACGAAAACGACAAGAATGCGGTTTAACATGGCCTCACCATCATATCTCCACACATGAAGAAAAAACCCATTGACACCGCCCCGCGGCTCGAATAGTTTGTGACAGCCGAGATCCAGATATGTTTACCCGCATCATTCTCCTCCTCTCCCTCTGCGCGGCCATGGTGGCGGCGCAGACAGTCGTTTCCATCGCACTACCCGAACGCACGCGGCTGCTCGACGACCAGCGTGTCGATCTTGTCGTCGAGGTCCGCAACTTCGCCGGAGGGACTCTCCGGGTGCTGGCCAACGGCCAGGACATCAGCCGCCAGTTCAGCGGTCCGGCCAACACGGCGCTTGATTGCGACAGCACGGCGGACGCCGTGTTTCGCGCCGACATGATGAGTTTCCCGGCCGGCGACGTTCGCATCGAAGCCTGGCTGGAGACGCCCGCCGGGCGCCTGGGGGCCGCCAAGGACCTCGTCGTTCAGCCCTTCCGCCTGCCCGAGAAGCGCAGGAACGTCATCGTCTTCATCGGCGACGGCATGACGGAGGAGTGGCGCACCGCCGGACGCATCGTGACGGGCAGCATGGAGCCGGTTCCGGGCGTGCCGGGATTGCGGGAGGGCTTCTATGACCGGCTGCTGGAGATGGACCGCATGCCGGTGGCGGGCATGGTGATCACCCACGGTCTGGACAAGGTGATTCCCGATTCGGCCAACAGCGCCAGCGCACTGACTACCGGCAACAAGACCTTCGACGGCGCCTTCGGCGTCTTTCCCGACGGCACCGACTGCGCCTGGATGCCGGGCGCCAATGCGGCCAACCGTCCCACTTTTCTCGACAACCCGCGGGTCGAGACGCTGCCTGAGTACCTGAAGCGTAAGTTCAACTACCGCATCGGAGTGGTGACCACTTCGGCGGTGTCCGACGCTACTTCGGCGGCGCAGGCCTCGCACATGGGCGAGCGCGACGCGTCGTTCGATGTCGTCAGCCAGTTTCACTCCAACCCGTTCCTTGGCGGGCAGGTGGCGGTGGATGTCTGGATGGGCGGCGGCAAGGAGTCTTTCGACCCCGACATCCGCGCCGACGGCCGCGACATGGTGGCCGAATTCGAGAAGTTGGGATTCAAGGTTGTACTGGACGCCTCGGAGCTGGCCAACGTTACGGCCTCCGACGGCCGGGTGCTGGGCCTGTTCCGCCGTGCCACGACGGTCTCCACGCACTCCAGCAGAATCCGGCCGTCGTCCACCGGCCACATGAACGTGGCCTACGACAAGCTCGGTCTGACGCGGCCGGGCAGCGAGCCGCTGCCGGAGTGGGGCAACTGGAAGAACCAGCCGTTTCTGGACGCGATGACGAAAAAGGCGATCGACGTGCTCGGCGGGCCGGACGGCACGCAACCGTTCTACCTGATGGTGGAAGGGGCGTCCATCGACAAGCAGTCTCATTCGGGCCACGCCGCCGGCGCGCTGTGGGATGTGATCGAGTTCGACAAGGCGGTGGGAGTGGGCCGCGCCTGGGCCGCCGCGCGCAAGGCGGAGGATACGCTGATGATCGTCACCGCCGACCACGGCCAGCCGATGCAGGTGATCGGCACGGCGGAGCTCTCCGACGCCGATCTGTACGACCGCACCTCCACGCACACGCTCACCATCGCCGCGCCCACCGGCACGCTGAACCAGCGCGTCTATAAAGACGCCCCGGCCAACACGCGCATGCAGTTGCCCTATGCGTCGTTCGGCGGCGTCACCGGCGCGCCGGCCGAGAAGATGCAGGACGTCTACGGCCGGATGGGATTCCCCGACTACATCGACTCCGACGGCGACGGCTATCCGGAGAATCGCGAAGTGGACGGCAAGGGCCGCATCCGCCTGGCGCTGGGCTTCCGCACCGGCTCGCACACCGGCGCGACGCTGCCTCTGTCGGCGGAGGGCCCGGGGGCGTTCCTGTTCACGGGCGTGATGGACCAGACCGAGGTGCCGCTGAAGATCGCCGCCGCGCTCGGGGGGGACACCTCCGTGCTGGACAACGCGATGAAGGCGCTGCTGTTCACTGGCGGCTATCCGAAGACCTACGGCAAGTAGTTGCCACACCGGATTGGGGACCCGCTCGCTACCGCTCGCGGCTCTACGCGCAATAGAGCCGCGAGCGTAAGCGAGCGGGTACGTGCGTGCGCGGCGGGCGCTACCCGGCGAGCCGCTCGGGCATGTCGGCGAGAACGAATCCCAGCACCGCCAGCGCGGCGACGCTGAGCCGGAACTCCTGCGGGTCGATCTTGTCGAGCGTGTCGGCTTCGCTGTGGTGCCATTCAAAGTAGCGCTGCCCCACCGTGCGGTGGCCGATGCCCGGCACGCCGTCGCGCATCAGCGCGCCGATATCGGCGCCGCCACCGCCGGCGGTCATGCTGCCAGCGCCGACCCCGTTCAGCAACTCGCCGATCTGCTGCATGCGCGCCAGGGCGCGGGCCATCACCTCTTCGCTCGCGCCGCCGATGCTAAGGCCGAAGCCCACGGGCCGCTCGGCGCCGCCGTCCATCTCCACGGCCGCCACGTGGTTCTTCACCGTCGCGCCCGCCCACTGGCGGTAGGCCGCGCCGCCGCGCAGGCCGTTCTCCTCGTTGGTCCACAGGCAGACGCGTAGCGTGCGGCGCGGTTTCAGACCCAGTTGTTTGGCCAGCAGGACGGCCTGCCAGCAGGCCACGCAGCCGCTGGCGTCGTCCTGCGCGCCCTGGCCGACGTCCCAGGAGTCGATGTGGCCGCCCATCACCACGATCTCCTCGGGCTTTTCGCGGCCGGGGATCTCGCCGATGACGTTGGCCGAATCGGCGTCGGGGAGCATCTGGGCCTCCATTGTCAGGCGCACCCGCACCGTCTGGCCGCTCTCACAGAGGCGGTGGATACGCAGCGAATCTTCCACTGACACCGCCACCGCCGGGATCCGCGGCGCGTCGCCCGCGTAGTTCATCGCGCCGGTGTGCGGCGAGCGCAGGCTCACCGGCGTGACGCTGCGCACCAGCGCCGCCAACGCGCCCAGTTTCGCCGCCCGCGAGGCTCCCTGGCCGCGATAGGCCACCGTCCGGCCGTAGCCCTGCCAGGGCACGTCATAGAGGACGATCTTGCCGCGGACCTTGTCCGCGCCCAGTTGCTCCAGCTCGTCGAAGCTCGACACCGCCACCACTTCAGCCGTGATGCCCTCCGGCGGAGTCCCTACGCTGCCGCCGAGCCCGAGCATGGCGATGGGCGAAGCCAGCGGCTCGAGCATCGTCGCGCTCTCTTTGCCGCGCACCCAATGCGGGACTTTGACCAGCGGGGTCTGGACGTTGGCCAGCCCTTCGCGCTTCATCTCCGCCGCGCACCACTCCACCGCGCGCTCCAGCCCCGTGGAGCCGGCCAGGCGGTGGCCGATGCGGTCGCACAGGTGCATCATCTTGCGCCAACCGCCCTGGTCGGCCAGCGCCGCGCCAATCAGCTTCGCCGCGGTTTCACGATAGGCTTCTGACAGCGCCGGGCGCGTCTGTGCCAGCGCCGAAGCCGGCGCCAGCGCGATGAAGTCTCTGCGTTTCATGAGGAATCCCGCATTGTCGCACAATGGTCAGTGGATGCCCTCTTACGACGCACTGCTCGTGCTCAGCTTCGGCGGACCGGAACGGCCCGAGGACGTGATGCCGTTCCTGGAAAACGTGCTGCGCGGCCGGAACGTCCCCCGCACGCGCATGCTCGAGGTGGCGGAGCACTACCATCACTTCGGCGGCCGCAGCCCCATCAACGACCAGTGCCGGGAGTTGATCGCCGCGCTGCGCGTCGAGTTGGAGTCGCGCGGACCGCGCCTGCCCATCTACTGGGGCAACCGCAATTGGCATCCGCTGCTCGAAGACACCGTGCGCCGCATGGCCGCCGATGGCGTGCGCCGCGCGCTAGTCTTCGTCACTTCGGCTTACAGCTCGTATTCGGCCTGCCGGCAGTATCTCGACGACCTCGAGCGCGCGCGGCTGGCCGTGGGCCCCGGCGCGCCGGTCTGCGATAAACTCCGCCACTTCCACGACCACCCTGGCTTCATCGAGCCCAATGTCGAGCATGTCCGCGCCGCTTTGGCTCGCGCGCCCGGAGCGCGTCTGCTGTTCACCGCTCACTCCCTGCCGCTGGAACTGGCCCGCACGTCGAAGTACGCCGCGCAACTGGAGGAGACCGCACGCCTGGTGGCCGCCGGCGCGGGCATCGATGACTACCGGCTGGTCTACCAGAGCCGCAGCGGCCCGCCGCAGCAGCCGTGGCTCGAGCCGGATATCCTGACGGCCTTGAGCGAAGCGCGCGCCGCCGGCGCCGGCAGCGTTGTCGTGGCCCCCATCGGCTTCATCTCGGATCACATGGAGGTGATCTACGATCTCGACTACGAAGCCGCGCGCCACGCCTCATCCATCGGGCTCAGGATGACTCGCGCCGCCACCGCCGGCACGCACCCGCGCTTCATCGCCATGATCCGCGAGCTGATCGAGGAGCGGCTGAGCCTCGGCGCGCCGGCCGACCCCTGCCTCCAGGAGTGCTGCCCCGCGCCGGTCAGGGCCGTACCGCCGGCATCCGTGGCGGGGCAGTCTTCCACATCAGGTCCACCTCCTCGGGTGTGAGCCCGTAGGCATCGTTCACCAGATCCGCCAGCCGCCGTTCCAACTCCAGCTCCGCGGCACGCCGCCGCAGCAACCGTGGCGCGTACTCGGCGTGTACTTCCCGTGCAGCCTTGACAAGAGCGGGCGACAGGCCGCCCGCGGCCTTCGGCCGCCGTTTGCGAATCTCCGTCAAGAACTCATTGGAGTCCAGCGCGGCGAAGTCTTCCATTTTCTGGCCGGGAACGTCCACGCCCATCTCCACCCGAAGCCAGTCGAGGACTTCGAGAAGCTGCACCCTTTCCTTGCTCCTCGAGTCCTGTAAACCACTCACCAAATCTTCTGCCACCTCTCGATGAACCCGCGTCGGCCTCGCGATCGGAACGTCCACCATCAGCTCTCCAACAGGGCTCAGAGCCTCATCCTTCATGTGGGGTAGGTATCGCCAGTTATGCCACCACACCAGAGGCGAATTGAGCACTCCAAGGAGGAAGAGATCCAGCGATGGAATGATCGAGGCTTTGTTGTTCGTAAAGAGCCCATCGCTATCCAGCGCAAACGCCGGATGGAACTGGATCTCCTGATATATGATCTTTGGCTGCTCAAAGAGCCGCCAGTATTCCACCACGTCCTGCAATTCGTACCACTCGTACTTCCCCGGACGGCGGCCGGGCCACTCGCCATCCCGCTTTATGTTCCAATCCTTCGGCCTCGGCTCCAACTCGCGGCGAAACTTCTCCAGGTGCCGCAGCACGGCGGGGTAGGATTCAATCGCCACACCCTGCTTGGCGAAGATCAGCCACTTGCCGTCCCAACGCGGAGTCCACCTCTTGACGTCCTGGCCTCGCAGCATCGGCTTGAGGATCTCCGCCGAGCGCGGATCAGCCGCCACCAGCGCCTTGCGCACCGTCTCGTCGATGACGAAAGCTTCGTTCAGGCCGGTGGTGACTCCGCGGTAAGCCCGCCCGTGTATTCGCGTAATGGAGTTCCGGCCCGCCTGATCTTGTCCATCAGCGCCTCCACCTCAGGAGGCTCCAGGCTCCAGGGCGCCTCCCCAAAGCGCGACCATGGCGCCTGGCAGCTTCGTTCCGCCACGTACTGGGGCAGGTTGATCCTCTTCAGATCTTCCCGCTCGACGGCGCAGATGGAGACCTGGGCCTCCGGCGCCTTCTCTTCCTGCTTCCTCATGACGACGATGCAGGGGAAAGTGTCGGCATCCTCGAACACCGGCGCATGCCCGAAGTCAACGATCTGCTCCAACACGCAATGCCGGATAAAGAACTTCCTCAACGCCTCGCCGTATCCAGCCCGCAGCCACTTGTTGCTGACGATGAAAGACAGGATGCCTTGCGGCTTCAGGAGCCGCACTCCCTTTTCATAGAAGTACGTATACAGATCGGCGACACCGTCGTATGACTCGTAGTGATCGGCGAGATACGGCTTCTGTCCGGATAGCAACTCTTGCCGCACGTAGGGAGGGTTGCCGATCACTACGTCAAAGCCCCCTTCCGCGAGAATCGCCGGGAACTCCAACTCCCAACGAAGCGGCCGTGAGGTGTGCTCCGCCGAACCGATGATGGAGTTGCCGCTCTTGATGTTGTCATCCAGGTATGCCAGCTCTTTGCCCTTCTGCGCCGTCTTCAGCCATAAGGATAACTTTGTGATTTCGACGGATTCCGGCGACAGGTCGGCACCGAAGAGGTTCTTCGAAAGAATAGCCTCGTTCGGATCGAAGAGGCTCCTCTGCCCCCCTTCGAATGCCGCCAGCGCGGCATTCACCCTTTCGTACTGCCGCATGAGGAAATCAAACGCGGCGATCAGGAAAGCCCCTGATCCGCAGGCCGGATCAAGAACGCGCGTCTTGATCAATATTTCGTCTCTGTATGCCTCCCAGAAGGCTCTCTCCGCGTGCCGGCGCCTCTTGGCCGGCACGCTGGCCCCGTCATCCACGCCGAATCGAACACGCAGATCATGCTCCTGCCGTTCCAAGTGCCGCCCGAGCGCGGACTCGACAATGTATTCGGTGATGAAGGCCGGAGTGTAGTAGACGCCCTCGATCTTCCGTTTGCTCTTCTTTCTCTCGAACCGCTCTCCTTTGGCTTCAGCCTTTAGCTCCTCGAGATCGGTAACGGATTGCTCGAAGATGTGACCTAGAACGTCGACTGACACCTCGGAGTCAAAATCATAGGCCGTTAGGCGGGCCAGGCGCCCGCATAGCTCGTCCGGCACACCCAGGATGTCGTCCAGCAGCGGATCATGCCGGAAAAGCCCTCCGTTGTAGCCGGAAACCGGAGGGTTGCGGTTCCCCTTGTCCACCCACCGGAACACGGCTCGATAGTTTTCCCAGACAGGACGTGGCTTGTAGGGATCGCGAAACTCCTGCGCGCCCTTCAACGTCCCGCGCGGAATCAGGTATCTGCCTTCGCAGAAGGCGATGAAGATGACGCGATCCAGGACTCTCTGCGCCCTTTCGACCAGAGCATCCTCGCGGCCCTCGATGTCCTTCGGTCCCGTGGAAAGAAAATGTTCGACCAGGAGCGCACGCACGTGCTTGTACTGAGAATATAACTCCTGCGTGACCGCCTCTTCCGCGCCGGCGCAATCAAGCAGCAAACGGTCCGTCGCCGACGTGCCGCTGGCGTCCGGCAGGAAGTTTTCGCGGCACAGCAGAAAAAAGAAGCGGCGCAGCACTTCGGGGTTGCCGAGATCCTCAAGCGGGAAACGCTCAAAGTAAAACGGCGTTCTCCGTGTATGGTAGAGGCGGATTTCGCGGTAGTTGGAGACCAGTACCCAGTTGCACTCGGGGCAGTGATTGGCGTAATGCCATCCCTGCTCAACCGCTGACTCTTTTCTCCCCCCGGCCGCGTGGTGATCCAGGTCGATCGCCGCTCCTTTCAACTCCACGGGGGCCACCACTCTCCCTTCCAGCCTGACTCCCTTCCCGCCCCCGTCAGCCACGGCGAAAAAGAGTCCCAACGCGCCGTCGGCGCTTCCGCCCCCGGCGCTCACGCTCTTCTCGGCATGCAACTCCCACTCTTGGCCGCTCCCCTGGATCAACGAACGATAGCCGAGCAACCCTTGGAAGACATCCCGGAGGAAATCGCCGTGAAGAGACGTTTCTTTCGCCTCATGCACGGTCCCCGAGGCCAGAGCAACTCTCCATCTCCGCACCCCCTTGGCGCGCTCTTCAAGGTCTTCGGGGAACCGGAACGCCGCCATGGCCGTCAGTAGCGTCTTGCGGTGGAACAGGAGATTCGCGGCGGTTGCATTCATTGCTTGGCCTACCATTCTACCGCCCGCACCACCGTTATCCGTCTAGGCCGATCGATGTTGTTCAGGCGTCGGCGCGCCGGGCGGATCACTGCTGTCCGGCGGGCGGAGGGGATAGCGGCGGGCGGGAGAGGATCAGCGCCCGGTTCTCCGTCCTGGCTTTGGCGGCAATCTCAATGGTGTAGCCGAGCCGCTGCGACGCGCCGGCGATCTGTTGCGTGTAGCTCTTTTGCGCCCCGTCTTCCGTCCACACGTGCGTCACCTGGAGGGGCGTCGAGTTCGGCCCGGCATCGGTGATGGCCGCCCGGTGAGGAACCAAACACGGGCGTCTTCGAACCCGGCCGCCTCAAACACCGCCTCCAGCACTGGCGCGGCGTGGTAACAGAGACCGAATCCGTAGCTGTTGAGCAGCTTGACTGGATCCAGGACCTCCCCTTTGGGCTCCTCGTAGGCCCACCCTTCGATGTGATACCAGAAGCCGGGCGGCACAAATCGCCCGTCCGTCGGAAAAAACCGCCAGACGGCTTCGGCTTTCCGGCGGGGCGTCGCGGCCTTGGCGTTGGCAATGACGCCCTCGGCAAGCCTGCGCAGGCCGGTCGGATCCGGTTGCTCTTCAAGCAGAATCACGGGCGGGAAGACCTGCGCTTGAAGGCCGGGCGCGCCGGCGCCAAGAAGGCACATCATCGCCATGGCCGGCATGACGCGGCAGGTGGCGAACAAGAGGATCTCCCTTCGGCTGGGATTATGCCGGCCCCGGACGATTCATTCCTTCGCCCGCTGAAGCCCTTCGTTGACCACGGCGGCGCGAGCGAGCGCCTCTTCCACGTTCTCGCACATATTCTCCGGTCCCACGCGGCGTTCGAATTCGGCGCGCTTCATCATCTTCAACGGCTGCCAGGGGGCTCCGCACAGGATCAGCGCGCGGCCGCTGGCGTGCAGCCGGCTGGCCAGCGTCTCCAGCGCGTGCAGCCCGGTGGCGTCGATGGCGGTCATGTTTCGCAGGCGCAGGATCACCACCGGCGGCAACTCGGGGATGCGGCGCTCCACCTCCTCCAGTTTGTCCGTACTGCCGAACAGAAACGGCCCGTGGATGCGGAAGATGGTGGCGTACGGCGGAATCTTCTTGTCCTGCAGGATGTGCTGCCAGCCCCGCTGGAGGTAGTCGTCGGTCACCTGCGACACGGTGGTGGTCAGCGCCACGCGGCTGATGAACACCAGCGCCGCCATGATCATGCCGAACTCCACGGCCACGGTCAGGTCGGCGAAGACCGTCAGCAGGAAGGTGACTGCCCATACCGACACGTCGCGCCGGCCGAGCTTCAGGATCTCCGGAATCTCGCGCCACTCGCCCATGTTGTAGGCCACGATGAAGAGGATGGCCGCCAGCGCGGCCATGGGGATGTTCTTCGTCAGCGGCGCGGCCGCCAGCAGCACCAGCAGCAGCGTCAGCGCGTGGATCATGCCTGCTACCGGCGTCCTGGCGCCGCTGCGGATGCTGGTGGCCGTGCGCGCGATGGCACCCGTCGCCGGCAGGCCGCCGAACAGCGGCGAGACGATGTTGGCCACGCCCTGCGCGAAGAGCTCCGTGTTCGGGTTGTGCTTGTCCGCACTGGGGCGTTCAGCGGTCATGCGATCGGCCACCACCGCCGAAAGCAGGCTCTCGATGGCCCCGAGAATGGCGATGGTCAGGGCCGGGCTCAGCAGCTTGAGCGCGTCTTTCAGGACAAAACGCGGCATATGCAGCGCCGGCAGACCCGCCGGGATGCCGCCGAACCTCGTCCCAATGGTTTCCACTTTCAGATCCAGCAGGGTCACGGCGATGGTCGCGCCGAACAGCGCCACGATTGTGCCCGGGATCTTCGGCAGGAACTTCACGAAGAGCACAATCACGCCCAGCGAGACCGCGCCGATCAGCGTCTCTTCGGCGGAGAAGGTCCCGGCGTGCGCAACCAGGGTCTCCAGGCGATCCAGGAACTCGCCCGGCACCTCCTCGATTCGCAGCCCGAAGAAGTCCTTGATCTGCGTGCTGGCGATCAGCAACGCGATGCCGTTGGTGAATCCGATCACGATGGGCCGCGGGATGAACTTCACCGCCGAGCCCATGCCGGTGAGCCCCATCACCGCCAGGATGACGCCGGCCATCATGGTGCACATGAACAGGCCGCCCACTCCGTACTTGGCGACAATCCCGGCCACCACCACGACGAAGGCGCCGGTCGGCCCGCCCACTTGCGTCATCGACCCGCCCAGCAGCGAGATGAGGAATCCGGTCACCACCGCGCAGTAGATGCCCGCCTGCGGCGGCAAGCCCGAGGCGATGGCGAAGGCCATCGACAGCGGCAGCGCCACCAGGCCCACGGTGACGCCGGCGATCAGATCGGAAAAGAACGTTCTCCTGTCGTAGTGTTTCAGCGCGTGAAAGGACTTGGGCAACCAGGGCGTCACCCTTCCAGTGTACCGGCATCCCCGGAGAGGGCTTCTATCGTGGCTCCCGATACGGCCGCCCGAGCTCGAACAGCGCGATGCGCGCCCGCACCGCCGGGGTCATCTCGGCGTCCTTCCTCTGCTCCGCCAGCGACAGAGCCTCCCTGGCGCTGCGGGCAGCTTCGGCAAACCGGCCCGCTTCGGCATAGGCTGCGCCGAGTGTGTCGAGAATCACCGCGTCCTTGCGGCCCGTGAGCGCCGCCGCCCTTTCACCCAGCGCCACCGCCTCGGCGCCGTTTCTTACCTTCGCATCGGGTGAGGCGGCCAGCAGCCACGCCATGTTGCCCATGATTGCCGTCCGGTCCGGCTCCAGGCGTAGCGCCTCGCGCAATTGCGCCAGCGCCTCCGCGTGTTTGCCTTGCATCATCAGCGCTCCGCCCAGATTGACGCGCGCCTCCGCCGGGGAGGCATTGGTCTCCAGCGCCCTTCTCCATTGCCGGACGGCCTCGTCCCCCTTACCGCCCTGGAGCAGCACCCGGCCGGGATTGTCCCGCGCGTTGAACAGCTCCGGCTCGGACTCCAGCGCCCGGCGGAAGTGTGCCGCCGCTTCGTCCAGCTTGCCCTGCTTCAGCGGCGCGCCCCCCAGATTGTTGTGCGCCTTGGCATCGCCTGGATTCAGCTCCAGCGCCTTCTTCCACCCCGCGATGGCCGCCTCGGCCTGCCCCTTCTCCGTCAACTCGTCAGTACGGCCGGGCTGTCGTTGCCCTCCTTATCGATGTGCGTGAGGAACATCTGTGTGTACGGCGACCGGCTCTTGGACGAGAACACCACCCACCGGCCGTTCGGCGAAAAGCTGTGCCAGGAGTTCATCAGCGCCCTGTTCGACCGCATCCTGCGCCCCACCGGCACAATCGCGTACAGCCCCTGATCGTTGTGCGGCCCGTCCAGGTCCAGGCCCGGCGTCTTGCCGTCGCGCGAGAACGAGTGGCCGTTGGCGCAGGTGTGCAGCCCCTCCATCAACACGCGGCTGGCCGGCTCGTCCATCCAGCGCAGACGCCAGGCGATGAAGGGCGGCAGCTTCGGCGCCAGCGGCTTGATGACGCCCTTTTCCAGCTCCGGCGGCATCAGCGGCACGTCGCGGTAGAAGACCGGCGCGCCCACCGGATCCCTGGAAGTCCGGATGCGGACCGCTCCCCGGGAAACCGGCGCAGCGCCCTGGTAGCCGGTGATCGTCACCGCCGCCGCCGCCGCCGCCGAGTGCGCCTTGATCTCCGCCCAGGTCCGTTCGCCGGGTCTCCACGTGCGCGACGCCGCCTGTTCCGGGGTCAGCGTGGGCGGCAAGTTGGACGGCGCCACGCAGCGAGAATCGATTGTGCCGATCTGCATCCGTTCTCCGGCGGCATCCTGCCGGATCGAGCGCCGGCCATCCGCGAACGACACTTCCACTCTCCACGACGGCGGCGCCTCACTCTGTTCACGCCACAGGAAGGTGGGCGCCGGCGATGATCAGCTCGCTCGAATCGTACTCATGCCGGACCTTACTCGCTCACCATGATGCCCGCGCTGCGGGAGAGCCGGTACTGGATTCGCTCCAGCGGCGGCTCGGCGGCGCCGGTCACACGGTAGACGGCGATGCGGCGTCCATAGGGAATCGTGCGCTCCAGTTCAAACCTGCCGCCGTCGCTGTTCAGCATTCGCCAGGCCAGGCTGTGCTCGGGCCGCGGAGCGGCCAGCACGCTGGTGTCGAACACTACGTGCCGGATACCCAGCCGTTCGATGCGGCCCGCCAGGCTGGCCGCGTCCGAATAGAGCAGTTTGTACTCGCCCCCATACCAGGTGCTGTCCGCAATCAGCTTGCTCCCCCGCAGGACAAAGGCGCGCCGGGCGCGGTCCAGGCTGGCCATGCCGGCGGCGAACGCCGCCTCTCCTTTCTCCTCGCTGATCACGAGCGCGCGCGCCGGCCTCGCATGGTCCGCCATCAGCAGGCGCGCCGCCTCGCGGAATCCCGCCGGGCTCTGCGGCTGAAGCGTGTGGCGCGCGGAGAAGAACCACGCCGCGGCCGCCAGCGCCAGCGCGCCCGCGGCGATCCGTCTTTGCGGCAGCAGCCCGGCGGCCGCATGCACGGCCGTTGCGGCAAAGTAGAGCAGTGGCGGCAGCATGCTGCCGAGGTAGCGCTCGTTGTGTTCAAACGGCAGCAGCAGGTGGAAAGCGAAATACCCGGCCAGTACCGCCACCACCGCCGTGTCTGGAGCGGCGCCTTGGCGGCGGTAGATGCGGAAACACGCCAGCAGGACGCCCGCCAGGGCCAGTGCAAGCAGCGGCCACCCCAACTGCCAGCGCATGTTATTCGCGTAGAAGTACGCTCGGTCCGCCACTGCCGCCAATCCGCCCGCGCCCGGCGGTTGATGCGCGCCCAGCAGACGCATGGAGATCAGCGCCGCCGGCACACCCAACGCTCCGGCCAGCGCCGCGGCGCCGCCCAGCCTCTTCCACGCGCCGCGCGCCGCCGCCGGCAATACCAGCAGGAGGGCCAGGGCCGGCAAGGCGGCCAGCCCGTTGGCCTTGGTCAGCCCCCACGCTCCGCCGGCCAGCCCCAGCAGCCACGCGTTGCGCCGCGAGGGCGCATCCAGAAACCGCACCGCCGCGAGAGTGAACCAACCGGCCAGCAGCATCACCGCCAGGTCCGCCATCAGGCAGGTGACCAGATCGTTGAACAGCGGCAGGCCCCACAGAACCGCCGTAAAGACGCCCGCCACGGCCCACCCGGCACGGGCGCGCGTCAGGGTGAAGAACGCGGCCAGCACGCCGCCCCCCACCACGGCCGTGAGGGCCATTGCCGCCTCAGGCGTCGTCCCCGCCACGGCCATCCACAGGCCCATCATCACGTGCCACAGGGGAGGCCACACCAGCGGCGCAATGGCGGGGTAGTGCAGGTAGAAACGGCCGGCGAAGGCCAGCGGCGATTCGCCCCACCCGGCTCTCAGATAGTCGGCCAGCACCACACCGTTCAGGTAGTGTGCCGCCTCGTCGCTGTGCCGCAGCGGCTCCACCAGGTAGGCTCGCGACCACACCTGAAGCCCGGCCACCGCGCCGCACGCGGCCAGCAACAGCAGCGCCATCGCCGCCCGCCGCATCGCGCTGGATGTCGTTTTGCTGTTCCCGTCCTGCATCCGCCCGCCCTGCACCCGGAATACCGCTGGGCTCTCCTGAGAGTGTACGTGATGGGGAGGGAAAGGAGGGGGAAAACTGGTGGACGGCATGGGACTCGAACCCACGACCCCCGCGTTGCGAACGCGGTGCTCTCCCAACTGAGCTAGCCGCCCACTCGGTTCTTTATCCAATATAACATGGGCCGTCCGGAGCCGGCCCGGAAGGTACAATGGAGTGAAACCGCATGGATTCCTCAGAACTGGAACGTACCCTGGACAAGATGCGCCAGGATTGGGACGAGCGTGCCCGCGAGAACGCCCGCTTCTACGTCAACACCGAACGCACCGATTGGACCGACGACGACTTCTTCGCCTCCGGCGAGCGCACGGTGGCCGAGGAGATCCTCACCGACATGACCAACATCTGCCAGGGCAAAGACCCCAGGCAATTGAAGGTGCTGGAGATCGGCTGCGGCGCCGGGCGCGTCACGCGCGCGCTGGCCCGCCTGTTCGGCGAAGTGCATGCCATCGACGTCAGCGGCGAGATGGTGGCCCAGGCCACCGCCGCGCTTCGCTCGCGTCCCAACGCCCACGTCTATCAGAACAACGGCATGGACCTCTCCGTCGTCCCCGGCGGCGATTTCGATTTCGCCTTCTCCACCATCGTCTTCCAGCACATCCCCAGCCGCGAGGTGATCGAGAACTACGTGCGCGAGGTGCACCGCCTGCTCCGCCCCGACGCGCTCTTCAAGTTCCAGGTGCAGGGCGACCCCACTTTGCAGACCGACGCCGACGACACCTGGCTGGGCGTCCCGTTCTCCGACGAGCAGGCCGTCGAGATGGCCGAGCAGTGCGGCTTCGAGCCCCGCTACCGCCACGGCGCCGGCGACCAGTATTTCTGGCTCTGGTACTTCAAGAAGTAACCCCTCTGAACGCACGAAGGGCGCGCCCGCTGAGGCGCGCCCTTCGTAATTGTGATTCAGCTTGCCGCGTTAGAACGACATGCGCAGGCCGAAGCGGAATTGCCGGGTGGAGGTCGCTCCGGTGATGGTCATGAAGCCCTGCAGCGGGTTCGTGACCGAGGTGTTCAGCGACCCATCCGGATTCAGCCGCATGGAGGCGGACGAACCCGACGGGTTGCTCCAGCGCGTGTTGTGCGCCACGTTGGTGGACTCGGCGCGGAACTCCATGTTGATCTTCTCGGTGATCTTGAAGTTCTTGAACAGGCCCGGGTCCAGTTGCCAGAAGCCGGGGCCGTACAGGGGATTGATGCCCATGCTGCCCGGACGGTAAACACCGGTCTGGTTGAAATAGAACAGCGGGTCGCGGAAGGAAGCCGGATCGTAGAAGGGCTGTTGCGGCCCCTTGCCGTCGAGCTTCTTCACCGGGCCAATCTGGTCGGCCGTCTGCGTGCAGCCGATGCACTGCAGCGAGGCGCCGCTGCCGGACACCGTGAACGGCGTGCCGCTGTAGGCGCTGAACATGCCGTTCAGGCGCCAGCCGCCGGCGATCAGGTCGGCGATGCCGGACAGGCCGTACTTCTGGCCCTTGCCGAAGGGTAGGGCGTATACCCAGGCCGCGGTGAACATCTGGCGCCGGTCGTAGCCCGCCGGCGAGTAGTTGCGCTTGAACATCGGCTCCCAACTGAACGCCTTCACGCCGGCCCAGCCGTCGTCGTCGGCGAAGTTGAAGGTCTTGCTGTAGGTGTAGGAGACCTTGGTCATCAGCCCATGGCTGAAGGACTTGTTCAGGTGCACCTGCAGGGAGTCGTACGCTCCGTAGCCGATGCCGTCCCACATGCTGGCGCCAATGGTCTTGCCGTAGGCCTTGGCCAGCGGCAGGTTGGCGGTAGTGGTGCCCAGGCCGGGGCCCACCGTGTTGATGTTGCGGTCCAGCAACTGGTGGATGGTGCGCGTGGCCACGTATCCGGCCGAAACCGTTGCGTCTCCGGGCAGACGGCGCTCCACGGTGAAGTTCCAGCTCTGGATGTAACCGCGGTGGAGCATGCCGCCCCAGGCGCTGCGCGGGCCCATGTCGAGGTTCACCGGCAGAATCGCCTGGCCCTTGCTCACGTCGGGGGTGGGTATGTCTGGAACCCCCTGGTCCACGGTGTTGTACCAGCCAAATGTGGTCACTGTGGGAACCCAGTTGCCGGTCAGCGTGGCCGGATACAGGCCGCGCAGAGGGCGTCCGAACGGGATCGGGTCGTAAGTGATGCCGTAGCCGGTGCGGATCACGTAGTTGTCACCCATGCGGTAGGCGATGCCCACGCGCGGAGCGAAGAGCTTCTTGCTCACCTGGATGCCCACGTCGCGCGGCGTGCTGCCGAGGCCGCCGAAGTAGACGATGTTGGTGTACGGGTCCCAGCGCTCGATGCCGCGGTCGTCGCGGTGGATCAGCGGATAGTACTCGTAGCGCAGCCCGAGGTTCAGCGTCAGCCGGCGATTGACCTGCCAGCGGTCGCGGACGTAGAAGGCGTTCTGCCACTCGCGGGTCTTCATCTCGAAGAACTGGATGGACTTCGTGTACTGACCCACCAGCCCCAACAGCGCGGCGGCGTAAGCGTTGGGCTCGCGGGCTACCTGCGCGGGGACGTTGGTGGTGCCCGCGCCGAAGGCGATGCGGCCGCGTGGGTTTGCCGTTTCGGGCTGCCAGTGGGTGAGGCTCAACTTGCGCGGCTCGAAGCCGAAGCGGATTTCGTGCGCGCCCATGATTTTGGAGAAGTTGGCCTGGAACGAGTAGGCGCGTTCGGCACGCCACACCGGCGCCCACGTGGCCGTGATGCCGATGTCGCTGAAGCCGAAGCCCGCGATGTTGGGTGCTCCACCGTAACGGGGGTCGTTGGCGTACTGCTTGCCGCCGTTGGTGCCGGGGATCTTCCAGACGTCAAGACCGATATTCTTATCGACGCCGGGGATGCCCACCACCTGGTCCATGCGCGTATAGCCGAACACGCCGTCCATCAGGAACGTCGGCGAGAAGGTGTAGTTGTAGCCGGCGGTGACCAACTGCGTGGTGGTGTCGCCGAAGCCTTCCGTCCCGAGCGCCGAGCCGCCCATCTCGCCGAACGGGTAAACACCCTGAACCGGTGCGTCCATGCGGCTGTACTTGCCCCACACGGCCAGCTTTGAGTTCACGCTGTAGTTCGACTTGAAGTCGTACTGGTTGCGGGTGAGCGAGAGCACGCCGCTGGCGAAGTAGTTGCCGCCCAGGTTGTTCGGATCTGTTGGCGAGATCTGATTGGGCAGGGGCATGTTCTTGTAGATGTTCGGGAAGATGGGGCTCCAGCGGGACTGCGGCACAACGTTGTTGGGGAACGGCGTGCGCGTGGCGGCGGCATGGGCCGGCGCCGAGGCCGGGTCGTACACCATCGCATAGCTGGTCCACTTGCTGAAGTCGCCCGCGCGGAAGTCGGCCGGCGCTACCGAGTAATTGCCCGTGTAGCCGGTGCCTTCCATCGTGCGCTCGTAGGAGAAGAAGTAGAACAGCTTATCCTTCTTGATCGGGCCGCCGATGGTGCCGCCGCCGATGTTCAGCGTGGTCTTCGGCAGTTTGAATGTGGCCGAACGGAAGTACGGCGCAGTGTTGAACCGGTTGTTGTTGTGGAACCAGTAGCCCACGCCGTGCAGGTCGTTGGTGCCGGACTTGGTGGTCACGGTGATGGCCGCGCCGCCCGCCATGCCCTGCTCCGCGTCAAAGGAGTTGGTGCTGATGTTCACCGTTTCAATGGACTCTACCGGCTGGACGTAGGCCGTGTGGTGCGGCAGCCAGATGTTGATGTTCACCGCGCCGTCGGTCAGCGTGTTGTTGCTGTTGCGCGCCGTTCCGTTGATGTTGGTGGTCAGCGCGCGGCCCGGGGTGTCCACCACCGCGTTTTGGAAGCCGGCGGGCGTGGCGCCGGGCACCAGGTTGATCAGCGACTGGTAGTTCCGGTAGCCCGGCAGCGGCAGGCTGGTAATGGTTTGAGAGGCGATTTCGGTTCGCACCTCGGACTTGTCGGTCTGCAGGACAGCGGCGGCGGCGGAAACCGTCACCTGCTCCGTCATCTGGCCAACCTCCAGTTTGACGTCGACGCGCGTCACGTTGTTGATCGTCACTTCCACGTCGCTGCGGGTGGAAGTGCGGAATCCGGGAGCCGTGATCTTCAAGTCGTAGCTTCCGGCTTGGACGCTCAGCAGCGAATAGCGTCCCGCTTCGTCGCCCTCGATCTCACGAGTCGCGCCGGTGGACTTGCTGGTGAGAGTCACCTTTGCCTTGGGTACGATCGCGCCGGTCGGATCTTCCACCGTGCCGATGATCGACCCATAGAGAACCTGTGCATTCGCGGGAATCGCGCTGGCGGCAAACAGCGCTACCAGGCACAAGAGAGTCACGTAGCATCGTTTTTTCACGAGACGACCTCCTTGCGGATCTTATACTCCCTATGGCGAGTGCGAGTCAATCCTTTGGCGGCCGGCCCGGCGGTTCAGACAGTGTGTGGGGGCTGGGCGGAATCGATCGGGAAAACGGCGCAGACGCCGCGTACGCTTTCGCACCGGTACGGGAGAAAGGCGCGGACGGTGTTGCGCGCGGCCGCGCTACCGCCGCGGCGCCGGCGACCAGTATTTCTGGCTCTGGTACTTCAGGAAGTAACCCCGCTGAACGCACGAAGGGCGCGCCCGCTGGGGCGCGCCCTTCGTGCGTTACGTTGCCGGACCTTGGCGTTAGAACGCCAGGCGCAGGCCAAGACGCACTTGACGCTCGCCAAACGAACTGAGGATCCGCATAAAGTCACCGCTGTTCACGCTGTTGTTCACACCGCCGACGTGCGACGTGTTCGGGAAGTTGTAGAACTCAGCGCGGAAGTCGGAGCTGACTCTCTCGCCGAACTTGAACGTCCGGTTGATCATCAGATCCGTGTTCCACATGCCGGCTTGACGGACAATGTTGCGTCCGGAGGTGCCGAAGCGGACGTCCGTGACGGCCTTGAACGAGGCGGGATCATAGTAGGTGGCGCCACGGCCGATGCCGCCGAGCCGCTTCAGGTTCGCGACCTGGTCAGCCGTCTGCCAGTTACTGGGCGCGTTGAGCGATGAGCCCGAGGAGAAGATCGTGAACGGAGTGCCAGTGTAGTTGGACATGACACCGTTGACGAACCAGCCGCCGACAATCTGGTTGACCACACTGTTGCTGCTGGCGAACTTCTTGCCTTTGCCCATCGGCAGTTCGTAGACCCAGCCCATCTGGAGGACATGGGTGCGGTCGTAGCCGGCGGCCGCGCGATTGCGGCTGAACACCGGACCCCAGTTCCAACCCACACCGGCCCAGCCGTCGTCATCGGTCATGTTCATGGCCTTGGACCAGGTGTAGGCGCCCTGAAGCATCAGACCGTTGCGCATGGACTTGCGGACGCTGGTCTGCAACGAGTGGTAGTTCCCGCTCAGGTAACCGTCCCACATGTTGGTGGCGGTGTTGCGGCCGAACTTGTTGAAGTACGGGCGGCTGGCGGCGCCGCCGCCGGGAGAGCCGGCGTTGATGTCGCGGTCGGCCAATAGGTGCACCGACTGCGTGCCGACATAAGCCACCGAAGTAAGGATCTCTTGCGGCAGCTTGCGCTCCACCGTGAAGTTCCACGACTGCGTGTAGCCGCGGTGAATCAGCCCCGGATACGGGCTGCGCATGTCGGCCACGGCAGGCAAGGTCACGATACCCGTGCTCATGTCGGGACCCACAACCGGAGGGATGCCCTGATCCAGCGTGCGGGCCGCGGCGAAGCTGTTCGGCGCGTTGAAAGCGAAGTTCACCGTCAGCGGGTAGAAGCCGCGGAGCGGTCGCGAGAAAGGCAGCGGATCAAAGTTGATGCCGTAGCCGGTGCGGATGACCGTCTTGTCGTCCAGACGATAGGCGATGCCAAGCGTCGGAGCAAACAGCTTGTGGCTCACCGTGACGCCAGCGGCCTTGGGCACACTGCCGCGGCCGCCGAGGTAAACGAGATTGGTTTCCGGGTCCAGCCGCTCGATGCCCTTCTGCGTAGCGCGGGTCATCAGCGGGTAGAACTCATAGCGGAGACCCATGGTCATGGTCAGCTTGCGGGAGACCTGCCAGCGATCCTGCAGATACCAACTGAACTGGTACTCGCGGGGAGTCATCGTGATGTACTGGAGGCTCTTTTGCATCTGGTCCGTTTGGCCCAAGAGGAAAGCGCCGTAGCCGTTGAAGTTGTTAGTGGCTGCGCCGCCACTGAGCGACGTCGGGCCCCCGCCGAAGTTGATGAAGCCGCGCGGGCCGGCGCCGAGTTCGGGCTGCCAGTGAGTCATGCGGTAGTTCACGCCGTTGAAGCCCATGCGGATCGTGTGCTTGGTCTTGGTCCAGGTGACGTTGGCGCTCAGCGTGTAGTTCTCTTCAATACGGGTCAAGGGCATCCAGCCGGGAACGCCGAAGCCGTTGTAGCCGTTGATGGAGATGTTGGGGAATCCCCGCTCGCGCGGATCCGGCCCACCGATGCCCGGAATGCCGAGAGTCGCGGAGAAATCCTTGCCGAAGTCCGTGCCCTGCACCGTCTGGTCCTGGCGCTGATAGCCGATGACGCCGTCAAACAGCAGGTTTGACGTGATGACACGGTTGGCGCCGATGGACATGTTCTGCACCTTGGTGTCGCCCAAGCCGGGATCGGAGCCGGGCGCCGGACCGATGCCGTCGCCGAAGATCCCCTTGCCGCCCACCAAGGCCTTCATGATGCCGTAGTGGCCGAAGATCTGCTGCTTGTCGCTCATGTTGTAGTTGATCTTGACGTCGTTATAGTCGCGATTGAAGGACGGCACGGCCGAAGCAAAGTAGTTGTTCTGCGGACCGGAAAGATTCGGATTCGGGTAATAGCCCTGCACTTTCACGGCGGCCGGGCTAAACCGGTTGGACGGGATCCTGTTACCGGCGAAAGGCGTGCGGCCGGTGCCGTTGGCGGCGCCGGTGAGAGGATCGTAAATCAAGGTGCCGATGGCGCTGAAGTCGCCGGCCTTCATCTCCGCCGTGGGCACCGAGTAGGTCCCCACCGCGCCGTCGCGCTGGCGGGTGCCGTCGAAGCTGTAGAAGTAGAACAGCTTGTTCTTCTTGATCGGGCCGCCGATGGTGCCGCCGTAGTTGTTGTAGATGCGTAGCGGTTTGATCTGGGCGGCGCCGCTGGCCTGTGGGTTTGCCTTGGCGAAGTAGTTATACGCCTTGAGGTGCTGATTGTCGTGGTACTCGAACAGGCTGCCATGCAACTGGTTGGTGCCGGACTTGGTCAACACGGTGATTGCCGCGCCGCCGGCCATGCCCTGGTCGGCGTCGCCGGCCGCGGTGGTGATGTTGACCGTCTCCACCATCTCAGCGGGCATCACGTAGCCCGTGTGGTGCGGCAGCCACAGGTTGACGCTGGCCGCGCCGTCGATGCGCGTGACGTTGTTGTTCCTGTTGGTCCCGTTGATATTGGTGGACAGCGAACGGCCCGGCGTGTCCGTCACCGAATTCTGGAAATAGGACGGCGACGCGCCCGGAACCAGGTTGATCAGGCTCTGATAGTTGCGGTAGCCCGGCAACGGGAGGTTGGACACCTGCTTCGAATTCAGTTCCGTGTGGGTGTCCGACTTGTCGGTCTGCAAAGCCGCCGCGGAGGCCTCCACTGTGATCTGTTCGGCCAGCGCGCCCACTTCAAGGCGCGTATCGGCGCGCGTGATCGCATTGGCGGAGACGTTGATGTCCGTGCGATTCACGGTCTTGAAGCCCTGTGCCGCGACCTTCAGGTCGTAGATGCCCGGCAGCACGTTCTGGACCAGAAACCGGCCGGTCTCATCGACCTTCGCTTCATAGGTCTGGCCGGTGCCTTTGTTTGCCAGCGTGGCCGTGGCCTGGACAATCGCGGCCCCGGAGGGATCCTCCACCTGGCCCACGACGGATCCATACAACGTTTGCGCCGCTACTGGCATTGTTCCTACCAACGCGACGATGCCGGCGGCTAAAGCCAGCAACAGGCGTCTGGAATTCATCATCTGTACCCCCTGCATGCCGGATTCCCCAGCATGACGTTACAATCTCGGTTCTGGAGAGCCGCGTGCCAGGCCCCGTCACAGCGGACGTACTCAATTGCCCGCGTCACACTCAGCCTTGGCATACTAGACCCTGAAACGGACACTGCACAAGCGTACAAGTAATGTATATCTGCTAGC
>JACRBC010000003.1 GCA_016213245.1 Candidatus Solibacter usitatus | reverse complement strand
TTGTAGTCGGCTTGCCATGGAGCGAGACGCATGCGGCGGAACGCCTCGCCGTAGATGCTCTGCGAGGGGCCGTAGGCGTTGGCCGTGTCCAGGTAGTTCACGCCGAGTTCCACTGCGCGCACCGGGATGTCGGCTGCATCTGAGTCGGCCGGCGGGTACTGCAACGCCGCCTGCCCGCCCAGCCCGAAGGGTGACACCCAGCGGCCCGTCCGGCCCAGGGCCCGGCGGGAGAAGTTTCGGATCAATTCGCCGGCCGGCAGCCGCCCGGCGAGGGCCGATGTCCCGAATACCTGGAGAAGTTGCCGGCGAGTGGGCATGCAATGCCTCCGGTTGTATTATAGGGAAGCCATGCAGGAAGTGACACGCAGAACGGTACTTGGCGCGGCCGCCGCCCCGGCCTTCATCCAAGGCAAAACCGCACCGCCGAACCTACTCCTGATCCTCTCCGACGACCACAGCGCGCCCTACCTGGGCGCCTATGGCGCGAAGTACATGTCCACGCCGAATCTGGACCGATTCGCGTCGGAGTCCATGCGCTTCGACAAGGCGTTCACCGTGGCGCCGCAGTGCGTCCCTTCGCGGGCGGCTTACCTGACGGGCCGCAGCCCGGTGGCCGTGCGCATGGGGCGGTTTTCCGCGCCCATGCCCCCGGAGATCGTCAGCCTGCCGGAGATGCTCAAAGAGAAAGGCTATGCCACCGGAGTCTGCGGCCGGTACTTCCACCTCAATGGCGTCATCAAGTCAAGCGAGGCGACGCAGGCAGCCTATGACAAGTACGGCATGCAGACATGGCAGCGGCGCGTGGACTACATGGACGTTTCGCCGCAGCAGGGAACGGCCGCCAAGTTCGACCGGTTCCTGCAGACCCAAGGCAAGGGCAAGCCGTTCTTCTTCTGGATCAACTACAGCGACCCGCACCACGTATGGGACAAGGACGCCGGCCGGGTGGATCCGGACAGGATCCAACTGCCGCCGCACCTGCCCGACCTTCCCGGCGTGCGCGGCGACCTGGCCCGCTACTGCGGCGAGGTCGAGCGTATGGACGGCTTCTTTGCGCAGGCGATGGACGTGCTGAAGAAGCACGGCATCGAGGAGAATACGCTGGCCGTCTTTGCCGGCGACAACGGCATGGCCTTTCCGCACGGCAAGGGCTCGCTCTACGATCCGGGGCTGAACGTGCCGGCGATGGCGCGCTGGCCGGGACGCATCAGGGGCGGAAGCGCAACCAGATCGATGATCTCGGGGGAGGACCTTACGCCGACGTTCCTCGACGCCGCCGGGATGAAACCCCTGAAGGAGATGACGGGCCGAAGCTGGCTGCCGCTGGCCACCGGCGGCAGCTACGAGCCGCGCCGGTACATCTTCGGGCAGCGTCTTCCGCACGGCAACTCGCCCTTCACGCCCCAGACCAGGGCGGCGAACTTCGACCTCTCGCGCTGCGCGCGGAGCGACCGCTGGAAGCTGATCTACAACTGCACGCCGCAGATGGAGTACTGGCCCGTGGACAGCGCCGCGGACCCCGGCTGGCAGGAGATTCTGGCCGCGCACCGCGAGGGCCGCCTGAAGCCCGAACATGAGCGGGCCTACTTCCAGCGGCCGCGGCCGGTCATCGAGTTGTTCGACCTCGAAGCCGACCCGGGTGAGTTGAATAACCTGGCCGGGAAGCCCGAAACGGCCGGAGTGGAACGAGAGCTGACGCTGGCTTTACACGAGCGCATGATCGTCGACTTCGATTTCCTGCCGCCGCCGATCGCCAACTGAGGCGAACGTCACGCGTCCAGTTCGAGCATGACCAAGCCGGAACCGAGCTTCGGATAGAAGTAAGTGGACTTCTGCGGCAGTACCTGGCCGGCGAAGGAGACGCGGGCCATGCCGCCGATGGGCAGGTCTTCCAGCAGGAAGGCGATCTGCCCGCGGCCTTCGCGGACCTCGGCCAGCGCTTCTTCGCGGGTGCGCCTGTAACGCAGGTTCGTTCCCGCGGTGACGGTTTCAGGCGTGATGCCCAGCAGCGGCGTCAGGATCGATTCCTGCAATACGGCTACGTTCAGGGCGTCCGCCGACGCAGGAACGTCGGCGTGGAACTCGCCGTTGGCCATCGCCAGGCCGAAGCGGATGTGCCCGGGAGGCGACACCAGCGGATCGATGCCCGCGCCCACGTTGGGAAGGCGGCCGAGGAAAGCTTCCGGGTCGAAACTCTCCACCGAATGCACGATGCGGTGCGTGGCGAAGCAGCGCAGCCCGGGGGACTGGAGGCTGACGAAGGTCATCAGCGTACGGGGCTGGCCCATTCGCAGGGCGGTTTCATAGCGGTGGTGGCCGTCGGCGATGAGCAGGGGCTTTCCGGCCAGCAGGTGCTGGAGCGAGGCGATCCAGGCCGGATCGGTGACGCGCCAAAGCCGGTGCCGGGTGCGCTCGTGGTCTTCGTAATCCAGGTCAGGCACCGTCGCGCACACCGCTTCAAGGCGGGCCTCGACCTCGCCATCGGAGTCGGGGAAGAGCATGAAGATGGAGTCAAACTGCACCCGGGTCGCCTGCAGGAGGTTGAAGCGGTCCTGTTTCGGCCCGCTCATGGTCCACTCGTGACGGAAGACGTTGGTCCCGTAGTCCTCCGTGTCGCCCAGGCCGATGAAACCGCGGCGGGTCAGCATCTCTCCTGAACCCGGGGCGGGGAAGGTCTGCTGGTAGACGAAGAACGCCTCTTCGGAATCGCGAGCGAGGATGCCCGCCTGCTTCCAGCCATTCAGGCGCGCCGCCGCGCCTGCGTAGTCGCCGTTGGGCAGGATGAGGTGGGCGAAGTTGTACGGGCTGCGCTGTTTGTAGTCGGCTTCGAGCGCCGGCGGGATGACGTCGTAGGGCAGCGTGGCGAGTCCGGCGATGCCGCCGGCCTTGGAGGTGTAACGCAATGCGCGCAAAGGGTGGATCTGGGCCATGTCTCTTGTTCGCGGGGGGGGAGAACTCCCACGATAGCAGAGCGGGATTAAGACGGTGGCGGCGGCAGCTCAACCAGGCCGGATTCCATGCGTTTGAGCTGCCCGCAGGCGGCGAAGATGTCGAGGCCGCGCGGGCGGCGGATGAAGGCGGGAAACGAGTTGCGGAGGATGGCCTGGAAGGCGGTGACGCGCTCCGGGCCGGGCGTCTCGAAGGGGATGCCTGGCCCGGGGTTCAAGGCGATCAGGTTCACCTTGCAGTTGATGCGGGCCAGCAGCCGCACCACGCGGCGCGCGTCGGCGTCGGTGTCGTTGACCCCCTTGAGCAGTACGTATTCGAACGTCAGCTTCTCCCAGGAGCGGAGCGGGTAGGCGCGGCAGGTTTCGAGCAGGTCGGCGAGGTGGTACTTGCGGGTCACCGGCATCAGCTCGCGGCGCTGCTCCTCGGTGGAGGCGTTCAACGAGACCGCCAGGCGGGGGCGGACCTCGGAGGCGGCAATCTCGGCGATCTTCGGGATGAGGCCGGAGGTGGAGAGGGTAATGCGGCGCGGCGAGACGTTCAGGCCCTGCGGGTCGCAGAGCAGGCGCGTGGCCTTCAGCACCTGGTCCAGGTTGAGCAGCGGCTCGCCCTGGCCCATCATGACGACGTTGATCCGCTTCTGATGCGCCCACAGGCCGTTGTCGCCGGCGAGGTGGAGGACTTGCCCGGCGATCTCGCCGGCGGTGAGGTTGCGCTCCAGCCCCATGAGGGCGGTGAGGCAGAACTTGCAGTCCACCGGGCAGCCCACCTGGGTGGAGATGCACAGCGTGTCGCGCGAGTCTTCGGGCATGAAGACGGCTTCGACGCTCTTGGAGTCGGCCAGGCCGAGCAGGTAGCGGCGCGTGCCATCGGCGGACTGGTAGCGGGCGTCCTGCCGCAGGTGGCCCGGGATGCAGGAGGACTCCAGGTGCTGCCGCAGCGGCCGGGGCAGATTGGGGATTTCAGCCAGCGTGCGGACGCGGCGCGAGTAGAGAGCGTCGTAGATCTGCTGTGCCCGGAATGCGGGCTCGCCGGGCGGCAGGAGCGTGCGGAGATCGGCCAGGTCCATTCCGATGAGGGGTTGCATGACGCTCCCCCAGTATCTCAGCAACGGGGACGCCGGGCCGCATGAGAGAATACGGGTGGACTGCCATTTTGATGACCACACCCACGCTGAATCGCGATATCGCCGTCTCTTCTCTCTCCAACGGGATCCGTGTGATCTCCGAGCCGATGCCCTCGGTGCGCAGCGTGGCCGCTGGTTTCTGGATTGGCACGGGCTCGCGCTCGGAAGAGCCTGCCGAAAACGGAACGTCGCATTTCATCGAGCACATGCTGTTCAAGGGAACGCCTAGGCGCTCGGCCGAGGATATCGCGCGCGAGGTGGATGCCATCGGCGGGCACCTGGACGCCTTCACCGGTCGCGAACTGGTCGGCTACAACACGAAGGTCGTGGACGAGCACTTGCCGATCGCCTTCGAAATCCTGGCCGATATGATGCTGAACCCGAGGTTCGACGCCGGCGACATCGAGAAGGAAAAGGGCGTCGTCCTGGAGGAGTTGAAGATGGAGACGGACAACCCGGAGAGCTTTGTCCACGAGTTGTTCGTCCACAATTTCTGGCGCAGGCACCCGCTGGGGCGTCCGATTCTGGGGACGAAAAAGACCATCGCCGGCTTCAACGATGAAAGCCTGCGCTCTTATCACAATCGCTATTACCGTCCGGAAAACCTGACCATCACGGCTGCCGGCAGCCTGCGGCACGAGGAGCTGGTCCAACTGGCGGAGGAGCATTTCGGTTGCCTGCCGGTGGGCGGCGAAGTGCCGCGGCTGCGCGCTCCAGCCCCGGAGGCCCCGCTCGTGCTCAAGAACCGCCGCAGCCTGCAGCAGGTGCACGTCTGCCTGGGCATGCCGCTGCACCCGGCCACGCACCCGCTGCGGTTTGCCTGCTACACCCTGAACGTCATTCTCGGCGGCGGCATGAGTTCGCGGCTGTTTCAGAACATCCGGGAGCGGCAGGGCTTGGCGTACTCGATCTTCTCCGAGCTGAACCTTTACCAGGACGCCGGCATGATGGCCGTCTACGCCGGGACCTCGGCGGAGACGGCGCAGCGCCTGCTGGAGAACATCATGCTGGAGTTGCGCCGGCTGAAGAACGACGCGCTGCCGGCCGGGGAGCTGAAGCATGCCAAGGACCACATGAAGGGATCGCTGATGCTGAGCCTGGAGTCCACCACCAGCAGGATGGGGAACCTGGCGCGCCAGTGGATGAACTTCGGCCGGTTCTACACGCTGGACGAACTGGCGGAGAGCATTGAAGCGGTGACCGCCGATCAGGTCCAGGACGTCGCGCGCGAGTTTTTCACGAGCGAGAAGATCGGGCTGACGATGTTGGGCCCGCTGGATGGTGTGAAGGCCGGACGGGAAGACCTCGTCTGCTGATTGAGATGGGCAGATTCCTCAGAGTTCTGGCGGTCTGGTTGGGCGCCGGCGTGCAGGCGTGGGGTGCGGATTTTGCGGCGCTGAAGGCGCAGGGGTATGTCAGCGACTTCGCCGGCGTACTGGAGCCGTCCACACGGCAGGCGCTGGAGTCCTACTGCGCCCGCGTGGAGAAGTCGACGGGCGCGCAGATCGCGCTGGTGACGCTGCCGGGCCTGAATGGCGAGCCCGTCGAAGATGTGGCGAATCTGCTGTTCCGCAAGTGGGGCGTCGGGAACAGGAAGGACAACGACGGGATCCTGCTGCTGCTCTCCATCGGTGACCGCCGCAGCCGGCTGGAGGTGGGCTACGGACTGGAGCCGGTGATTCCGGACGGCTATGCGGGCAGCGTGCTGAGGGAAATGCGCCCGTCACTGCGCACCAGGAACTACGACCAGGCGCTGGCCGACGCCGCGCGCACCATCGGTGAAAGGATCGCGCAGGCGAAGGGGGTATCGATCGGGGAGCAGGCGCCGCTGAGGCGCTCCACGCCCGGGAGTGAGGGGTTTCCGTGGGAAGTGCTGCTGGTGGTGGGCGGGCTGCTGGTGGCGATGCTGATCTTCGGCGGCGGCGGGCGGGGTTCGCGGCCGCGGGGCTTCGGCGGCGGGGGAGGGAGCTTCCTGATGGGCATGCTGCTAGGGCAGGTACTGGGCGGCGGCCGGGGAACGCGCTCCGGGGGCGGCTTCGGTGGGTACGATTCGGGTGACAGCTTCGGCGGCTTCGGCGGGGGCGACTCCGGTGGGGGCGGCGCTTCCAGCGACTGGTAAGGAACCATGGCTGACACGGACAAACTGCTCAATCAACTGGTCGAGAAACTGCGGCAGGCGCACGACAAGCGGCTGAAATCGGTGATCCTGTACGGATCCGGCGCCACGGGCGAGACTCACGGCACGTTCTCCGACCTGAACGTGTTGTGCGTTCTGGCGGAGGTTACGCCGGCGGCGCTGGCGGCATCGGAGCCGGTGTTCAAGTGGTGGCGCGAGAAGGGCAGCCCGGCGCCGCTGCTGATGAGCGCGGAAGAGGTTCGCGGCTCCACCGACAGTTTCCCGATCGAGTTTCACGACATCGCCGAGCGCCGCCGGGTGCTTCACGGAGAAGACGTCACGGCGGGGCTGGAGATCAACGACGGCTATTACAGGGCGCAGGTGGAGCACGAACTGAGGGCCAAACTGATCCGGCTGCGGCAGAAGGCGGCGGGCGTGCTCAGCGATCGCGAGCTGCTGCTGCGGCTGATGGCCGATTCGGTGTCGACGTTCTGCGTGCTGGGGCGCCACGCCCTGCGGTTGGCGGGGCACGAGGCGCCGTGGCAGAAGCACGCGGTGGTGGCGCGGCTGCGCGAACGCTTCGGCGTGGAGGGGCGCGCGTTGGATATGCTGTTAAGACTCCGGGAGGGCGCCGCACGGCCGCGGGAAGTGGATCCGGCGGAGCTCTTTAAGAGTTATCTGGAGGAGGTCGCGGCGCTGGTGGCTGCGGTCGATGGACTCGAACGGTGAGGAGGGAAGCATGAAGACAGGACTGATCATCATGGGTGTGCTGGTCCTGCTGGCCCTGCTGGTGGGAGGCAAGGTGGCGGGAGTCAACAACGAGCTGGTGACGCTGCAGGAGTCCGTCAAGGCATCCTGGGCGCAGGTGGACGTGGCATTGCAGCGGCGCGCGGACCTGATCCCGAACCTGGTGGAGACGGTGAAGGGCTTCGCGTCGCAGGAGAAGCAGATCATGGAGAGCGTCGCCAACGCCCGTTCGGCCTTGTTGAATGCGCGCACGCCGGGCGAGAAGATCCAAGCCAACCAGGGACTGGACGGCGCCATCGGGCGGCTGCTGATGGTGGCGGAGAACTACCCGAACCTGAAGTCGAACGAGAACTTCATGCGGCTGCAGGACGAGCTGGCCGGCACGGAGAACCGGATCGCGGTGGAGCGGCGGAAGTACAACGAAGCGGTTCAGAAGTACAACACGACGATCAAACTGTTCCCGAACAACATGATGGCCGGCATGCTGGGATTCCAACAGAACGACGACTATTTCAAGACAGAGCCGGGCGCGCGAACGGCGCCAAAGGTGAAGTTCTGACGAGAGGAGCCGCGTTGCGCGCGGGCAGAGTATGAGCGTTCCGGCATTTCGCAATTACATCAACGGCGCCTGGGCCGGCGGAGAGTGCTTCGACAACCGCAATCCGGCGAACACGGACGAGGTGGTGGGCCAATTTGTGAAGGGCACGCCGGCGGACGTGGTCGCGGCCGCCGATGCGGCGCAGGCGGCACTGCCGGGCTGGGCTGCGATGAACGGTCCGGCGCGCGGGGCACTGCTGTACAAGGTGGCCGAGATCCTGGACAGCCGGTTCGAACAGTTAGGCGCCGAGATGACCCGCGAGGAGGGCAAGACGCTGCCCGAGGCGAAGGGCGAAGTGCGGCGGGCAATCAACATCTTCCGCTACTTCGCCGGCGAGGGTGCGCGGCTAGCAGGGGTACTGGCGCCGAGCGAGCGCGACCGGGTACACATGTTCGCCGTGCGCAAGCCGGTGGGCGTGGTGGGCCTGATCACGCCGTGGAACTTCCCCAGCGCGATTCCGGCGTGGAAGATGGCGCCGGCGCTGATTTGCGGCAACACCATCGTGGTGAAGCCTGCATCGGCGGCGCCGCTCAGCTCGTGGCGGATCGTGGAGGCCTGTCATGAGGCGGGTTTCCCAAGGGGCGTGGTGAACTACGTGGCCGGCAGCGGCGGGTCGATCGGGTCCGCGCTGGTCCATGCCGGGCCGGTGAAGGCCATCAGTTTCACGGGATCGTGCCAGGTGGGGAGCCAGTTGCACGAGGAGGCTTCCAGGCGGCGGCTGCGGATCCAATTGGAGATGGGCGGCAAGAATCCGACTATCGTGCTGGCGGACGCGGACTTCAGCCAGGCCGTGGAGAACACGGTGAATGGGGCGTTCTTTTCGACGGGGCAGAAATGCACGGCCACTTCGCGGGCGATCGTCGAGGAGAGCATCTACGAGCGCTTCGTTGAGGCGGTGGTGGAGCGCACCCGGAGTCTGAAGGTGGGCGACGGCATGCAGCCGGGGATCGACATCGGGCCGTGCGTGGACCAGGGCCAGCTCGACACGGTTCTTCACTACATCGAAGTGGGGCGCAAGGAGGCCGGCGAGCCGCTGTGCGGCGGGCGAAGGCTGGTGGGAGCCGGTTACGACAAAGGCTACTTTGTGGAGCCGGCGGTGTTTGCGGGCGTGACGCAGGATATGGTGATCGCGCGCGAGGAGGTCTTCGGGCCGGTGCTGGCGATCATGAAGGCGCGCGACCTGGAGCAGGCTCTGGAGATCGCCAACGCGAGCGAGTTCGGGCTCTCCGCCTCGTTGCAGACGACGAACCTGTCACGGATGTACGAGTACATTTACGGGATCGAAGCCGGGCTGGTGACGGTGAACCTGCCGAGCGCCGGCGTCGAATACCAGCTTCCCTTTGGGGGGACCAAGGACTCGAGCTTCGGGCCGAAGGAGCAAGGCCCGGCGGCGATGGAATTCTACAGCGACTACAAGACGGTGTACGTGAAGTACTGACCCGGAACGCGGACTGAAATGAAACTCGGACAAGTATTGTGGCAAGGCCGGCTGACGGCGGCGGTGTTTGAAGAGGGCATGGCGCGGCCGATTCCGGGCTACACCCTGAGGGAACTGGTCGAACGGGCAGACCGTGAGAAGGCGGGACTGACGGAGGTCGCCTCCCGGTACGCGATGCGAGGCCACGAGCACCACGAACCGGCGATTCCCATCGAACCTCGCGAGGTATGGGCGTGCGGGTGTACCTACGAGATGAGCGCCAGCTTTCGCGACGCCGAGCACGGCACGCGGGAGGGCTTCTACCGCCACGTTTTCACCGCGCCGCGGCCGGAGATTTTCTTCAAGGGCACGGCCAGGGTCTGCGTCGGTCCGGGGCAGAAGATCGGCATCCGGCGCGACTCCACGTTCACGGCGCCCGAGCCTGAACTGGCCGTGCTGCTGGGCTCGAAAGGGCGCATTCTGGGATACACGCTGGCCAACGACGTCTCGGCGTGGGATATCGAGCGCGAGAACCCGTTGTACCTGCCTCAGTCGAAGGTCTACTCGGCCTGCTGCTCGCTGGGGCCGTGGTTTGTGACGACCGATGAAATCCGGGATCCTTACAGCCTGTCCATGTCGCTGGCAATCCTCCGAGGGGAAAAGATCCTGTTCGAGGGCGCGACGACCACGGCCAAACTGGGCCGGAAACTGGAGCAGTTGATCGAGTACCTGCTGCTGGCCAATCCCGTTCCGGCCGGGAGCGTGCTGCTGACCGGGACGGGGATCATCGTAACGCAAGAGGCCGCACTGGCCGAGGGCGACGTGGTGAACATCTCGGCGGAGAGGATCGGCTTGCTATCGAACGAGGCGGCGCTGGTGGGCTGAGGCCGGCCCGGGGTCAGCCGGCGGGTTCGCCGTCTTCCAGGCCCTCCAACTGCCCGGCCTGGGCGGCGAAGCGTTTCAGGACGCGGATGGACGGCCCGCTGGCGAAACCGGCCTGGCGCAGGCGGCGGTAGGCGGAGGCGAGCTTGGCCGGGTCCTTAAGCAGGGCGGACAAGTCTTGATTGCGGTACTTTCGCGCCAGCCACTGGTGGATCATCTGGTTCTCGTCGAACCCGGCGAAGGCGTCTCCGACGGCCCTTTCGGCGATCTTGGGGGCCACTTTGCGGCGGAGGAGATCGGAGAGCACGCGCTGGCGGCCGAAGCTGCCGCCGCCGGCGCGCGCGCCGGCATAGTGTTCGGCGTAGCGGCTGTCGGAGAGGGCGCCGTATTCCTTCAACTGGAGGACGATGTCGTCGATGTCGGGGAGATGGGCGGCGCGCTGCCGCAGCTTGCCTTTCAGGTCGGCCACCGACAGGGAGCGCCCGGCCAGCAGGCGGAGGGCGTAGTCCTTCAGTTCACCGGCGGCGAGTTTCTTTGGTTGGCCGAATCCCATGGCTATGATTCATTGTCTGTGGAGTACACTGGAATCAGCAAGGAGCAGTGATGGAAGACGACAACAAGTTCTCCTATTTCTTCCTCGGGCTGGGGCTCGGAGTGGCGGTGGGCATTCTGTTTGCGCCCAAGTCCGGCGCGGAGACACGCGAGCTCATCCGCGAGAAGGCCGACGAAGGCAAGGAATACCTGAAACGGCGCGGCGACGAATTGAAGGAAACGGCGGCCGAGACGCTGGAGCGCAGCAAGCAGGCGCTGGCGCGGCAGAAGGAGCAGTTGGCGGCAGCGGTGGAAGCGGGCCGGTCGGCCTACCGCGAGAAGGTCGATGACGCGGCGCCGGCACACGCGCCCGACGATGAGTTGATAGAAGGCGTATAGAGGCGCATGGGCGAAACAGCACTCTACCTGATGGCGGGCGCGGTGACGGTGTCCTCGGCGGCTTTGCTGGGGATCGCCATGGCTTCGCTGGGCACGTACCGACGCGTGAAGCAACTGCAGGAAGACGTGTCCCCGCTGATCCCCAGAGCCGGGGAGACGCTTGAGCAGGCGCAAAGGACGCTCACTTCGATCGCCAGCGATGTGCGCGATACAACGGATCGGGCCAGGGCGGTGCTGGAGCTGGCGCAGGAGCAGTTAACGCAGATCGACAGCGCGCGGGTGGAGTTGGGCACGCACCTGAAGGTGCAGGCCGAGCGGGTCGAACTAGTGCTGGACGACATTCTCTCGCGGGTGCAGGAGGTGGTGGGCGTGGTGCACGGCACGGTGCTGAAGCCGGTGCGCGAGGTGAGCGGCATGGTGGCCGGCGTGAAGGCGGCGGTGCAGACGTTCATGATGGGCCGGCGGCCGACGGTGGACCGGGCCACTCACGACGAAGAGATGTTTATCTGACGGCGGGCCCAGGGGGCCGGCACTTCAGCTCACGTTTCTCCGCCTCTGTCGATAAGACGAGAAGTGGGCGACATAGCTTCACAAGTCAACAGGTCGCTGGAGTTGTTTTCGAGCGATCCGCAAGGGCATGGCCGCAGTTTGCGGGAGTTGCTAGAGCGGGCGCCGGGCCTGTTCCAGCAGGCGGTTCGCGGGAGGCTGGAGACGGCGCCGGAGTCGGCCGAGGCGCGGTATGTGGTGGCGTTGCTGTCCTCGCGCGGGATGCTGCTGTCCGTGCTGCAGGAGCTTTTCTCCGCCGATCAACGGGCGGCCGCCTCGATCGCCGGGCTGGCGCGACGCCTCGACCCGGGGTTTGAGCGGCTGGTGGCGCGGGCGCTGGCGGATTCCGCGCGTAGCGGCGGGGCGAGAAAGTTTGACCCGGTCTTCCTGCTGGGGGTGCTGGAATCGATTAGGGGAGCCCCGGAGATCCTGTTTTACCTGGAGAACCTACGCAACAGCAGCCAGCCGCGAATCCGGTCGCGGATGGCGATTCTGGCGGGCAAGGCCGGGCGGGCGCACGAGTGGCTGAACGGGTTGTTCGGGGATCCCGACGCGCGGGTGCGGGCCAACGCGATCGAGGCGTTGTGGTGCTCGAATGACGATTTCGCCACGGAGCTGTTTGCGCGCGGCGTGCAGGACGCGCACCATCGCGTGGTGGCCAATGCGCTGGTGGGCCAATACCTGCAAGGCGATGCGGCGGCCACGCAGGCGATGGAACGTATGGCCGGCAGCCCGGACCCGGCCTTTCAGGCGGCGGCGGTCTGGGCGATGGGCAGGACCGGAGACGCGAGTTTTGCCGGGGTGTTGAGGGCGCTGCGGAAGAGGCACGAGAACTCTCCGTTGATCGCCCAGGGCGCGCTACGGGCGCTGATCCGTATTGGCCAGGCGACGCGGGCGGCCGCCAAGCTGTAGGTGCGCGCCGGCGCTGCGGCATACACTGAATCTGTGAGGGCGCATTTGCTACTTGCCGTCTGCCTGGCGTGGCCTCTGGCCGCAGGTGAGACTGCGTCGTCGATCGGGGCGGAGCTGCGGCAGATCAGTCTGGATCCCGAGGCGTGCTATCGGGTCCGGGATCTGACGCTTGAGAAGGAAGATCTGCGGATCTACTTTACGGACGGCCACTTGATCTTCACAAGGCCGATCGCCGGTCAAAGGATCGCTGCGCTCTATAGCGGAAGCGGGCCGGGAGACGATGCCGAGGTGCTGCTGCGGCCGCCGGACCGCAGCGAGCGCGCCGGGTTGGCGGCCGCCACCGGTTCGCCAAATCTCAACGAGCACTTTCATTCCGCGATTCTGGTCTTCACAGACGGGACGGCGGAGGCGCTCCTCAAACAGATCGAGGCGGGAGAGCAGAAGAAAGACGCCGAAACCGGACTCCTGCTGGCGGGCCGGATGAATGAAGCGATCCGCAATCTTAGCGCCAGCTTCCAAGTGAGACTGGTGTTGGACCTGCTGACGCGCGACCCTTCGCGCGGGGTCTTCTTCAGCACGGTCGCCGGCCGGCAACTGGGCAACTTCGACCTGTTGTACGACCCGACGCTACCGGAGGAGATTGTCGCCGGGCAGGTGTCGAGCAACGATTCGGCGGCGTTCCGGGTCTGGACCAGCTTCCAGGGCCGGAAACGGCGGCGGGCCAGGACGCCGGAAGCCGCCGACGTGGTGATGGAGAACTACCGGATCGAGGCGGAGTTGCGGCCCGACCTGACGCTGTCTGTGGTCACGCGGCTGACCGCGAAGGCGCGGCAGCGGGTGTCTGGCGCGCTCTCGTTTGAACTCGCTCCGGCCATGGACGTGGTGGCGGCGCGCATCGACGGCCAACCCGCCGAGGTGTTCCGTCGCGAGTCCATGCGAGCGAACCTGATTGGGAACCGCGTCAATGATCCATTCCTGTTGGTTCTGCCCGCGCCCATGGAGGCGGGCAGTTCGCACGAGATCGAGTTCGTCCACAGCGGAAAGGTGATCCGGCCGGCCGGGAACAACGTTTACTACGTTGGAGCGCGGACGAACTGGTATCCGTCCCGCGGGTATCACTTCACGACCTACGATCTGACCTTCAAGGTGCCGAAGGAGTTGCGGGTGGTGGCCACCGGCGACATCGCCGAGGAGCGCGTGGAAGGGGAGTGGCGCATCGCCCGGCGGCGGTCGACGTCCCCGGTGCGGCTGGCGGGTTTCAACATTGGGGAGTATGAAGGCGTGGAGTTGACGCGAGCCGGTTTTCAGGTTCAGGTATTCGCCAACCGCGCCGTAGAAACGGCCCTGCAAGCGGCGCCGCGGACGATGATACTGCCTCCCGTCTGGCCCGCGCGCAGCACGGTCCCGCGTCCCGGCCAGATCGTGATGGCGCCGTCCGGCCAGCCGCCCAACCCCGTGGCGCGCCTGAACGAACTGGCGGCGGAAATCGCTTCAGCCCTGGAGTGGATGGCAGCGCAGTTCGGCCCGCCTCCGCTGAAGACGCTGACCGTGTCACCCATTCCGGGGAACTTTGGGCAGGGCTTTCCGGGGTTGCTTTATCTATCCACGATTTCGTATCTGGATGAGAAGGAGCGTCCGGCGGCGCTGCAGACTGCCAGGCACTACACCTTTTTCTCTGAGATTCTGCACGCGCACGAGACCGCGCACCAGTGGTGGGGCAACCTGGTGATCTCGGAGAGCTACCACGACGACTGGTTGACTGAAGCGCTGGCGAACTACTCGGCGCTGCTGGTGCTCGAGCGCAAGAAGGGGGCCAAGGCGCTGGAGACATCGCTGGAGGAGTACCGCGATGCGCTGCGGGCGCCGCTGCCCGAATTGAAAGTGGACCAGAAGCCGCCGGATCCGCAGGGCTTCGAGGTGAACGCCCTGGAATTGAAGCAGCCGGAGGCGTCTCAGGCGCAGCGCAAGGCGCGGACACTGGAGTCGGCGGGTCCCATCACGTGGGGCATGCGATTGCACGTGGAGACCGGGCCGGATCCGTGGCGCGCGATCACCTACGACAAGGGCTCATGGATCCTGCACATGCTCCGGCGGCGCATGGGCGATGCGCGATTCCTGGCGATGCTGGGAGAGCTTCGAAAGCGATACGCCTATCGCGGGCTGACGACGGAGGCCTTCCGTGAGCTGGCGGCGGAGTTTTCGCCGCCGGGCTTGCCTGATGCCGACCTGGAGAACTTCTTTGACAACTGGGTGTACTCCACGGGCATACCGACGATCGAAGTTTCGTCCAAGGTGAGCGGCAAGGCGCCCGCGGTGCAACTGGCAGTGACGGTGAAGCAGAGCGGCGTGGACGATGATTTCGGCGTGGATCTGCCGGTGGAGATCCGCTTTCCGGGCGCGGCAAAGCCGCTGGTGAAGTGGATCCGCACCGGCCCTGAGCCAGCGACGTTTACACTGAAGCTGAAGGCCGCGCCGGCGAAGGTGGAACTGGCGCCGGGCGCGGGAGTACTGGCGGTGCGGAAATAGGCGTCAGGCGGCGCGCGCCTTGCTGACGGCTTCGGCGATCTGTTCCATGTCGGAGCGAGAGCCGAGCAACGTTGTTTGCGAGAACCACACCGCTTCCTGGCACAGCCGGTCGTTGACGGGGCAGTGGTTGCGCTCCACCCATTCGCGGATCCGCTTCTCGCCGTAGACGCGCTTGTAGTGGCGGCCTTCGACGATGCGCCGGAGGAAGGGCTCCTTGTTCAGCGGGGAGTAGCCGCCGGAGCCGCCGACTCCTCTGGCAGAGAGGTTCTTGAGGAACTGTGAACGGCTGACGCCGGCTCCGCTTTCCAGCCTGAACATGAACAAGTGCCAGGCGTTGCGCGTGCAGCCGTCGTACAGGCGCGCCGGCTTGATGCCGGGGATCTTGGCGAGCATCGAGGCCAGGTATTTCGCATTTTGTTCGCGGCGGCGGGATTGCTCCTCCAGGCGCGTCATCTGGGCGAGGAGCAACGCGCCCTGGAAATCGGTCAGCCGCAGGTTGGCGCCGTTGCTGGCGTAAGAAAAGCCGGCGACCTCGGCCTTGCGGCCGCGGCCGTTGCCGTGGAAGGCGTAGGCGCGGTCCATGAGGGCATCGTCATTGGTAATCAAAGCGCCGCCCTCGCCGCTGTTGAGGTTCTTGGAGGCCTGGAAGCTGAAGCAGCCGCAATCGCCAAGGGTACCGACTTTCTTGCCGCGCCACTCGCCGAGGTGGGACTGGCAGGCATCTTCGATCACCTTGAGGCCGCGCTTTTTCGCGAAAGCCAGGATGGTGTCGAGGTCGGCGGGCGCTCCGCCGAGGTGGACGGGGAGGACGACGCGGCATTCGGGGGTGACGGCTGCGTCGAGCTTGCCGGCGTCGATCTGAAAGGTTTCGAGGTTGGAATCGACAAAGATGGGCAGGGCGTGCTGCAGGAGGATGACGTTGAGCGTCGCCACGAAGGTGTAGGGCGGCAGAAGCACGGCGTCGCCCGGACCGACATCGCAGGCGTTGAGAGCCGCGATGAGGGCGCTGGTGCCGTTGGCGGTGGCGAGACAGTACTTGGCGCCGGTCAGGGCGGCATACCGGGCCTCAAACTCGATGGCGCGCTGGCCGCCGCTGGAGCGGCTCCACTTGCCGCTTCGGAGGACATCGAGGACCGCCTTTTCCTCGAGTTCGTCGAACACCGGCCAATCCTGCCGTACAAGCGCGGGCCGCGCCGCCTGTGCCAGCGCCGCCCCCGCCATGACCGTTCTGCGAGTGAGTTTGTTCCTCATGGTTCACTATGCTACCCCAATCGGCGACAATTGGAAGCTCCGATGGCCGACAGCCCGGTCCGGCTCGAATCTCAGATTGTCAACTGTGAGCAGTGCCCGCGGCTGCGGGACCACTGCCGCGAGGTGGCGCGCGTCAAGCGGCGCGCCTACCTCGACTGTGACTACTGGGGTCGGCCCGTACCCGGCTTTGGCGACCAGCAGGCGCGGGTGCTCATCGTTGGGCTTGCTCCGGGCGCGCACGGCGCCAACCGCACCGGGCGGGTCTTCACGGGCGACCGCTCCGGTGACTGGCTGTACCGTGCACTGTGGCAAACGGGCTTCGCCAACCAGCCTACGAGCCTGGACCGCGGCGACGGCTTGCGGCTGAACGACGCCTGGGTGAGCGCATCGGTGCGCTGCGCGCCTCCGGGCAACAGGCCGCTGCCGGCGGAGATCGCCGCGTGCCGCCCGTTCCTGGCGCGCGAAGTCGCGCTGCTGCGTCGGGTGCGCGTTGTGGTGGCACTGGGCCGGATCGCCTTTGACAATTGCCTGACTCTGGCACGCGAGGCGGGTGGAGTGGCGGCGCGTGCCAGTTTTCCCTTCGCGCATGATCGCCAGCACCCGCCCACCGGCGGAGGGCCCGTGCTGATCAGTTCGTACCATCCGAGCCAGCAGAACACCTCCACAGGAAGGCTCACCGAAGCGATGCTCCGAGCTGTTTTCGAGCGCGCCAGGAGCATCCTGCGGGCATAGGGGCGCGGCCCGGCCCATCGCGAGCGGGAACCCACACCCACCGCGCCACGATGAAAGGCCTACAATGAAGGTATGGCACGAGGTTGGGAGAGCAAGTCGGTGGAGGCCCAGATCGAAGGGTCCTCCGAGAGGCCGGCGTCCCGCAATACGCCGTTCAGCGGCGAGGAGCGCCAGAAACAGACGCGGGTGAACAACCTGATGCTCAGCCGCACGCGCGTGCTCACTGAAATGCAGCATTGCTGCAATGTGCGCTTTCGCGTGCAGCTCGAGTCAGAGCTGGTCTTTCTTGAGATGGAACTCAAGAAATACGCGAATTGACGCGCGGCCCCTGCGCCACGTGGACCGCCGCCGATTGGGATATCCTACGTTCCGATGCGCGCTCGTCTGGAACGCTACTTTCAGTTTGACGCCCTGGGTGCGAACTGGCGCACGGAGGTGCTGGCCGGGGCGACCACGTTCGTCACGATGGCCTACATCATCTTCGTGAACCCGTCCATTCTGCGGGAAGCGGGGATGCCGGTGGCGGCGGTGACGGCCGCCACGTGCCTGGCTTCCGCCATTGGGTGTTTCCTGATGGGGGGGCTGGCGCGATATCCGATCGCGCTGGCGCCGGGGATGGGGCTGAACGCGTATTTCACCTACACGGTCTGCCTGGGGATGGGGGTGCACTGGCGGGTGGCGTTGGGCGCCGTCTTTCTCTCCGGAGTGATCTTTCTGATTCTGACGGCGGTGGGCATCCGGCAGTTGATTCTGGAAGCCATCCCACGAGAGCTGTTTTCGGCGGTGGCAGTGGGCATCGGGCTGTTCATCGCCTTCATCGGATTTCGCAACGCGGGGATCATCCAACCGCACGCGGCCACCATCGTCAGTTTGGGGAATCTGCGGGACCCGGGGACGCTGCTGGCCGTATTTGGGCTCCTGCTCATCGCCGGGCTGATGGTGTGGGGCGTGCGGGCGGCGATGCTCCTTGGCATCCTGGCGACGACGCTGGCCGGTGCGGCGACAGGACTGGTGCGCTGGAATCCGCAGCCATACTCGCCGGCGGAGCTCTCGTCCACGTTTCTGAAGCTGGACATCGCCGGCGCGCTGAACCTGGGGCTGCTGGAGATTGTGTTCGTGTTCCTGTTCGTGGACCTGTTTGACAACATCGGGACGCTGGTGGCGGTGGGCACGCGCGCCGGCCTGTTCGACCGCGACGGCCACATTCCGCGCGTCAACCGCATTCTGACGTCGGACGCCATCGCGTCCACGGCCGGGGCGCTGTGCGGCACCTCGACAGTGGTGAGCTACATCGAGAGCGCCGCAGGGGTGGTGGCGGGAGGGCGCACGGGGGTGACGGCCATCGTGTGCGGGCTGCTGTTTCTGGCCGCGCTGTTCGTCGCGCCGCTACTGGGGGTGATCCCGGCGCAGGCCACAGCGCCGGCGCTGATCATTGTCGGGGCGCTGATGCTGACGCACACTGAGGAGATCGAGTGGGCACGCCCGGCCAGCGCCATTCCAGCGTTCCTGACGCTGGCAGCAATTCCGCTGACCTTCAGCATCGCCAACGGTCTGGCTTTCGGCTTCACGTCGTTCACCCTGCTGAAGGTGATCGCGGGTGAATGGCGCAAGGTGAGCTGGCTGGTCTACGCGCTCACGGCGCTCTTCATTCTGCGGTTTTTCTACCTGGGGAAAGGCTGAAGGCGTCCTGCGGCTCAAGTCTCCCGTTCCAGCAACTGCATCAGCGCGCGGATGTAGCCGAAGCAATAGGCGAAGGCCTGGCGGCCTCCCGTGTCGCCCTCGATGTGAGGCACGTGGTCGGGCATCAGCATGCCGTCATAGCCAACGGCGCGGTAGGCGCGGAGGGCGTCGAGCATGTTGACGTCGCCGTCGTCCGAAAAGGTCTCGCGGAAATCGAGGAAGCGGCCCTGGATGTTCCGAAAGTGCACGTTGAAGATCTTCCCGCGGCTGCCGAACCAGCGGATGACGCCGCCGATTTCGCGATTGGGATCCTGGAGCATTTCAGTCACGGTGCCCTGGCAGAAGTTCAATCCGTGGTAGGGGCTCTCCCTGATCGAGACGAATCGCTTCAGGCCGTCCAC
>JACRBC010000005.1 GCA_016213245.1 Candidatus Solibacter usitatus | reverse complement strand
GCGCCAGCTTCGAGATCTTCAAACGGCGGGAGCAGGGTCAGTAGATACGGCCATTGAAACTCAAGCGCTTCTCGTGTGTCCATGCCCAAGAGTAGCTGTTGACTTGAAGCCAGTCAACAGAATTAAGTTAGCGCATATGCCCCCGCACCCCACTCCCCTCTCAAACGGCGAAGAAAATAGGAAGCTGTTGACCAATGCCGATCACTTCACGATCATGAAACAAGCCAGCGTCGCTTCTCTCCGATGGTGATCGCCATCATCCCGGAATGCTGATCGCCATCAGCCCGGAACAGCGATCGGCTTCACCGGAATAGGCAAGTCGCCCTTCACCGGCCTCAACCCGCTCGGTGTCGAAGGCGTCTTCAAGCCCGGCCAGTCAGGTCGCCTCGTCGGCCTCTTCACCGAAATCCGCGCCCGCGCCGCCGCTCATGGCCCTCCGCGCCCGCCCGGATACCCCTTCGCCTCGAGTGCCACAAGAGTGGATTCTGTGACGCCGCCCCTGGAGCCATCCCGATTTCAGCCGCTTGTGGCAAAATGATGGACACCAGCTATGGCGAGCGAAAACCCCGCCGTCTTCAAAACTCCTGCCGCCAGCGACACGGCATTGGCCGAGGTCGTGCGCCGTCTCGTCGAGGCTTACCAGCCCGAACGCATCTACCTCTTCGGCTCGGTTGCCCGGGGAGACGCCGGGCCGGACAGCGACTACGACATCCTCGTCGTCGTGCCCGACGACGCGCAACAGGAACGGCGCCGCGGCCGCCTCGCCTATGAGACGCTCTGGGGAACCGGCACAGCCGCCGATGTCTTGGTCTGGACCGCCGGCCAGTTCAACAGCCGCACCCATCTTGCGGCCTCTCTGCCGGCAACCGTCATCCGCCAATGAAGGCATTCCTGTCCTCGCCATCGCATCCCCTTCCGCAAAACTCACAATCTGGTTGAATTGGGTGAAGACTGCTCGAGGTCTTTGATGCCCTCCTCAGCCGTTTGCCCTCCGAGGTTCGCCCCTAACCGCCTGAAAACCCCAGGCATCACTCCACATCCCGTCGAAATCAAGCCGGGCTGGCTCGCGAGAAGCGCGTAGCGGCCAGCGTCGAACCACGGCATCTCATCAGCGCGCCTCTACATCCTCCGCCGCAAGCTCGCGCATCGACTCCTGCGTCACCTTGCGCCCCTCGCCTCGCGCCAGCGAGACTTCCGCCTCATCCACGGCGGCCAGTATCTCCGCGCCAGCCCGCTCTCGCTCCTCCCAAAGCGATACTGCTTTCCTCCCCGCCGCTCTCCCCTCGTGGCTTCGCATTCACTCCCGCCCGCCCCCAGCCCTCCGCTCCCCAACTCCGCCCCCCGCCTCAATCCGCTTCACCTCTCGCTCGAAATCGCTGATGGCCTCGCGGTCCCGCATCACCCGGAACTTCTCGTATTCGCCCTCCGCCAGCGCCTTCGCCACTTCGTGAGAAACGGAACCGGGATTCGTCAGTACCTCGTACTCGTTGAACTGCAGGAAAGCGTCCAGCCGCTCAACCCACTCCTTCATCCGCATCCCAATCCGCCGGGTCGCCTGCAGTTCCGCGAAGTCGAGATACATCACCACGATGCGCTCAAGCTCCTTGATCTCCTTTTCCGCCAGGTAGTTCTTCGCGATCGTCACATCGGCCTTCGTGATCCGCCCCGCCGGAGCGTTCTTCCACGTCGGCAGCCCCATGTTCGGCTTGGCCGCGTCGGCCCGTTCCGCCACAATCTCGGCCGCGGTCTGCCCCGTAATCGCCCAGTGCAGCTTGTTCTGCACTGTCTTGAAGAACGCCTTCGTAATCTCCGCCGCCGCGTCGTAGTCCGTGCTGCACTGCTCGTAAATATCGGTGATCTTCAGGTAAAACCGCCGCTCGCTCGCCCGGATCTCCCGGATCCGCTCAAGCAGTTCCTCGAAGTAATCCGCCCCGAACTGCTTCCCCTGCTTCAGCCGTTCATCATCCAGCACGAAGCCCTTCACCATGAACTCCCGCAGCGTCTTCGTCGCCCAGATCCGGAACTGCGTCGCCTGAAAGCTGTTCACCCGGTAGCCCACCGCGATCACCACGTCCAGGTTGTAGTAGTCGAGCGTGCGGGAAACCGTCCGTCCCCCTTCGGATTGAACTGTCAAAATTTCTTTGACAGTTGCCTCACGGCTCAACTCCTTGCTCCCATAGATGTTCTTGAGGTGATAGCTCACCGCCTGCTTCGAGGTCCCAAACAGATCGGCAATCCGGTTGAGCGTCAACCAGAAGGTCTCGTCCCGGAAGTAGACCTCCACCCGGACCTTCCCATCCGGCGTCCTGTACAGCAGCACCTCGCTCTCAAACGGGACTAGCTCGTCGCTCATTCTTACTCCCAGCCCGCAATTCAGCGTGAATCGGCGGCTTTCCCCCCTAGCGGTCACGCCCTTCACCACTTTATCTTCTCCCCCTTTTCAACCACTTGCAACGCTCCGCCCTCTTCCCCCCTTGCCCCCATGCGACAACTTCCCCCGTGGTGGGCCCTACCGCCCGCCCCCAGGAAAGGAGCTCATCCCATGATCCGCCTCACCAAGGCCCAGCAGTCCCGTATCAACGGCGCCAAGTCCAAAGGCCCCATCACCGCCGCCGGCAAGGCCCGCTCGTCCATGAACGCCCTCAAACACTCCCTCTACTCCGCCTCTCCCATCCGTCTTACCGACGACGATCGCGACACCTTCGTCGCCCACCACCAGGCCTTCATCCAGCAGTTTCAACCCGCCACGCCGGTCGAGGCCCAAATCGTCGCCAATATCGCCGACGCCTTCTGGTGCCTCTCCCGCTACGCCGAGGTCCCCGCCCAGCTCGAGTCCCTCGAAATCGAACGCGCCCGCCGGTCGTTCGAGCTCCAGGTCCCCGGCGCACCCGCGGCCCTCCACCACGCCAACGCCTTCAAAACCCTCGCCGACCGCTCTCGCGCCATCCCCACCGCCGCCCGCCTCATCGCCCTCTGGCAGCGCGTCATCAACGACAACCTCCGCATCCTCCAGCAGCTCCGCCACTTCCCCCTTCCCGACTCGCCCACCAACCTCCACTTCGACCTCGACATTACCCCACAAATCGAGGATGACGGAACGACCCTACGGAGCCTTTTGAATCAAGCACTTGACCCCCAGGAAACGAACCTGGCGGAACCCGGGGCGAACCCCACGGAGCCCGCTCCATGATCGCCACCCAGCGTCGCAAACCCGGCCTCTCCCGTCCCTTCACCCCCACTGCGCAGACCCCCTCTGCACCCGTCCCCGGCGGCGACCCCGTCCTCTGGGCCACCGAAAAACTGCACTTCACGCCCGACCCCCTCCAGGCCGAAATCCTCAGCGCCCCCGAGCCCAACCTCATCCTCTGCTGCACCCGTCAGTTCGGCAAGTCCACCATCACCGCCATCAAGGCCCTCCACCACGCCCTCTCCCGGCCCAACGCCTGCGTCCTCGTCGCCGCCCCCACCGAACGCCAGTCCGCCGAGTGGATCCTCAAAACCCGCGCCTTCCTCCGCACCCTCGGCATCCGCCCCCGCACCGACTCCGTCTCCCGCTTCTCCCTCCTCCTCCCCAACGCCTCCCGCATCATCGGCCTCCCCGGCGTCGCCCCCACCACCCGCGGCTTCTCCTCCGCCTCCCTCATCATCTTCGAGGAGGCCGCCTTCATCCGCGACGATCTCTTCCAGTCCCTCTCCCCCTCCGGCGCCCGCTCCAACGCCGCCATCTGGCTCATCTCCACCCCGCAGTCCCAAACCGGCTTCTTCTACGAAGCCTGGCACCGCTCTGATGCCCCCAACCCCGAATCCCCTGGCCACAGAGCCGCGAGCGATAGCGAGCGGGTACCCAACGCCCCCCTCCTCCGCCGCTTCCAGGTCACCGCCGCCGATTGCCCCTCCATTTCGAAGGACTTCCTCGACCGCTTCCGCCTCAACCACGGCGACGCCGCCACCCGGCGCGAGTTCTTCTGCGAGTTCGCCGCCTCCAATGAGCAGGTCTTTGATCGCGACCTCCTCGACGCCGCTCTCAACCCCGACTTCGCCCCCTTCAACGGAGGACGCCCTCTCTGGCGCGACTGACCCATGCGACGCCTCCAAACGCACATCTTCCTCGGCTTCGACCTCGGCCAGCGCCAGGACCCCGCCGCCCTCGTCCTTCTTCAGCGCACCCATGAGCCCACCGGCCGCCTCTGCCCCATCACCCGGGAAACTGAGATGGAGCTCCGCTTCGCCCTCATTCACGCCCAGCGCATCCCCCTCCGCACCCCGTACCTCGAAATCGTCAGCCGCCTCGCCCACCTCATCCCCACCCTCAACCAGCGCGCCCTCAAGACCCTCGCCGTCGACGCCTCCGGCGTCGGCGCCCCTGTCGTCGAACTCCTCAAGGATGCCCGCCTCCAGGCCAACATCTACCCCATCACCATCTCCGCCTCAGGCCACCCCCACTCCTCACCCCACGGCGGCTACATCGTCCCGCGCCGCGACCTCATCACCAACCTCCGCGTTCTCTTCGAACGCCGCCTCCTCGACCTCCCCGCCGCCCGCCACTGCCGCCCTCAACTCACCGAGGAGCTCCTCAACCTGCGCGACCGCCCTACTTCTTCCCCCGACGACCTCGCCATCGCCACCGCCCTCGCCGCCTGGCCCGCCACCACCTCCATCCCCCACTTCTTCCCCAACCCGTAGAGCCGCGAGCGGTAGCGAGCGGGTTAGCCCCTACGCCCGCCACCAGCCCCGCCACCACTTCCATCCCCCACTTCTTCCCCAACCCACCCGGAGCCTGAACCATGACTTCAACCCCTACCCCAGCACGTAGAGCCGCGAGCGGTAGCGAGCGGGTTAGCCCCTACGCCCGCCGCCTCTCCTTGAACTGCATCAGCGATCCCGCCACCGCCACCAGCCCCGCTAGCCCGATCCAGGCCACCGACTTCGCCTCCGACTGCCCCGAGAACCGGTACGCCGGGCTCATGAAGAAGCCGTACACCATCAGCCCCAGCAGCCCCACCGTGTACACCACCAGCAGCGGCCGCAGCTTCCCCAGCAGCCCGGCCACCGCCGTCAACACCCCCGCCAGCCCCAGCCCCAGCAGCCAGTACAACGCCGTGTCACCCTTCCAGAAGGGCAGCATGTCAAACTTGAAGTTCTTTGAGCCGCTCAGCAAGAGCACCAGCGAGACCCCGGTCATGAAGACCCCGGCGATCAACACGAACAGGCAACTGTAAAAGCGAAGAATCATGGCAAACACCTTCTCACTCCCTCCCGGCGGCGGTCTTCCGGCCACCGTCCATTCTATCAAGAGCCCCGCGCGCGCGGCCCTCCTCCTCTGCGCTTTTTCACTCCTCCTCCCCGCCCAGATCTCCCCCTCCCAGCGCCGCGTCGATTTCGAACAGCTCGCCGCCTCCGTCGCCAAAGCCTACGCCCCCTACCAGTGGAAAATCGATACCTTCTCCTACGACGCCCTCCAGCTCGAGCCTTGGCTCACCCGCGTCGCCGCCGCCCCCGACGACCTCGCCTACTTCGAGCTCTGCATGGAGTACATCGCCTCCCTCCGCGACCTCCACTCCGGCTTCTTCCTCCACTCCGACTTCCTCGCCTGGGCCCCCGTCGACGCCGACATCTACGACGGCAAAGCCGTCATCGACAACATCACCAGGTCCCTCCTGCCGGAGTCCCTCTACCCCTTCCAGGTCGGCGATGAGCTCGTCTCGGTCGACGGCCAGCCCGCCTTCGATTGGATCGACTCCACCTCGCGCCTCCAGTCCTTCGCCAACCCCCGCGCCACCCGCCGCTGGGCTCTCGACCAGATCCTCTACCGCTACCAGGACGTCCTCCCCCGCGCCGCCCTCGTCGGCGACACCGCCCGCATCGCCGTTCGCCGCGCCTCCACCGGAGCCCTGGAGTCCTACGACATCCCCTGGAACAAGTCCGGCGCCCCCCTCACCGCCATCGGACCCGTGCCCACCCCAAAGACGGCCGCCGCCGCTGCCTCCGATGCCCCGCCCCCCGGCCGCGCCTCGCTCGCCACCCGCCGCACCCCCGCCTTCAAGCGCGTTCGCGGCTTCGGCGCTCTCCGCCCCCTCTTCACCCTGCCCCCCGGCTTCGACCTCCGCTACGGCCGCAACTTCCGCGACCCCATCTACAGCGGCGCCTACAAATCCGGCGGCTTCACTATCGGCTACATCCGCATCCCTCAGTTCCCCTCCTCCTCCCGCTCCTCCCTGCTCCGCGCGCTCGACACCGAGATCGCCTACCTCCGCGCCAACTCCGACGGCCTCGTCCTCGATGTCATGCGCAATCCCGGCGGCGACGTCTGCCTCACCAACGACGTCCTACTGCGCTTCATCCCCTACCCTTTCCGCACCGTCGGCGACGAGCTCCGCCCCACCCTCGACATCGTCGACGTCTTCCGCCAGGACTATGAATACGCCCTCGACGACGGCGCCGATCCCGTCACCCTCGCCTACCTCAAAGGCTTCCTCGGTGACGTCGAGACCGCCTACCACGAGTACCGCGGCATCACCGGCCCTCTCCCCATCTGCGGCTTCTCCCTCGACCTCTACCCCGGCGCCGTCCCCGCCTACGACAAGCCCATGATCGTCCTCATCGATGAGTTCTCCACCTCCTCGGCCGACGTCTTCCCCGCCGTCATCCAGGACGCCAACCGCGCCCTCATGGTCGGCATGCCCACCGCCGGCGGCGGCGGGCTCTCCACCCAGGAGCGCATCGGTTTCTACTCGGAAGCCTCCGTCGCCCTCTCCATCTCCCTCGGCGTCCGCGCCCGCGACGTCTTCATCGAGAACATCGGCGTCCACCCCGACATCGAGCTCGACATCATGACCCGCTCAAATCTCATGACCGGCGGCCGCGACTTCGTCGACGCCTTCACCCTCGCCATCGTCGAGCACATCAGGCGCTCATCAGCGCCCTGACCCGCTCTTCCAGCAGCTCCGTCAGCTCCCCCCGCTGCTTCAAGGTGTAGCCCTCCGGGCTCACCGGCGTGCCGATCCGGACCTCCACCTCGCCCCCCCGGAAGTGCGATGACTTCGCCGGCAGGATGTCCCAGGTCCCCACCAGCGCCACCGGCGCCAAGGGCGCCCCCGACTGGATCGCCAGGTATGCCGCCCCGTCCTTGAAGGGCTGCATCTCGCCGTCCATGCTCCGCGTCCCCTCGGCGAAGATCATCACCGATAGCCGCTTCTCCCGCACCAGCCGTGCGCCCTCGTTCATGCTCGTGATCGCCGAGCGCGGGCTCGCCCGGTCCACCGTCAGGTGCCCCGCCCGGTTGATGTACCAGCCGATGAACGGCGCCTTCAACAGCTCCCGCTTGGCCAGGAACTTCACCGGCATCGGCAGGTGCCGCACCATCACCGGCGTGTCCACCAGGCTCAGGTGGTTCGAGACCACGATGTAATGCTGCCCCGGCGCCAGGTTCTCCGCGCCCCGCACCCGCACCCGCGCCCCGAAAATCGCCAGCACCGTCGCGCCCCACGTCCGGTACAGCCACTCCTGCCACCGCCCCCACGGCTGGAATACCGACGTCACCACCGCCGTGCTGATCAGCACCGCCGTCGCCAGCGAAGCAGCCGGTATCGTGTACGCCCAGGACCGGATGTGCCCGAGTTTGATGGCCTACCTCTTCTCGGTCACCGTCAGCGGCTCCGCCAGCTTGAACGTCAGCAGCGACTCGCTCGGAAGTACCGCCGCGTCGCCCTTCGTCGCCAGCACCACACCCGTGCCCGCGCCGCCCCCCACGCCCGCGCCGATCGCCGCGCCCTTGCCGCCGCCCGCTATCGCCCCAATCGCCGCCCCGATCCCCGCGCCGATCCCGATCTTCGCCGCGTCCTTCTTCTTCGTGCTCTTCGCCGTCACACCCACCGGCTGCGTCCGGATCGCCAGCGCCTGGCCGTGGCTCCCGGCAATCGACGTGATCGCCACCGCCAGCGACGCCACGCCTTTCACCCGCCCGCCCGGATCGCACTCCGTCACCTCGCCGCGCACCGTCGCCCCCTGGGCCGCGATCACGTAGCCGTCCACTTCCAGCGCCTTCGCCAGCGTCGCCTCGAACTTATCGCCCACCCGCGCCGCCTTCGTCGAAATCGACGAAATCGTGCGCACCTGCACCGGCGCGCCCGCCGCCAGCGAAAATTCCCGCGCCGCCGCCGCCGGCTCTTCTTCCGCCCGCCGCGCGCGCTTTTCCTCCAGCCCCTTCAGCTTCTTCTGCGCTTCTTCCAGTTGCTTCTGAGCCTCGGCGACCTGTTGTTCCGCGCTGGGGGCTTTTGTCGAGCATCCGGACACGGCTAGTGCTAAAGCCAGCGCCACAGGGCCGGCGATGTAGTTCATCCTCGTCACGAGATCTCCCCTCCCAGTTGTTACGCCTTGGGCTTTGGCGGCGGCAGTTCGCGCGCCTCGCACACCGACTGGAAGCCCTGTCGCGCATGGTTTCCGTCGCAGAACGGCTTGTTGGCCGACAGCCCGCAACGGCACAAGCCGATGGAGGTCCGCCCGCCCAAGCCGAACGCATTACCTTGCGCGTCCAGCAGCATCAGTTCGGCGGCGTCTCCCTCCAGACGCAGGGGCCCATTGTTGAAGACGGTCAGCTTGATTGCCATTGGTCCGAGAATAGCAGATGGCCGCCAGCCTATAATCTGGTCATGGCGTGCTGGGCTCCTCTCATCTGCATGCTGGCCGCGGCGCTGCCGGGCCGGACTCAGGACGCCTACAACCCGCTCAAGCCGATGACGGCCGAGCAGGTGCTTCTGGGGCGCACCCGGAACGTGGTGGCGGAGATGCTCAAGAGCATGCCGAACTTCACCTGCGTGCAGACCATCGAGCGCTCGCACCGCGCGCCCGACACGAAGCGCTTTCAAATGCTCGACACGCTGCGGCTGGAGGTGGCCCTGGTGGACGGCAAGGAGCTCTACGCCTGGCCTGGCTCGCCGAAGTTCGAGGAGCGCGACGTGCGGGACATGGTGGGCGGCCAGGGCGCCATCGGCACGGGCGATTTCGCCCTGCACGCCCGGAGCATCTTCCTCGATCCGGGGGTGGAGTTCAAGTTTCTCGGCAGGGAAGAGCTGAACGGCCGGCAGGCGAACAAGTTCCATTACCATGTCTCTCCGGCAGACAGCCTCTACTTCATTCGCATCGGCACGGCTGAGGGCGTGGTGGGATACCAGGGCCACGTCTGGAACGATGCCGCCACCCTGGAGCTGCTGCGCATCGAGTTGACCGTCGACGAGATCCCGCCGAACATCCCGCTCAAGCAGGGCTACAAGCTGATCGATTACGGGCAGGTCACTATCGGCGCAGAGACCTACATTCTGCCCACGACCATGGAGATGACGCTGACGGGCGTCAATGGGGGCGAGAACCGCAATCGCGCCATGTTCTCCAGGTGCAGGCAGTACATGGGCGAGTCCACGCTGATCTTCGACGACCCGCCGCCGGACGCGGCGCCGAAGGCCGCGCCCGTCGCAATGGTCCTGCCGCCGGACCTCAAGCTCCAGGCCAGGCTGGCCGCCACGCTCGACCTGTCCAAGACGGCCACTGGAGATCAGGTGATCTTCGAAGTCTCAAAGGACGCCGTCAAAGACGGCGCGGTGCTGGCGCCAAAGGGGGCGCGGCTGGAGATGCGCCTGGACCTGGTGGTCTGCCGCGACTTCCCGTACGGCCACTGTTATGTGGCGCTGGTTCCCGTGCGGTTCGCGTTTGGCGGCAACTCCGGCGGCCTGAGGGCAACGTTGGAGTTCCCGCCGCTGGAGCGCAGCATCCAACTGATGTTCAGCAACCTGCGTCCGGAGGCGCGCCTGCCACCGGCCGAGATCGGGCAGGCCTCGCCGGGGGCTTCCCTGCTGCTGCTGCGCGGATCCAGGGGAAAGGTCCCCAGCGGCTTCGCCACGGTTTGGCGTACCCTGGAACCACGGGGAGAAGATCAACCGTGATACAGTTTGGCCCAGAAATCGACAGGACGCTGCTCGACGACACGCTCAAGTTCGCCGAGCGGCAGGTTTCCAATCTCATCGAGAAGCACCCCGGCTTCTACCCCATCTACACCAAGGATGGGAAGTGGAAGCACGAGGGGCCGGCGTGGACGCACTGGTGCGACGGGTTCCTGCCCGGCATGATGTGGATCTTCCACCGGCGGGCGATTGAATCCGGCAGCGACAGCCAATTCTGGATGGACAAGGCGATCGAGTACAGCCGCCCGCTGGAGCCGCGGCAGTTCGACCGCGACGTTCACGACCTTGGTTTCATCTTCCACTCCACCTACTACCGCTGGTACCAGGTGACGCGCGAGCCGCGGCTGAACGACGTGCTGGTGCAGGCGGGCAAGACGATGGCCCTGCGCTTCCAGGAGAAGGGCCAGTATCTGCGCTCCTTCGTCAGCGAGGATTCGATCTTCATCGACATCATGATGAACGTCGGCATCATCTTCTACGCGGCGCGGGAGACCAACGACCGGCGGCTGCGGGAGATCGCCATCCGTCACGCGCTGACCACGCGCCGCTACCTGGTACGCGGCGACGGTTCCACGGCGCATGAGGGGCTTTTCGACCTGGAATCCGGCGAGTTCCTCCGGCAGACCACGCATCAGGGCTGGCGCGGCGATTCCTGCTGGTCGCGCGGGCTGGCGTGGGCGCTTTACGGCTTCGGCAGTTGCTACGAATACACGCGCGATCCGCGTTTCCTCTCCACCGCCGAAGGCTGCGCCGACTACTATCTCACGCACACCAACGCCGACGGCGTCCCGAGCTGGGACTTCCAGGCGCCGGAAGATAACCGGGGGCTAGTGGACACGTCCGCGGCGGCGATCGCCGCCGGCGGCCTGCTGCGGCTATGCCGCATGCTGCCCGATCCGGTGAAGGGTTTTTACTATTACTCCAGCGCGCTGCGCATCCTGCGCACGTTGTGCGAAAAGCACACGGGCCGCGGCGACAAGAAGTGGGAGGGCATCCTGAAGGGCGGGGTGTACCACATCCACAAGGGGCTGGGCGTGGACGAGAGCGTGATGTGGGGCGAGTACTTCTTCTGCGAGGCGCTGGAAAACGCGCTGCGTCACAACCTGGCGAACCAGAAGAAGACCAACGGCTCGGCCAAGGGCTGAGGCTGCCGCTGGGGGGCCGGGCGAGCCAGAAGACCAACGGCTCGGGGAAGAGCTGAGAAGGGCCGCTACGTCTTGCGGCGGGCCAGCGAAGAGGTGAGTTGCACCGTGGCCAGGGCGAAGAGGTAGAGCCCCGCTCCGAGCAGGAGCGTGTTGCGCAGGCCCAGGTAGATTGCGCAGAAGATGGCGGCGCCGGAGCCCAGCACGCTGGAGGCGGCGTTCAACGACCAGGCCCAGCGGACCGAGGGCGGGTGCCAGGACTCCAGACGGCTGAGACCGGCGGGAAACGGGATGCCCATGGCGAAGCCGGCGGGGGCGATCAGCAGGACGGTGACCAGCATCCGGACGGGCAGCGGCAGGGCGGCTCCGGCGTTGATGATGGGGCTGACGGCGAAGGCAAGCAGGGAGACGACGGCGGCGACGCCGGCCAGCGCGAGCATCAACCGGCGGTCTTCCGAGGAGACGATGCGGCGGCTGAAGAAGCTGCCGCAGCCGCTGGAGACGAGCATCGAGAAGATGACCACGGTGAGGGCATAGGTGGGGTGGCCGAGGAACAGCACGAGTTTCTGAATCAGCCCGACCTGAATCAGGATGTAGCCGGCGCCGAGACAGACGAAATAGAGCAGGAAGAAGGGCACGCCTTTCTTCTTCGGCAGGCGCGAGCCGAGCAGCAGCGGGGGCAGGGCGAGCGTGACAACGGTGGCCAGCAGGCTGACGCTGACGAGCGAGAAGAGCGTAGGCACGGCCAGGTTGATCTTGAAGTCGGCGCTATCGCGCGCGGCGGTGGACTTGAAGCGCCAGACGTCGCGGGGCTGGACGGTATAGAAGAAGAACGGGCGGTCGTCGGGGACGGGCGAGACGTCGTAGGGGTAGGAGGCGAGGAAAGCGGTGGGGTCCTTGGCCGCGAGAAAGGTGGCGAACGGGGTATCGGGGGCCTGTCCGGGCATGTAGACGATTTCGAATCCGCCCTGGCTGGCGGCCAGCCCGGCGCGCTCCAGCAACTCCACCGGCATCGGCTTGCGGCTGACGATGACGGTGTCCGAGGCGCCCCACCCGTGCAGTTTCTGAACGTCTTCGCGCACGACGATAACGTGGCGGGCCGGGTCGTTCTCCCCCAACCGCTTGAGCGCCTCGCGGGCCAGGGCCAGAAGCCTGAGGGATTCGCGCGGCGGGTCGAAGCCCCAGCGAGTGAAGGCAAGAACGCCGTCGGGCGTGAGGTGGGAGAGGTAGTCGACAAAGGCCTCGGTGGTGTAAATGTTGTTCTCCGACAGCGCGTAGGCGCCGGCGGCGGTGGAGGCCCAGGTGTCGACGAGCGTCGCCTGGAGGAGCTGGTACTTTTCGCCGCTGCGGCGCACGAAGCTGCGGCCGTCTTCGACGACCACTCGGACGCCGGGGCGGGAGTAGAGGCCGCGGCTGGCGGCGCGGAAGCGGCCACGCATCACGGTGCCGGCGATGATGGGGTTGATCTCGACGGCGGTGACATCGCGCGAGCCGGAAGCCAGCGCGCGGGCGACGTCCCACCCTCCGCCGGCGCCGATGATCAGAGTTTTGGCGCCGGGCCGGAGCAGATAGGGGAAGCCGGGGCCGTGGGCGGTGAGTTCGGCGCGGTCGGCCGCGGAGAGGTTGTCGAGGTCGAAGTGCGGAATGCCGGTGGTGGCATCGGCGTCGATCACGATGAGGGGGTCGGAGCCCTTGGCATCCTGCGTAACCGAGATGCGGGAGAAGCTGTTCCACTGGACGAAGGTCTCGTTGGCGAGTGGGCTGCCCTTGGCGGAGTGGACATCCAGGATCGGGGCGCGCTTGTTGATCAGGATGAGGGCGACGAGAGCGAGGGCCAGGCCGACGCCGGCCGCGCGGCCGGTGGAAGCCCGGGCGAGGCCGAACCAGACGGCGGCGGCGGCGGCGAACAGGACGCCCGCAGAGAGAACAGCGCCGGGGCCGCCGACCAGATTCAGGAACGGAATTACCAGCAGGCAGCCGGCAGCGGCGCCGAGCAGGTCGAAGAAATAGACGCGCTCCACACGCTGGATGGCCTCCGCGATGGCCAGGGAGACCGACAGGCCAGAGAGCAGGAACGGGAGCGCAGAGGCGAAGTACACCAGCGCCAGGGTGAGGAAGCCGGAGCCGCGCCCGCCGAGATGCAGGATGAGGGCCAGCGACAGGACCACGGCGCAGGCGTTCACAACGGAGATGATGCCGAGCCGGCGGAAGAGCGCCTCTCCGCGGGCGGAGACGTAGTAGGAAAGCACTCCTCCGGCGCCCAGCCCGAACAGCGCGATGGAGATGGCCAGAAACGCGAAGTGGTAGTAGAAAATGACCGAGAAAATGCGGGTCAGGGAGAGTTCGAGGATCAGCGTGGCCGCAGTGGTCAGGGCAACGGCGGCGTACAGGGTGGGCCAGGCCGAGGATCTTCCGGAGAGCGAGGAGGAGACGATGGACAAACCTCTATGATACCCGCTTGTGCTGACGGGCCGGAGCGGCAAGTGGTTTCGCGGGTGCGCGGCGCTGAAGCGCAAGATTGGCGGAATTGCCGGCCGCTGGAGAAGACTCTGGAGCAGGAGTACTTCAGGGGTCCGTCCGCTTGCTCACCTCCCAGTACGCTCCCCGCCCTCTCCCGGTCAGCCGGAGTATTCCTTCGCGCTTCAACTCCGCAAGCACTTTCTTGATGAGCTGAGGACTGGCGGAGGGCGCTTGTTGAACCAGGTCAGCCAGGGTGAATCGACCTACCTGCTCCAGCGCGGTCCGGCGAGCCAATTCGCTCTTGGCCGGTCGAACGCCAGTTGACTCGACCTGGCGCTCAAACTCCCGGTATCCGGATCGCAGTACACCGAAGAAGTAGTTCCACCAGGGGGTGATCTCGTTCGTGCCGTCATGCCAGCCGTCCGAACAGGCACGCAGGATGCCGTAGTACTCGTCCTTTCTCTCTTCGACCAGTCTCTCCAGGCTGACGTAGCGGACAACTTCAAATCCATGCGACTTGAGCAAGAGAGTCGTCGCGAGCCTTGAGACTCTGCCGTTTCCGTCGCGGAACGGATGCACGCAGAGGAGGTCGAAAACGAAAGTGGCAACAAGCAAGAGGGGCGGAATGCGCTCCCCGTGGCATGCCTCCTGGTAGCTCCGGCACAATGCAGCAATCAACTTTGGCGTATCCCGGGCGGGAGCCGGCACAAAACGGATCCGCCGCTCACCGTTTGGCAGAATCTCTACGATCTCGTTGTCCCGCTGCTTCCACTCGCCCGCGTCGGCGGAATGCCCTCCCTGGGCGAGCGCATGGAGCCGGCGGATGACATCCGGGGTAATCGAGACAGATCCCTTGCGGCTGAAAATCCAGTCCAGCGCCCGGCGATACCCGGCAAGTTCCTCTTCCGAGCGGTCACGTGGCTTGGCGCCGCCGAGAACAAGCGGGCGGAGCCGGCTGGCAAGCACAGTCACACCTTCGATCCGGTTAGAGGATTCGGCGCTTTGGATCATCGCCTGGTCCCTCAGTGCCGCCAGGAGTTCCGGCTTCTGTTTCAGCCACAAGTCCTGTTTGCCGCGGGCCTCCATGCAGGCGCCGAGCAGCCAGCTGGTTCCGATCGGGATCGTGGCGGCCGCGAGGCGGCCGGAGTCAAGCGTCAACACGTCGTCCGGATCTCCAGTAGCCTAATAATAGCCCAATTCATCCGCGGTAGCCAATTCTCCGGGGGCGCCCAAGGATCGGATGGTTCCGCCCGACGGGCACCCGCTCCGCTGAAGACGCGCCTGGCATGGCTGACCCCCTCCCTAACGGTCGGGGCTCTGACGGTCGGGGCTCTGACGGGCGCGGCTTTGACGGTCAGGGCCGGAGGACGTTAATGACGATGGGGTCGCTCTGCTGCGCGTTGGCCAGCGAGCGCACCTGGAAGACGTAGAGGCCGGGGCGGAGCGTGTCGGGGATCTGGGCGTTGATCTGCGTGGGCGAGACGGAGAGCAGCGGCATGGGGATGTCGTTCATGGTGGCGCATGAGCCGCCCATGACGGCAGGCAGCGGGATCTGGTCGGCCGTGTTGGCCAAGCCGAGGTTTTGCCCGGTGATGGTCACAAAGCTGCCCGGCTTGATGTTCTGGGTGCCGTCGATGGAGTTGACGATGCCGCGGACTCCGGCCGGAATCACCGGCCGCGTGGCGGAGGTGGTCTGCACCAGCGGGATGACGCTCAATCCGGAGAGCGTGACGGCGTAGGCCGTGGTGCCGGCGGAATTGACCACCATCCAGCGCGGGGGGATATTCTGCCGGGTCTGGCCCTGCAACGTGAACGTCGGATTCTCGGGAACCACCCCAAGGAGTTGCTCGGCGCCGGTCCGGACATCGACGAGTTCGAGTGTGGTGCGGGCTTCGTCGCGAACCGAGGTGGGGTTGAGGTTCTGGCGCACGGGCAGGGTGAGGCGGACGAAGAAGTTCTCGTCGATGGGCGCGACGGCGGCCACGTTGCGCTGCCCGGCGCTGACGATGGTGGTGGTGGTGCCGCCGCCGGTGCCGGGAGTGGTGACGCTCTGCCCGGGCTTCTCGGCGCCGCCGATGGGGCTGAGCGAGTTGTTGAGGACCAGCCCATTGGCCAGCATGAAGGTGTTCTGCGGGGAGATGCCGAGAGGACCGTAATACATGGCGGTGATGGGAGTAGAGAAGAGCTGCCGCGAGGCGGTATAGGAATCAGTCAGTGCGTCGTACAGGTAGGCCATGCCGCCGCCGGCCAGGAGAATAACCTGGGTGAAGTCCGGCGATCCGAGCATGAAGCGCGGGCCGGGGAGCGCCAGTTGCGCGCCGTTGGCCTGGACTCCCAGCACCGGCGACGGGTCCCTGGGCAGCGCCCTGCCGCCGGTGACCTTCCAGGCGGTGCCATTGGACATGATGAATTGCAGGCCGGTGATGCCCATGGCCAGGGTCTGCGGCGCGATGATGGCGGCGTTGCCCTGCCGGGGCAGGGGGGGGAACTCGACTTCGCCGATATAGCGGTTCAGCTCCAGATCGACCATGCCGACGCCCTCGGTGCCGCCGGTATCGCCGGTGACGCCGTTGGAGCAGGCGACATAGAGCAGGCCGCCGTCGGTGGACAGGGCCATCTTCTGAGGCATCTGGCATACGTTGATGGGATCGAGCAGGCGGTTGAGCTTGAGGTCGAACACCTCGATACGATTGAACCCCGCGTTGGTGATGTAGGCGCGCCCGCGGGATTCGTCGAGCTGGATGTCGCGCAGGCCGTGGTTCAGGTTCAGTCCGGTGGGGATGGGATAGATCATGCCGCGCATATCCGAAGTCCGGTAGTTCATGTAGACCTTGATCCGGTTCGGGATGTTGATGGCTTCGGGGGAGATCAGGTCGATGACCAGCGGGGCGCCGTTCAAGCCGAAATTGAACGAGAGATTGGTGCCAGGCTGCCGCACCACGCCGCTGCGGCCGGGGTCCATGGTGAGGGTGATGGAGGAGGGGGCCAGCCCGCTGTCGGCCTGGGCGATGAGCGAGGCGTTCAGGTTGGGAACCGCGAAGGTCAGCTTGCCCTTGCCCAAATTGTTCACGCGCAAACGGGCGCTGGCGATGCCGCGGTTGCAACCGTCCACGGCCATGAAGACGGTGGTGGTCTCGGGCTGGATGATGGGGTAGTCGTAGAGGTTGGCCAGAGGCAGGTGGATGAGGCCGGATTCGGAGAGCCCCCAGGCTTCCGAACCGTCGGAGGTGATCACCATGCGGGCGACGATGGACTCCGGCATGCGAATGCCGAGCTTGATGCCGAGGTTCTGCGCGTCGGAGACGAGCAACGTGGAGGCCAGCGGGCGGGAAGGGGGCTGGGCGAAGGGGGCCACGTTGAAGGCCGAGTAGAGCGTGGCGCCGTCGGGCGAATAGGCGGCGCCGCCGAGGTTCTGGAGAGAGTTGAAGTTGGCGCCGGCGGGGAAGGGAAAAGGAGAGGTGACGATGGATTGCTGGGCGGTGACGGCCAGCGTATTGGTGTTGTACATCGTGAAGCCGGCCATGAAGCGAGCGCCGTCCGATGCCATGGCGATGACGGTGGACTGGCCGGTGACGTTGCGGCTCTTCAGGATCATGCCCGATGCCACTTCGTAGACGAAGGCGATGGTGTTGGCGCCGTTGTTGGTGACGCTCAAGCCGATGATGAACTCACCCGACGGCGTGCGGCGCAGCGCGCCGTTGAAGGCCGTGACGGGCCGGCTGAGCTGGGTGGTCCCCAGGGCGGGCGGGGTGACCGGCGGAGGCGGGACGGGGATGGAGGTGACCTGCTGGGAGGCCTGGTTGCGGTCGTAGAGCAGGAGAGTATTGAAAGCGTTGTTGGCGCCGGTACCGAGGGTGGAGATGAGGACACGTCCATCGAGGCCCACCTCAACGCCCTGGGGCCGGGCAGGCAGGGAGACGGTGGTCAGAATCTGGTTGGCGCCGAGATCGATGACGGTGAGCGTGGAGTCGGGCTGGATCTGCGAGCCGGCGTTGGTGACATAGAGATAGCGGCTGTCCATGTCCATGGCGGCGGCCAGCGGGCCACGGCCGACGGGGATGGAGGTGAGCCTGGCCTTGATGGAGTAGTCCCACACGTCCACGCGGTTGGCGTTCTGGTTGACGAGGTAGAGGCGCGAGCGGGATTCGTCCAGGACGATGTCGGAAGGTGTGCCCCCCAGCCGGACGACATCGCCGAAGGTGGCGCCGGTGGTCTGCGCGTGGAGCGGAATACTACCGGCGAAGGTCAGCATTCCCAGCAGGCAGGCGCGCAGACGGGCGGCCTTGAAAGTGGTGCGTTGCGCAAACATGGCTAATCAGTTAGTCTAAACCCTGCCGCCCGGTTCAAGTTGCAGGCGGTACCGAAACCTTGCACCGTAAGGCGGGTTTAGGATGAGTTCGAGAGTAGCCCCGCGCCAGCCCCGGTCCAAAACGGTCCAGATGAAGCTTAGAGTCTACAACCAAACGCGGGGGACCGTGGTGGCCGAGGCCGCCGAGCGGGCCGGAGACAGCGCGACGCGGAGGACTGGATTATTGAATCGCACCGGTCTGGAGGCCGGGGAGGGCTTGTGGATTGTGCCTTGCGAGGCCGTTCACTGTTTTTTCATGAAGTTCACCATCGACGTATTGTTTCTGGACCGGGCCCGGAAGGTGGTGAAGGCGCGGCGGTCGCTGAAGCCGTGGAGGATCTCCGGGAGCCTGCGGGCGCACTCGGTGCTGGAATTGCCCGAGGGGCGGATCGCGGCTACGGGGACGATGCCCGGCGACCAGTTGGAATTTGAGAAAGTAGATGGATCATGACGTCGACGGGCAGACTGGCCGCGGTAGCGGTGGCGGCGCTGGCGCTGAATGGATGCGCGCGGCGGACGGCCGCGATCCCCGCGCAGACGCCGCCTCGGACGGCGATGCGGGCGACGCTGGACAGGCAGGTGCGTAACGCCGTAGTGGCGGGCGAGGGCGACCAGGAGGTCCGCATCCTGCGGCAACGGCTGGCCATCGCGCCGGAGGCCAACGAGTTGCGGGTGCAGCTTGCGGGCAAGTACAAGGCAGCCGGATTCCCGGACCTGGCGTTGGAGCACATCAGGAATGCGCGGCTGCGCGAGCCGCGGGAGCGTGCGTTGCTGCTCGAGGAGGTCCGGCTGCTGAGGGATCAGGATCTGGCCGGCGAGGCGGCCTCGACGTTGCAGCGGTACCTGGAGCCGGCCGGCGGGGCGGACCCCGAACTGCGGAGCTGGCTGGGGATCGCGTTGGACGAGGCGGGCAAGCTGGATCAGGGCGAGCGCGCGCACAGGGAGGCGCTGGCCGCCTCGCCGGAAAGCGACGTGCTGCACAACAACCTGGGCTACAACTTGTTGCAGCAGCGGCGTTACGCGGAGGCGGCGAGCGAGTTTGAAGCGGCGCTGCGGATCAACCGCCGGTCCGAGACGGCGCGCAGCAACCTGGCGCGGGCGATGGCGGAACGGCCGGCGGGGCAGGACCCGACGGCGGCGGTGGCGCACTGGACGACGGCGGTGGACGCCGCCGCGGCGCACAGCAACCTGGCGGCGGCCTACATCGAACAGGCCCAGTACCAGAAGGCGCGCGAGGAGATAGGGACCGCGCTACGATACAAGCGGGCCTACGGACCGGCGCTGAACAATTTGAGGCTGGCGGCCGAACTGGACGGACGTCCGGCGGAGATCACGGCCGACACGCGCGAGAGGCGCTGGCATCGCTTCACCGCGTTGATGAAGCGGGCATTCACCAAGAAAGAGACGGAGGCGGAGGCCAGGGCGCGGAAGGCGAAAGATCCGCGAACCGCGGCTTCGCGATAGTCAGGAGCAACAAGAAGATGAAACATGTGCTGCGTCAGGTTTTCGTTCGTCTTTCCCAAGAGAAGCGCGGGCAGGACCTGGTTGAATACGCGTTGATTGTAGCGGCCGTGGGGCTGGCGCTGATCACAACGGTGAATCAGCTCTCCACGGCGATTGTGAGCCTGTACTCGAGCATTACGCAGGGTCTCACCAGCATTGGCGCCCAGGGATCGTAATCCCGCGGGCGTGCAACGCTGGCTGGCGCCCGACCTGGCGCTGGCGATGGGCGTTGTTGCGCTCTTCACGAGCCTTTTCCTGTTCGGAGGCACGGAGCGGCTGTTTCGGGATTCGGACACGGGATGGCACATCCGGACGGGAGAGCGGATTCTGTCGGGCGCGGGTATCCCGCGAACCGATCCCTACTCGTTTTCCAAGCCGGCCGGGAGGTGGATGGCGTGGGAATGGGCCTCCGACGCCGTGATGGGCTGGCTGCACCGGGCATGCGGAATGCGGGGCGTGGCGTGGCTGTTCGGCCTGGCGATCGGCGCCGGGTTCTGGCTGTGGATCCGGCTGAGCTGGCGCTGCGGCGGGGATTTCCTGCTGGCGTGCGCCATGCTGCCGGCGCTGTGGACCACGGCGGAGCTGCACTGGCTGGCGCGGCCGCATGTGCTGGGCTGGCTGCTCCTGCAGGCCGCGCTGATGACGGCCGAAAGCGGCCTGACGGTTTTCAGGGTCCGGCACGGCGCGCTGGCGTTCGCGGCGGGCGCGCTTTGGGCCAACGTTCACGGGAGTTTTCTACTGGGCCTGTTGGTTGTGTCGCTCTATGGACTGGGCGAAGTGATTCAATGGCTGATCTGGAACAGCGGCGACTTGAGGCGAGCCGGATGGCTGGCGCGGCTGATGCTGTGCGCTTCGGCCGGAACGCTGGCGAATCCCTATGGGTGGGAGTTGCACCGGCATGTGGCCGGCTATCTCAGGGACAGCGAATTGCTGAGCCGGGTGGCGGAGTTCCAGAGTTTCAATTTTCACACCCCGGGCGCGGCGCCGGTGCTGGCCGTGCTGCTGCTGACGCTGGCGGGCGCCGGCTGCGCCCTGGCGCAGCGCAACGCGGGCCGCGGGCTGGTGCTGCTGTTCTTCGCGGTGGTGGCCATCCGGTCGGCGCGCGGACTGCCGCTGGCGGCCGTTTGCGCGCTGCCGCTGGCCAACGGCTCGCTGACGCTGCTGCTGCTGCGGGCCAGGGGGCTGCGGCCGTGGCTGGAACGCGGGCTGGCCGCATTTCTGGCCTATTCGGGCAACCTGCGAAAGATCGACGCGCGGATGAGCGGCGTGGCGGCGGCGGCGGCGGCGGCGGGCTGCGCGTGGCTGGCGCTGGGGATTCCGGCGGTGGCGGCGCGTACCGGCTTTGCGGCGGACCAGTTCCCGGTGGCGGCGGCGCAGCAGGTGGCGGCGCTGCCGGCCGGTGCGCGCATCCTGGCTCCGGACAAGTTCGGCGGCTACCTGATCTACCGCTTCCACGGGGAGCGCAAAGTGTTCTTCGACGGGCGCAGCGACTACTACGGGGCGGCGTTCATGAAGCGCTATCTACGGCTGATGGAAGCACGGCCGGGCTGGCGCGACGAGGTGTCGAAGTTCGAGTTCACTCACGCGCTCATCCCGCCGGACGGCGCGCTGCGCGCCGCGCTGGAAGGATCGGGATGGAGGAGAATGTACGAAGACCGCGTGGCGGCGCTGCTGGAGCGCCCGCGGGGATGGCAATGAGGTCAAGATGGACCGACAACGGACGTTGATTATTTTCGGTGCGGCGTGGCTCTCGGCGGCCCTGCTGACGTGGTTCCTGTGGGCGAAGACCAAGGCTCCGCAGGTGGAGAAGACAACCAGCGTGGCGGCCGCCATCAAGGACATGGCGGCGGGCACCAGGCTGCGGGCGGCCGATTTGAAGCTGGTGAAGATGCCGACGGCGGATCTGCCGAAGTCGGCGCTGCTGGACGCCAAGCTGGCCGAGGGCCGCGCGCTGCTCTACCCGGTGATGGCGAACGAGCCGCTGACGACCAACAAACTGAGCTCCACCGGCGGGGCCGAGGGCCTGCCGGCCACCATCGACCCGGGCATGAGGGCGGTGTCGATTCCGATCTCCGACGTGAGCGGGGTGGCGGGGTTGATTCAACCGCGGTCACGGGTGGACGTGCTGTTCACGCGGCCTGGCTCGATGGCCGAGGCGATGACGACGGTGGTGCTGGAGGACGTGGCGGTGATGTCGATCAACCGCAACACCGAGATCACTCCGTCTGCGCCGGCGCCGGGCGCGAGCGGAGCATCCGCGCCGGCGCAGACGAACCTGAGCGTGACGCAGACCCGGGCGGTAACGCTGCTGGTGACGCCCGAGGACGCGCGCAAGCTCGAACTGGCCAAGAACCAGGGCCGGCTGAGCCTGGCGCTGCGCAACCCGCTGGACCGCAGCCGCATGACCAACCGCGAGGCGGTGACGGCCGAGGTGCTGGATCCTCAGCTCTTCACCCGCGTGAGGCGGCCGCAGATGGTGGGCGGAGGCCCCGGCGCGATCCGCGACGCGAAGGCGTGGGCGGCGCTGACGGGCGAGGAGCCGAAGAAGGAAGAGAAGAAGAAGGAGCCGCCCAAGCCACGGCTGGTGGTGGACGTGTTCCGCGGTGACAAGCACCTGCAGGAGAGCTTCCAGTGATGCCGGGCAGGACCCTATTCGTTCGATCCAAGGCGCTGGGCCCGGCGGCGGCCATCGCGCTGGCGGCTGTGGCGGCAGCGGCGCAGACTCCCGCGGCCAGAGACATGGATCTGCTGCTGGGCCGCGGCGAATTGCTGCAATTCGCCAGCGACATCGTGCGCGTGGCGGTGGCCGAGCCCAAGGTGGCCGATGCGGTGGTGGTGAGCCCGCGCGAGGTGATGATCAACGCCAAGGGCGCCGGCTACACCACGGTGGTGATCTGGGAGACGGGTCAGCACGCGGCGCGCTACAACGTGCGCGTGGTGGAGGAGGCGTCGGCGACAGAGGCGTCGCGCAAGCGGGTGCGCGACGCGATGAAGGAGAAGGGCATTGAGGTCGTGGTGAACGGCGACACGGTGATCCTGACGGGCGAAGCGAAGACGGCCGATGAGGCGCGCAAGATGGGCGAAGTAGCGGCGCCGCTGGGCAAGAGCCTGGTGAACCTGGTGCGGGTGGCCAAGCCGGCCGCGCCGCGGCAGGTGATGCTGCAGGTGAAGTTCGCCAGCGTGGACCGGGTGGCGCTGAGCGAGATGGGAATCAACCTGTTCAGCCGCAACAACACGCTGCTGGGGCAGACATCGACGCAACAGACGGCCACGCCGCGTTTCAGCCAGTTTCAGTTCGAGAACCAGAACTTCGCCAACTCGACGGTGAACTTCAGCGACCTGCTGAACCTGTTCCTGTACAGGCCGGACCTGAACATCGGGGCGACGATACGCGCCATGCAGTCGCGCAATCTGCTACAGATTCTGGCCGAGCCGAACCTGATTACGGTGGAGGGCAAGGAGGCGAGCTTCCTGGCCGGCGGGCAGTTCCCGTTCCCGACCTTGACCTCGACGACGACGGGCGGGGCGGTAGCGCCGGTGATCACGGTGCAGTTCAAGAACTTCGGCGTGGAGCTGGTCTTCACGCCGACGATCACCGACGACGGGAAGATCCATTTGAAGGTGGCGCCGTCGGTGAGCGCGCTGGACTTCGCCAACGCGGTCCAGTTGCAGGGATTCTCGATTCCGGCCATTTCCACGCGCACGGCATCGACGGAGGTGGAGCTGAGCGACGGCGAGAGTTTCGCCATCGCAGGGCTGCTGGACAGCCGGGTGACGCAGGAGTTGCGGAAGATCCCGTGGATCGGCGACGTGCCGATACTGGGATGGCTGTTCAAGTCGCGCTCGACCAAGAAGAGCCAGGACGAGCTGCTGGTGGTGGTGACGCCGCGCTTCGTCAAGCCGCTCTCGGCGGAGGAGAAGGCGCAGTTGCCGTCGAGCATCGAGCCGTTCTTGCAGTCGGCCGATGAGGAACTGGCCAAGAGGAACAAGAAGAAGAAGTCGAAGAGTCCGGAGTACGTCGGCCCGGCCGGGTACCAGGCGCCGGCGGGCAAGCCGGGGAGCAACCAGGTGAAGGGGGCCAAGCCGGAGACGCCGCTCCCGGCCGACGCCGCGCCGGCGGCGGAACCGAAGAAGAAATAGATGGACGCCAGGGGCACAGCCAGGCGAGACCGGCGGGGCGCGACGTCGCTGCAATTGCTGGTGATCCTCGTGCCGGTGCTGTTCGCCTTCATGGGATTCGCGGTGGACCTGGCGCGGCTGTACCTGATTCGGATGGAGCTGCAGACGGCCGCCAACGCGGCGGCGATGGCGGCGGCGGCGCGGCTGATGGGGACGGAAGCGGCCCTGGCACAGGCCGGCGAGCAGGCGGCGTTCAGCACGACGGACGTGAGCGGCTACGCGAACAAGTACGACTTCGGCGCGGTGACGATCGGGCAGGGCACGGGCTTGCTGACCAGCGAGCCGCCGACGCTGGCGTTCTACGACACGATGGCGGCGGCGGTGGCCCCCGGCGAAGGCAGCGGCGAAGCGGGCGGCGCGACGGCGAAATACGCCAAGGCGACGATCCGGGCCGAGGCGCCGCTGTTGTTTTTCAGCTTCCTGTCGATCGCGCAGGAGCGCAAGACGCCGATTGAGGTGAGCGCGGTGGCGGGCGTGAGCGCGCCGCTGTGCACGGCGTGCGCGATTGAGCCGATCGCGGTTTCGGCGGTGGACCCGGCCGACACGACGGACTTCGGATTCGTGCGCAACACGCGCTACACGTTGGGCTACCAGTGCAACGGGAATCCCACTCCGTCGCCGATCGGGAGCACGCAGCGGATCCCATACGTGATGCTGAACCGCTACAACGACCAGGCGACGGTGCTGGTGGACGAAGCGACGCAGGCCTTCCGTGTGGGGGCGCAGGGGATGCTGCCGACGGCGACGCCGGACAACACGGCGGACCCGACGACGTTCCAATACCGCGCGTGCACGACCATCGCGACCGATGAAGCGATTTGGGCCAACGCCTCGCCGCAGGGGTGTAACGCCGGAGGGCCGCCGAATCCGGCGGCGGCATTTGCATGCGGGCTGTATGCGCGGTTTGACTCCAGCGCGGTGCACCCGTCGTGCGCGAACATCCCGGAGGTGGACGCGGCGCAGGCGCTGTACCGGCAGGACACCGACCTGGCGGACGTGGAGGAGTACTCGGCCTACGCGGGCAACGGGCGCCGGGTGATCACGGTGGCGATCATGGAGAACATCGGCGCCACGCCGATGCAGCCGCTGGGCTTCCGGCAGTTCCTGGTGGAGCCGAATCCGGAGAGCACGACAACGAATCCGGCGGATTCCAACGCGCGCTTCGCGGCGCTGTACATCGGCTACCCGAAGCCGCTGAAGCAGGGCCGGTTTGACGGCGGCTGCGGCGTGACGGCGGGTCCGGGGAAGGTGGTGCTGCACCAATGAGGCGGCGCGGGCGAAGCGGCGCGGTGTTGTTGGAGACGGCGATGTGGACGCCGGTGCTGATCCTGCTGTTCCTGGGGACGGTGGAGCTGAGCCGGGTGACGTACACGTACTACACGCTGAAGAAGATTCTGTACGATTTCGGCCGTTCGGCGGCGACGTTGCAGGGGGCGAACTTCTGCGACGAGAGCGATGCACAGATCACGGCCGCCAAGGCGCGGGCCATTTCGGGCACGGCCGACGGGGCGGGGCCGGCGCTGCTGCCGGACCTGGCGGCCGGCCAGATCACGCTGCGTCTGGAGCGCTATGTGCAAGAGACGGCCTCGCTGACCGACTGCGTTTGCGAGGCGACCGCGGTGGGGTGCGACAGCAGCCAGGGCGCGCCGGCGCCGGACTACCTGGTGGTGACGATGCCGGAGGGCTACCCGATCACGCTGCGGTTCCCGGGCATCATCAATGAGCCGATTCCGCTGAGACCGGTGATCCGGTTGCCGTTTGGAGGCGTGTGACGATGGCGCGCAGGGGAACACGCCGGCGGGGGCAGGCCATGATGGAGTACATCATGCTGTTCGTGGGCGTGATCCTGCCGCTGACCTTCGGTCTGATCGCCATTGCGCAGATGATGTGGATCTGGCACAGCGTGGTGGACTTCACGCGGCTGGGGGCGCGCTACGCGGCGACGCACTGCTGGCAGGCGGGCGGGGCCAACGTGGTGGAATGGATGCGGCAGAACGTGCCGCCGATTCCGGACCAGAGCGCGTTCCGGGACGGAGGGGTGGAGTTGCTGGTTGAGTATTACAAAAAGAACCCCGACACGGGATTGCCGGAGGAGTTTTCGTGCGACGGCGAGTGTTCGGTCGAGTGCATTCCGGACAGCGTCACCGTGCGGGTGAGGAACTACGAGTACAGGTTTTTCCTGACCTACATGGGACTGCCGCCGGTGCAGATCCCCGACTTTTCGGCGTCGATGCCGGTAGAGGGCGCGGGCTGCGATCCGGAACTGGGAACGTGCACGCCCTGAGAAGGAATCGAGATCATGTCATCCACCACAATACTGGTCGCCTCCACCGATGAGCATTTCCGCGAGATGGTGCGGGAGAGCCTGCTGAACATGCCGAACGCCAAGCTGGCGGGGGAGTATCCGGAGATCACGATGAATCTCTATGTCCGGGTCTTGCAGGACCTGGAGCGGAACCCCGAGGCGGCGCTGTTTCTGGACCTGGCGGGCGACCCGGAGATCAGCCTGAAGGCGCTGGAGAAGCTGAAGCAGGCGGCGCCGGATCTTTACGTGGTGGCGGCGAACTACGCGGGCGACGCCGATACGGTGATATCGGCGGTGCGGCACGGGGCCAACGATTTCCTGCAGCTTCCGCTGCGGCGATCGGATTTCCGGGACGCGCTGTCGCGGCTGGAGCGCACGCCGCGGCGTGCGGCGACGGGCGGGAGCCGGCTGGGACGGGTGTACACGTTTCTGGGAGTGAAGGGCGGGGTGGGGGCGACGACGCTGGCGGTGAACTTCGCCTCGGTGCTGGCGCAACGCAAGCAGAACACGGTGTTGCTGGACTTGGACTGGTGCAACAACGACGTGGCGATGCAGATCGGCGCGGGCGGGGCGCAGCACTCGCTGTTCGACCTATCCGACTCGATGGGGCGGATGGACCAGGCGCTATTTGAGGGGCTGGCGAGCCGCGACCCGCTGGGTTTCCTGTTCATGGGGCCGCCGGACGCGTTGATGCCGCAGGGCTACTTCATGGGGCCGGTATTGCGCGAGCTGTCGACGTTCCTGGTGGAGAAGTACGAGGGCATCGTGGTAGACGCCGGCCGCGACATCAACAGCGAACTGGTACAGACGGCGCTGCAGGTATCGAGCACGATTTTCCTGGTGACGACGCAGGACTACCCGTCGGTGCGGAACGCGCAGCGCTACCTGTCGTTCCTGGTGCAACTGGGCTTCACGGTGGACCAGGTGAAGATCCTGGTGAACTTCTACACGAAGAAGCCGGGGTCGCATCTGGCCACGCTGGACCAGATCCAGCAGACGCTGAACCAGCCGGTGTTTTACGGGATTCCGCAGTCGCCGGCGGTGCTGGCGGCGATCAACAAGGGCCGGCCGTTCGTCACCGACCGGGAGGCGGCGGGGGACGTGGACCGGGTCTTCCGCGCGTTTGTGGACAAGGCGGCGGGGCGGAAGAAGGAGGAGACGGCCGCAGGCGCGTAAGCGTTCAGGGCAGACGCCATGTCAACACGACCACCCGCCAGGCCCGCGACGGGCGCCGACCGCTGGTTCCAGCTCAAGACACAGATCCACTCGCGGCTACTGAACTCCCTGGACCCCGACCAGCTCCGCACGCTGAACAAGGACGGGATGCGGGACCAGATCGGGCTGGTGGTGGAGAAGCTGGTGCTGGACGACGGCGTGCCGATGACGCTGGGCGAGCGCGAGCGGCTGGTGGAGGAGATCCTGGACGAGGTGTTCGGGCTGGGTCCGCTGGAGGTGTTGCTGAAGGACCCGACGATCAGCGACATCCTGATCAACGGGCACGACAACGTGTACGTGGAGCGCAACGGGCGGCTGGTGGAGACGAACGTGCGGTTCAAGGACGCGAGCCACGTGAGGCTGGTGATCGACCGGATTGTGTCGAACATCGGGCGGCGCATCGACGACTCGTCGCCGATCGTGGACGCGCGGCTGGCGGACGGCTCGCGGGTGTGCGCGGTGATTCCGCCGCTGTCGCTGATCGGCCCGGTGCTGTCGATCCGGCGGTTCGGCAAGAAGCTGCTGACGACCGACGAACTGCTAAAGAACGAGACGTTCACCGCCGGGATGCTTGATTTCATGAGCGCCTGCGTGGAGGCGCGGCTGAACATCCTGATCTCCGGCGGATCAGGCTGCGGGAAGACCACGATGCTGAACACGCTGACGCGATTCGTCCCGGAGGAGGAGCGGATCGTTTCGATTGAAGACACGGCGGAGCTGCAGATCCAGCAGTCGCACGTGGTGCGGCTGGAGACGCGGCCGATGAACATTGAAGGCGCGGGGGCCATTACGCAGCGCGACCTGGTGATCAACGCTCTGCGCATGAGGCCGGACCGCATCCTGATCGGCGAGTGCCGCGGCGCCGAAGCGCTGGACATGCTGCAGGCGATGAACACGGGCCACGACGGCTCGATGACGACGGTGCACGCCAACTCGGGGCGGGACGCTTTTTCGCGCATCGAGACGATGGTGATGATGGCGAGCCAGTTCATTCCGGACTACGTGATCCGGCAGATGACGGCGGCGGCGATCCAGATTGTGGTGCACATGGCGCGGCTGAACGACGGTTCGCGCAAGGTGGTGGAGATCGGCGAGGTGATTGGGACCGACCGGGACCAGGTGGAGACGGCGACGGTGTTTGAGCTGGAGCGGACGGGGTTGAACACGCGCGGCAAGGTACTGGGGCAGTTCCATGCAACGGGGTACAAGCCGGCGTGCCTGGAGCGGCTGCGCTCCTACGGAGTGCATCTGCCGGAGTCGCTGTTCCGCGAAGTGCAGGCGATCAAGGACAACTAGGATGTTCCTGTTTGTCTCATTCCTGATCTTCTCCGGGGCGCTGTTTGGCGCGGCGTGGTACGTGTTTTCCGTGCCGCGGCAGGAGGAGAGCCGGCTGCTGGGGGCGCGGCTGAGGGAGATCAGGGCGAAGTCGGCGGGCGGGCGCGGCCCGCGCGCGGTGAGCGACCTGATGATCCACGAGGACCGGGGGCGGCTCACGTTTCTCACCGGTTTCCTGCAATGGCTGGGCCCTGCGCGGCGCATGCAGGCCTACATTACGCAGGCCAACCTGCAATACAAGGCGGGGGACGTGCTGACGCTGTGCCTGATCATCGCAGCGGCGTCGTACCTACTGCTGGGTCTTGTGGGGATGAGCCTGATAGCGCTGCGGATCGTATTCGCGATCGCGCTGGGGTCGCTGCCGATCATGTACATCCGGCGGGTGCGTCACAAGCGGCTGACGCGGTTTGAGGAGAACCTGCCGGACGCGATCGACCTGTTCAACCGGTCGATGAAGGCGGGGCACAACATCCACGCGGGGCTGGAGACGATCGCCACCGAGACGCTGGACCCGGTGAAGATGGAGTTCAAGAAAGTGGTGGAGGAGCTGGCGCTGGGCTCGCAGCTCGAGGCGGCGCTGCACCTGCTGGGGGCGCGGGTACCGCTGATCGATTTGAAGTTCTTCATCACCGGCCTGATCCTGCAGCGGCAGACGGGCGCCAACATGGTGGCGGTGCTGGAGAACCTCTCGGTGCTGATCCGCGAGCGGTTGAACCTGGCGGCGAAGATGAAGGCGGCGACGACGCAGCAGCGCTTTTCGGCTGCGTTGTTGTGCATTCTGCCGGTGGTGGTGGGGCTGGGCTTCTGGGTGGTGAAGCCGGAGTACATCCGGCTGCTGTACACCGACGAGACGGGGAGCAAGTTCCTGACCTACGCCATCTGTTCGGAGCTGGTGGGGATCCTGATCATCCGCAAGATTTCGAGTCCGAAGCTGTAGAGGAAGCATGATCATCAGCGCCATGTTTTTCGTTGCCGCATTCGCCACACTGGCCGCGCTGCTGTGGGCGGGCTTCCAGCTTTTCCAGACGACGGAGAACCCGCTGGCCGACCGCCTGGAGGAGTTGCAGGCGCAGGCGGTGGTATCGAGCGGCCACTTGCGGCGGCGCAAGGGGGGCGGCGGGTTCCTGAACAGCTTCCTCTATGTGGTGAGCCTGGTTCCGGGCGCCGACGAGTATCTGAACGACACGGAAAAGGAACTGGCGCAGGCGGGAATCCGCAAGAAGCAGGCGCTGGCCGGATTCATTCTCGGCCACCTGATCTTCTTCATGGTGCTGTTCGGGGGGATGATGTACCTGCAGCGGGACAACCCGTGGTCGCAGAAGTTCGGCGGGCTGATCGCGGCGGCGCTGCTGGGCTGGTTGCTGCCGAACCAGGTATTGCACCGGCTGGTGCGGAGCTACCGCCAGAAGCTGCAGGAGGCGCTGCCGGACACGGTGGACCTGCTGGGGATCGTGCTGGGGACGGGACTGGCGCTGGACCAGGCGATGACGCGGGTGTCGGAGGAGATGCAGTTCATCTACCCGGAGCTGGCGAACGAGTTTTACACGGTGGTGATGCAGGTGAAGGCGGGGCAGGAGCGGGCGAAGGCGTTCCAGCAGATGGTGCGGCGCACGGGCCTGGAGGACATCAAGAGCCTGTCGGCGATGATCATCCAGAGCGAGCGGTTCGGGACGTCGCTGGCGAACGCGCTGAAGGTGTATGCCGACGCGCTGCGCACGCGGCGGAAGTTGCGGGCGGAGGCGGCGGTGGCCAAGGCGGGGATCAAGATGCTGTTCCCGATCGTGCTGTTCATCCTGCCGGCGCTGTTCGTGATCACGCTGGTGCCGGGGCTGTTGAGCGTGCTGCGGGACCTGAAGGGCGGGATCGGGGCGCGTTGAGGGTGGGCCCGGTTGGGGCGGGACGGCGGGAGGAAAGTTGGCGACGCTTGCCCCAGTGGGCGCGGCCCGATATCATGCTCGCCATGCCCCAGCATCGCCGCGAATTTCTAGCCGCTTCGGCGGCGTTCACTATCGTCCCCCGCCACGTCCTGGGCGGGCCGTCCTTTGTCGCCCCGAGCGACAAGATCACTCTCGCCTATATCGGCACGGGCACGCAGGGCCTGCGCGAGATGATGGGCCTGCTCCAGATTCCCGACATCCAGATCGTCTCGGTGTGCGACCCTTCGCAGCACGCCACCGGCTACAGGGACTGGTCGCCTACGGGCATCCTCCAGTCCATCCGCCGCACGCTGAACAAGCCCGATTGGCGACCGGGCAGCGAGAGCACGATCCCGGGCGGCCGGGAAGCGGCCAAGGACATCGTGGAGACGTTCTACGCCAACGCCCGTTCTGCCGGCACATTCAAGGGCTGCTCGGCGTACGCCGACTACCGCGAACTGCTCGACAAGGAGAAGGACGTCAGCGCCGTCAAGGTGATCACGCCCGACCACCACCACGGCGCGGCATGCGTCGCCGCCATGAAGCGGGGCAAGCATGTGATCGTGCACAAGCCCATCGCCAACCGGCTGAAGGAGGCGCGGCTGGCGATCGACACGGCCCGCGCAACGGGTGTCGCCACCCACTTCATCCCGTGGGACTCCAACGGCTCCATGGAGCAGGTGATGGCGTGGATCAACGACGGCTCCATCGGCACGCTGCGGGAGGTCCACAACTGGACCAACCGGCCAGTCTGGCCGCAGTACGCCACTCCGCCCGCCGATACGCCGGCGGTTCCGGCCGGTTTCGATTGGGACCTGTGGCTCGGCCCGGAGGCCGACCGCCCCTACCACCCGAACTACACGCACATGGTGTTCCGCGGATGGTACGACTTCGGCGGCGGGTCGATGGCCGACATGGGCCACTACAGCCTGTGGACGGTGTTCAACGCATTGGATCTGGCTGGCCCGACATCGATCGAGCCGATGCTGAGCCACCAGTGCACCTTCCGCGACACGGTTTCGACCAGAATCCAGAACGACTTCTCCTTCCCCACGGCCAGCTCGGTCCGTTTCCGCTTCCCGGCGCGGGGCAGCCGCCCGGCCGTCGACCTCTTCTGGCATGAAGGCGGGATGCGCCCCCCCAACCCGCCGGAGCTGGACGAAGACGGCCGCGAGCTCCCGGCCGAAGCCATGATGTTCGTCGGGGACAAGGGCAAGATCCTGGCCGGCTTCCGCGTGGAGAACCCCCGGCTGATCCCGGAGGGGCGGATGCGCGCGCTCAACATACCCGAAGCCCCGCCCCGGCGGCCGCAGCGCGAGTCTGGACAACCGTCACCGGGGATGCGGCAGTGGATTGAGGCGTGCAGGGGAGGCAAGCAATCGCCCGGCTCGTTCCTGAACGCCTGGCCGATCTCGGAGGCCGCCAACCTCTACGCCGTGGCCCTGCGCACGGGCAAGCGAATCCTCTACGACGCCGCCACCATGACGATTACCAACGTTCCGGAGGCCAACAAGTACCTGGCCCGCGACTACCGCAAGGGCTGGGATCCGAAGACCATCTGAATCACCGGAGAACACTCATGCACACATTCAGCCGCCGCACCCTCTTCACCACGGCCCTAGCCGCCGCCGCCGCGCCCCTGAAGCAACCTATCGGTTTCCAGGTGTACCCGATCCGCGAGGCCCTGGCCAAGGACTTCGACGGCGCCTTGCGCCACATGGCCTCGCTCGGCTACCGCACGGTGGAAATGTGCTCCCCGCCCGGCTACGCCAGCTCGGGCTTCGGGCCGCTGGCCACGATCAAGGCCGCCGACATGCGCGCCCGCATCCAGGCCGCGGGCCTCACCTGCCAGAGCTGCCACTACGGCTTCCGCGAGCTCAGGGAAAGCCTGGATGAGCGCATCGGCTTCGCCAAGGAACTCGGGCTCTCCCAGATGGTCCTCGCCTCGTTCGGCCTCAAGCCCGACGCGCCACTGAGTGACTGGAGCCGCGCCGCCGAGGAGCTGAACCAGATCGCCGCCCGCATCGGCAAAGCCGGCCTCCAGGCCGGGTTCCACAACCACCACGGCGAGTTCAAGGAGATCGACGGCGTCCTGATCTACGACCACCTGATGAAGACCTTCCACCCGAAGCTCGTCAAGATGCAGTTCCAGGTGGCGGTGGTCAGCATCGGCTACCACGCCGCGGACTACATGAAGAAGTACCCCGGCCGCTTCATCTCGCTGCATCTGGCCGACTGGTCGGCGGCCGGCAAGAAAGGCGTGCCTGTGGGCCAGGGCGACGTGGACTGGAAGAAGCTCTTCGCCGCGGCCAAGAAGGGGGGCGTCAAGAACTACTACGTGGAGATGAACATGGAGGCCATGACGGCCAGCGCCGCCTACCTCCGGGACCTGTGATCTGATTTTCACCGACCGGCATACAAAAACAGGCCGCCACCGCCGATAGAGCAGGTAGAGGATTGGCGATGCACACTCCACAGGTACACGCGGACGGGAGCCGGATCATCCTGCAGTTCGACACTTTGGATGACGCGCTGAAGCTCTTCAGCCCCTGGCGAGGAGCGGCGCCGCGCGTGGATGCCGCCGCGAAGATCCACAGCGCGCTGGCGGCGGTCGGACTCGGCGTCGAGGTCCGCGTGAAGGACCGTGCCGTGGCCGAACTCGGCAATGGCGAGATCCGCGGCCCGATTCTGGCGCTACTGCAACCGGCCGCCTAGCCGGCCCGCCTTCAGCGCGCGTCCACGCGCGCCGGGATCTTCTCCAGGTTGGCGATCTCCACGCCGAGCACGAATCCGAAGCGCGCGAACTGCTCCATCCCGCTGAAGTCCCAATCGCCGGAAAAGGCGTCGGATGGCTGGTGGTAGCGCGCCGCATACTCCTGCGCCCGCGCCGGCGAGCCCATATTGACAGAGAAAGCCGGTATCCCCAGCCGGGCGAAGGAGTAGTGGTCGGAACGGAAGTAGCTCCCCGACTCGGGCCGCCCGTCCGGCGTGATGGCTAATTGGTGGCGCTGGGCGACGTTTTCCACCAGCGGGAAGAAGGAGGTCCGCTCCGCACCCGTCAGCACCGTGTCTTTCACTCGCCCGTATGGCGAGTAGGAGTCAAAATTGAGGTTCGCCGCGATCTGATCCGGCGCCAGCGGGGGGTGATCGGCGAAGTACTTCGAGCCAAGCAGCCCGCTCTCCTCGGCGGTGACGGCCACGAAGTAGGCGCTGCGCAGCGGCTTGGGCTGCATGGATGCCCAGGCGCGGGCCATTTCGATGAGCATGCCGCAGCCGGTGGCGTTGTCGACCGCGCCGTTGTAGATGGAGTCGCCTTTGACCGCCTCGCCCACCCCGAGATGATCCCAGTGGGCCGAAAAGACCACGGCCTCATTGGACAGCGTGGATCCGCTGCCGCGCACCACGCCCACCACGTTGTGGGTCTCGATGTCGGCCAGCTTGAAGCCGAACCGCGCGCGCACCCGCACCCTGCCGAGCGGCGCGGCCCGGAAGTCGCGAGAATCGGCGGCCTTCAGCAGTTCGTCCAGCTTCTTTCCGGCCAGAGCGAGAATCCGCCCGCCGGCCTCGGCGGTCACCCAGCCGGCAAACTCCAGCGCCGGCTCGTCCGGCTTCCGCCGGACCTGAACAGACGGCCGTCCGTTGGAGCTGCGCACGACCGGCCAGCCGTAGCTGGCGGTAGGCGCGGTGTGGATGATCAGCGCGGCAACCGCGCCCTGGCGCGCCGCCTCCTCGTACTTGTAGGTCCAGCGGCCGTAGTAGGTGAGCGCCCGGCCCTTGAAGAAGCGGGCATCGCCGGAGGGTGGCTCGTTGGTGAACATCACCACCACCTTGCCGCGGACGTCCACGCCCTTGTAGTCGTCCCAATTGAACTCCGGCGCCCGGATGCCGTGGCCGACGAAGACGGCTTCGGCGTCCAACGCCACGGCGGATTCCTGGCGGTGAGAAGTGCCGGCAAAATCCTCCAGCCAGTGGAGAGTCACGCTCTTGCCGCCCGCCGACGCCGTCAACTGCGCTCCGGGCGCCATCTCCACCATCCGCAGCGGCACTTTCTGGAGGTAGGAGCCATCTTCGGCGCCCGGCGCAAGGCCGGCCGAGGCGAACTGCGCCGCGAGGTATCCCGTGGCCAACTGCCCCCCGCGCGCGCCCACGCCGCGACCTTCCATCAGGTCGCTGGCGAGGAATTTCACGTGCGCGCCGATGCGCGCACCCTCAATCAGGTGCATCTGCCCCGGCAGCAGCGCGGCGCCGGCGCACGCCAAAACGGCCAGCCGGATCCTCATTGGGCCCCTTTGGCGCCGGCCCGTTTCAGGGCCAGGCGGGCGACGAACTTCGGGACATTGATTACAAACCGCTCATGCGTCCCTTCCCCCACGATCTCCCTTTCATCCCGCGCGACCACATTGAAGGTCACCCGCCGGCCCTCCACGTCGAGGACGGTCCCGGTGAAGGTCACGGGCATGCCGACCGGCGTGGCGGCAAGGTGTTTCACGTTGACCACGGCGCCGACACTATCTTCGTTTTCATCGAGATAGGGCTTGATGGCGTTGCGGCAGGCCCACTCCATGTAGGCGATCATCCAGGGCGTAGCCAGCACCCTGGCGTCGTCGTTGCCGAGGAAGTCGATGGCCACCTCGGGGGTCACCAGCAGGGGGTGATCATAAGTGGTCCCAAGCGGGATCTGGTTCATGTCATCATAGTATCGTGGTCGCCAGGAGGGCGCGGCTGTCCGGGCCCGGTAACCGATCGTTCATCCGCTGCATCTCAAAGAAAGAAACCTGAAGGAAGAGGACCGGCGTTTGCCTGTTTTTTGCGCGCTGTTGATGTTGAGCCTGCTGGATGGGACGGCGACGGCCGGAATCCGCGCGGACGAGGCCACTCTCGCCCTGTCGGCGCCGGCGGATTCCCCCCAGGAGAAAGAGGCCGACGCAGTCCTGAAGCGCTGCCTCCAGTCCAGCCGCAAGGGCGTAATGCGGGGCGTGACGATGGTAGCGCACTTCGCCGGCCGGATTCCGAAGCTTCAGAAGACGGCCACCGTGGATGCCAGCCGGCATATCTCCAGGGAAGGCGCGGTGGAGTACACGGTGAACGAAAGGAACGGCGACAGCACGGTTCAAAAGGAGCTGATCTTCCGTTTCATGGGTGGGGAGAGCGAGTCGGCCGGCAAGGACAACTCAAAAGTAGCGGTCAACGAGGCCAACTACAAGTTCAAGTACAAGGGGAAGCGGCAAAAGGACGACCGCATGGCCTACGTCTTCGAGATCAGTCCCAGGAAGAAGCGGGAGGGGCTGTTCAAGGGGGAGATCTGGGTGGATGAGGAGAGCTGCCTCACGGTGCGCGAGGCCGGCCGGTTCGTCAAGAGCCCCTCGGTGTTCCTCAAGAAAGTGGAGTTCACGCGCGAGTACACGATTCGCGACGGCCTGGCGGTACCGAAGATGATGCAGGTGAACAGCGAAACCCGGTTTTGGGGCGTGGCTGAACTCAACATTCAGTACGGCGAGCTCACCTTCGAGGATCCGCGCTCGATCAACGGCAACGGACTCTGATTCGCCCGGCGGCGCTGGGACCAGATATGCAAACGGGCCGCCCGCGGGGGCGGCCCGATCTGTCGGACCAGTGGCTTACCAGCGGGGTTCGCGCCGACGGCCGCCGCCACCGCCGCCGCCGCCGAAGCCTCCCCGGTCGCCGCCACGCCCGCCGCCACCGCCGCCAAAGGGGCGTTCTTCACGCGGACGAGCTTCGTTCACGTTGAGCTTACGCCCGCCGAAGTCGGCGCCGTTCATCGCATTGATTGCGCGTTCGGCCTCCTCGTCATTAGGCATTTCAACAAATGCAAAGCCGCGGGAGCGGCCGGTTTCACGGTCCGTGATGATGCTGACGCGATCGACAGTACCATATGCCTCAAACATGCCACGGACGGCGTCTTCGCTCGAGCTGAAGCTCAGGTTGCCAACAAAGATGTTCTTCAATCAAACGCTCCTTCGTATTCAGACGGCGGATGGATTAAGGAGAGTTCAGACAGGCGGGAACAAGCGCGGGCCGGACTCGAACCTAACCTTACGCAGGCAGTCAAAATACAGGCACAGGATAACAGGTCTCTTTGGCAAATCAAAGAAAAATCTTGCGCTCGTGGCTGCTCCGCCTGCCCCCCTAGTGACGGTCGACTTCGATGTAGTGGGCTCCCGACACGGACTGCCCCCTGATCAAGCACCCTTCCAGACGCGCCGGTCCGGCGGGCAGTGCGAGGCGCGCGAAGACGACTTGAGTGTCGCCCTGCTTCACGGGCGATCGAGCGGTCAGCGCGCCGAGCCGGAACTCGGCCCCGGCGTCGGCCGGGACCGCGGGGAAGCGCAGCGTCACGGTGTATTGGCCGCTTGCCCTGACATCCACTTCGTAGTGGCCCAGGCCGGCGGCATCCCATGAGGCGGCTGGCCCGCGCCAGTCCTGCCGGGTGAGCAGGACCGGGTTTTCCCGAGGGGCGCCGATGAAGATGCGGGGAGGGGCGTAGCCGTGGTCGCGGGCGATGTCGGCGAACCAGCGATCATAGGCCCGGCGCAGGGAAGCAGTGACGCCGGGACGGCTTTCTGCGAGGTTGTTCTTCTCCGCCGGGTCGGACTGAAGGTCGTAGAGCTCCGCCTGGCGGGAGGCGGAGCCCACCAGTTTCCAGCGGCGGCCGAGCACGGCGCAATTCCGCATGGGCTCGGGTGAGTCCCCGCGATGCCACTGGAAGAAGAGGTTGCGCTGGACGGGCTTCCGCAACAGGGAACGGCCATCGATGGTCCGGCCCGGCGGGAGCCGCACTCCGCAGGCATCGAGGATGGTGGGCAGCAGGTCGATGTGGGCAGCGGTTCTGTGGTCGGTTGCACCCGCGGGCCATCTGGCCGGCCAGCGCATGAAGCACGGCACACGCAAGCCGCCTTCATACGTGGTTCCCTTCAGACCGCGCATCCCGGCGTTGTAGCGGGCGAAGGCGGGCCCGTTGTCGCCGAGGAAGACGAGCAGGGTATCGCGCTCCAGGTCGAGGCGGCGCAGGTGGTCCAGCAGCCTGCCGGTGTTGTGGTCCAGGTTGGCAATCATGCCGTACACCTTGGCAGTGCGTTCGTCCAGGCCGGCCGCACGATAGGGTTCCACCCATTTGCCGTCGACCTGCAACGGGTCATGCGGGGCGTTGGTAGCCAGGTAGGTGAAGAACGGGCTTCCGCGGTTGGCGGAGATGAACTCCATTGCGGCGTCGAAGAAGATGTCGGTGCAGTAGCCCCGTCCTTTGACGGGCCGGCCGTTATGCTCCAGCGGCGGATCGAAGTAGCCGGCGCCCGGAGGGCTGGAAGGCTGCGCCAAGCCTCCGCCGCGCAGGGTGAGCGCCTCCTGAAAGCCCTGGTCCATCGCCCGCAGCGGATAGTTGTCGCCGAGGTGCCATTTGCCGAAGATGCCGGTGCGATAGCCCGCCGGGGCCAGACATTCGGCCAGGGTCACCTCATCGGCGTGCATCAGGGAGCGGCCGAGGTAGGTGTCGACGACGCCGGTGCGGTAGTTGTAGCGCCCGGTCATCAGGCTGGACCGGGTGGGGGAGCAGACAGGACTGGCGTGGAAGCGGGTGAACTGAATGCCTTCGGTTCCGATGCGGTCGAGGTGAGGGGTTTTGAGATTGGGATTGCCGTGCAAAGACAGGTCGCCATAGCCCTGATCGTCGGTGATGAGGACGATGACATTGGGGGGCTTGGGGAGCGCGGCGGGCATGCAGGAGGAGGCGCCGGCGGCGGCGATGAACTGGCGTCTGGTGGCCATTGCGCCTTAAGATACCACTGCGCGGCGGCCGATGCGGGAGTGGGGCGCCGGGCACGGTCAGACGAAGTGGCGGCGGCGTTTGCGGCGAATCTCGTCAAGAGCCTGGTCGAAATCGGAGGGTTCGACGCCGATGCCGGTGACGCCACTCTGGATGGACCTTTCGACGGCGCGGCGGGCGGCCTGTTCGCGCAGGAGAATCAACTCGGCGCCGGAGAGCCCGTCGGTGGAGCGGGCCAGGCGGATGATATCGGCCTGGGCGGGGGCATGGCCGTTTGGCCACTCTAGGGCGAGGATGTCGCGACGCTCGCGTTCGTCCGGGGATGGGATTTCCACGACTTCCTCAAGGGCGCCTCGGCCGAGGAGAGCGGGCTCGAGACGATCGGGGTGGCTGGTGGCGCCGAGCACGACAAGTCCCCTTTGGGTGGCGACAGCGCGCATTTCGGTATGGAAGTGGTGGGCCATGGGGCCGCTGAGGAGCACATCGACGTCATCGAGGAAGAGGATGCACGGGGCAGCCTGGCCGGCGCGCCTGAAGGCTTCGTGGAGGGCAGCGGCGGAGTTCTCGAAGGTGAGGCGGGACAAGGCGTGGTGGAGAGCGACAAAGCCGGCGCCGCTCTCGGTGGCGACGGCCCGGGCGAGCATGGTTTTGCCCGAGCCTGGAGGGCCGGTGAGGAGGACGCCGCGGGTTTGGGAGAGGCCCGCGCGGGAGAAAAGGTCGGGGTGTTTGAGGGGCCACTCGACGAGTTCGCGCAGGCGTTGTTTGACGGCATCCATGCCGCCGATGTGAGACCAGCGAGTGTGGGGCAACTCGAGAAAGAGTTCGCCGGCGGCGCTGGGTTCGACCACACGGATGGCGGCGAGGAAGTCGTCCATTGTGACAGGAGCCGGGGCTGGGACACGCCGTGAAGCGGAGATGGCGGCCTCCTGGCAGACGGCGCGAAGGTCTTCGCCAGTAAAGCCGGAGGTCAGCCGGGAGAGGTTTTCGAAGTCGACCGGGTGGTCGAAGGGCATGGAGCGAGCGAGTTGTTGGAGGATTTGGCGGCGGGCGTCGCGATCGGGGACAGGGACCACGACCTCCCGGTCGAGCCGGCCGCGCCTGCGGATGTCGGCGGCAAGGGAGCCGGGGCGGGCGCTGGCGCCGACGACCAGGACGCGGTCGCCGGGCTGGAGGGCGTCCAACTCAGAGAGCATCCGTGCCATGAGGGCACGTTCGTGGAAGGCCCGGTTCCAGATCCCGCGGGGTGCGATGAGGTCCAAGTCGTCGAAGTAGAGGAGGCAGGGGGACTTCGTCCTGGCGGCTTCGAAAGATTCAGCGAGTGGCGTGGCGCTCTCGAGGTGGAAGCGGTGAAGGAGTTCGACTCCGCTGCGGAAGAGGAAGGCGGCCGAGCACTGTTCGGCGACGGTTCGGGCAAGGTATTTCTTGCCGCACCCGGGTGGCCCGGAGAGGAGGACGCCGCGGGGCACGCCGAGGGCTGGAGCGGCTCCAGGGCCGGGGGGCGCGAGCGTCCAGGTGGCGAGTTCGAGCAAGCGCTGCTGGTGGGGCGCTTCTCTGGTGGCAGGGGGCGGGCTTGTTGAGACGGTCATAGACTCTGAAGGTCCAAACCCTCGTAGGGCATTTCGACCATCAAAGCGGTTTCTTGATCCGAATCAACACGGGCAGGGCGGGATCGCCGGCTGAGGTGGACTCCAGTTCGATGCGGCGGATGCGCTTTTCCAGGGCGGAGAGAGCCGCTGCCTGGGCCACGAGGGTGGAATGAAGTTCGCGGACGTAGAGGTTGCGAAGGTCGAGTTCGGTCTTCAGGCGGCGCAATTCGCCGTCGCGTTCGGCCAGGATGGCCTCCAGACGGTCGAGGTGGGCGCTGAAGGCCTCGTCCGCCGGCTCGGGATACTGTTCATCCGGATCTCCATTTCGGCCTGCGCCGCCATGCTCCACAGATGACTAGTGTGTGCGGGGATCCAGGATTCTCAACGTGCGACCGGCCGGCTCCACTCCATGCCCCCCAGGAACTCCACTCCGACGGTGAATTTCATGCCCCTGGGCTTACAGTGGCGGACGTAAGCGACGCCGGCGATGTGCAGGTCACGGCTCTCCAACTGAAGCATGGTTCCCTGGGGGATGGCGGAGCGGAGTTCAAGTTTGGCTCCGGTGCGGGAGATGTCAAGGCAGGCCGCCACCTCCTGGTAGGTGAAGCCTTCCGGCGTCCGCCAGTGCAGTTTCACCTTGCCCATGCCGGGGGCACGGATAAATCGTCGGCGTTCGGCTTTCATGACAACCTTTGAGCCCATCGGGCGGCGGTTGATCCAGTCTTCACCCAAATGGGTGGATCTTGGCAATAGGGGAAATCACCTAGTACGGTAAACCCGCCCAGCAAGGCGCCGTCATACGGATGTGAGCGGGCACTTGGATGCCCCGCGAAAACATCTGATTCGAAAGGTCATTGCCATGACGCATATCAAGTTCGTACTCCCTATCTGCCTGATGACCGGCTCGTTGCTGGCCCAGGGGCCGGCCGGAGCGGGTCCCGGCTGGGGCGTCGGGCCTGGTCCTGGTTTTCAGCACGGACAAGCCGGCCGTGCCCGGATGGCAGGAGCGATGGGGGGAGGGGCCGGTTTGGACGCGCTGAAGCAGAGCCTGGGGCTCACAGACCAGCAGGTTGAGCGATTGCGGGGGCTGCGGAAGGAGCAGATGCAGTCGCTGCGCCCGCAGGCGGAGAAAATACGCGACAACCGGCGGGCGCTGGCCGAGGCGATGAGATCGGCCAATCCGGATGCAGGGCAGGTGGGCCAGTTGATGGTAGAGCAGCGCAAGCTGGCCGAGTCGCTGCGCGGCGCGCACAAGGATCGCGGGGCGGGAGCGCTGGCGATTCTGACGCCGGAACAGCAGGCGAGATTAAGGGCGCTGCAGGATGCGCAGGCGCTGCTGCCGGCGGCGCGGCAGGCAGCGGCGCTGGGGCTGATTGCGCCGGCGGCGGGCGAGGGGGCGGCGCGGATGGACCGCATGGGAGGGCGGCGCATGGGTCCGCCGGTCCGGTAGGGGAGAGTTTTTGCCCACGCAGCGGGTCCGGCCAGTGTGCCGGGCCCGCATTTTTTTCCGGTTACTTGGGCAGGAGGGAGAGAACGCCCTCGGACGGACTGGGGATGACGTGGGCGGCGATGAGCTTGCCGAGGCCCTCCACCTTGGCGCGGCCGGCGTCGACGGCGGCGCGGACGGCGGCTACGTCACCCTTGATGACGACGGTGATGAATCCGCCGCCGAGTTTTTCACGGGCGAGCACTTCCACCGAGGCTGTTTTCAGGGCCGTGTCGATGGCCTCGAAAACGGCGGTAAAGCCCTGGGTCTCGATGAGGCCGACAGCGAATCCTGCCTGTTCCGACATATTCCTCTCTCTCTTCGCTTTGGGTTGACGGGGCGCCTTGACGGTGGCCTGTTCCATCAACGGGTTGAAATCCGGCGCGGCCGACCAGGCGTGTTCGGAGCCTTCAGCGGGGGCGGCGATGACATCGCAGATGACGGCCACCTGCATTTGCCGGGCGATGTGAGCGGCGGCATCCAAAGCCGACCGCAGGTCGCCGAGCGAACCGGCCAGCTTGAGGCAGACGCCGGGCTGGTCGTTGAGTTCGGTCTGGAGGAGACGGACGAGGCCGCCTTTCTCCATGGCGTCGAGGATGACCATGGCCGGGGACCAGCCGCCGACTTCGACGAGCCCTAGCGCTTCGTGCAGATGACACCTCGCTGCTCGAGGTCTTCGACGATTTCCAGGGCGAGTTGCGCGATCTTGTCCTGGTTCATCGACGCGCCGCGGGGAGCGCAACCGGACTCGGGCGGGTCAACGACACCGCTATCGGCGAGAATGCAGCGCAAGACTTTTTCCAGGGCGGCGCGATCGGCTTGCTGGGCGGCGGTCATGGGCTGGCGGCCGCGGCCGAAGTCGAAGCCGCGCATGGCTGCGCCGCAGCGGAAGCCGTCCGGGAACTCGAAGGGCAACAGCATGGCGTCGAAGAGCTCCAGGATGCGGGTATGGAGTTTCATTGCCTGCTGGTAGTGCCCCGCCCTGGTGAGATCGTAGACCTGGCGCATCAGTTCGGGGACGACGTTGCTGCTGGCGTTGGTGCCGCCATCGCAGCCGGCCAGCATCATGGGGGTAAGGACGACGTCCCAGCCAGTCAGGAAGGTAAAGTCCGGGCGGATGGGGCGGACAGCGGCGATCATGCGCATCATGAAGGCGAGATCGCCGGTGGAATCCTTGATGCCGATGATGCGCGGGCAATCGGCGGCCAGCCTCTGGATGGTCCGCACATCGATGGGGCTGGCGAACATGGGGATGTTGTACAGCGTGACGTCGATGGGGGAGTGTTTGGCAATCTCGGCGAAGTAGGCGTAGACGGAATCGGGGCTGAGGCGGTAGTAGAAGGGGGAGACGATGGCGACAGCGACGGCGCCGTAGCCGGCGTAGGCTTCGCAGGCGGCCAGCGTATCGCGGACGTTGGCCTCGGCGGCGCCGGCCAGCACGGGGACCTTGCCGTGGGCGACTTCGCAGGAGATCTTGACGATGCGGCGGCGTTCCTCGAGGCTGAGCCGGGTAAACTCGCCGGTGGAGCCGTTGGGATAGAGGCCGTGAACGCCCTTCTGGATGAGCCAGGCGAGGAAGCGGCGGAGTTCGGGCTCGTTGATCTCGCCGCGAGCGTCGAGCGGCACAAGAGTGGGGGTGAAGATCCCCTGGAGTTTGCCGGCCATCCGATGCCAGTCTAAGCCAATTGGGGTGAGGGGCGCTACTTGGGCGGGCACAGGGGGTCAGTCGATGACGACGATTTCTCCGGCTTCGACTCCCTCCAATATCTCGGCCTGGGCACCGTGGACGCGGCCGCGCGACACGTGGCGCTTCTCGACGGTTTCGCCTTTTTGGACGTAGACGAAGCTCTGGCCGTTCTCATCCCTGACCGCTTCGGCGGGGGCGAGCAGGACGTCGTCGTGCCGCTCCACCAGCACGTCGGCCGACGCGGAAAGGTCGGGCAGCAGCCGCTCGTCGGGATTGAGGATCTCGAGACGGATGGGAATACTGCGGATATAGAACTGCTGGCGCCCCGGAGGCGCCGCCATGGCCCCGATGGAGTGGACGCGGGCCTTGTACACCGCCTCGGGGTAGCCATCCAGGCGGACCGTGGCTTCCTGGCCCAATCTGAAGCGGCCGCTTTCGGCCTGATTGACCGCGCCTTCGACTTGCATGTTGCGGCGGTCGACGACGCGCATCATGAGGGAACCGGGGTAAACGCGGTCGCCGGCCTGGTAGGTGGACTGCTCGGAGACGCCGTGGCGGTGGAGGGTTTTCAGGACGACCATGCCGTCGGTGGGGGAACGGACGGTGAGGCGCTCGAGGTCCTGCTTGTGGCGCTGGACGTGCAAGCGCTCCAATTCCACTCCAATCTCGGCCATGCGCATGGCTGCCTCTTCCGATTCGAGCACCTGAGGGAGATCCTCTGCCATGGCCAGGTATTCGACCTCGGCTTGCGAGGCGGCCAGTTTCAGCAACTCCTGCCGGATGCCGGAGCGGACCGGGATGGTCTGGAGATCCAGTTTCGCTTTGTCCATCCTGGCGCGGGCCTTTTCCATCTTCTGCAGCAGGGCGATGATGTCGAGGGCGGCGATGGACTGGCGTTTTGCGAGCTGGTTTTCCTGGTTGTTGAGGCCATCGACAGTATCGTCGTAGTGGTCCTTGGCCGACTGTGGATCGAACTCGGCCACGAGGTCGCCTTTCCGCACGATGGAGCCGGAGGCGGCGAGTGTCAGAAGGGTGAGTGGCCGATCGGGTTCCGGCATTCTGAGCTTGGGGACGGCGATATCGGAGTAGGATCGCGCCGAGGTCTGGCCGTTCAGCCGCATGCGGATCTCCAGGGTGCCGCGTTCAATTCGAACAGCGCGGGTAGCGTGCGCCTGGGCTTTCTGCCGGGCGGCGAGTTGGGACTGCCTGGCGCTCCAGGCGATGGACCCGGCGGCGGCGAGGAGGGCGAGGGCAACGAGCCAGTGCCAGGCTCTCCGCCTGGCCAGAGAGGGAGGCGGCGGGAGCGGATCGAAGAGCGGTTCAGGATTCGGCCAGACGGACATGGTGACAGAGTGAAAGAACCAGACTATCGGATCTTCGAGCCTGGTGGAAAGCGCTTTCGCGGACTGCTTACTTCGCCGGGGCCGCCTTGTGGTAGTTGGGGTAAACTCTGCAAATGGCCCCGCTGCTGCCGCTTCTGTGTTTGCTGCTCCAACCGCCGGTTGAGAGCAGGGATTTTCTGCCCGCCGATCTGGTGGAGTTGAGCCGCTTGGATTCCTCCGTCCGTCTGGACATCCGCTACGCGGGCAGGAACAACTTTCTGGGGAGGCCCGTGTACAGCGAAGCGCGGGCGTTTCTGCAACGGCCGGCGGCGGAGGCTCTGGTGCGGGCGCACAAGAGATTGCAGGCCGAAGGGTACGGGATTGTGGTGCACGATGGCTATCGCCCGTGGGCGGTGACGAAGATCTTCTGGGAGATGACGCCGCCGGAGAAGCGGGTGTTCGTGGCCGACCCGTCCAAGGGTTCGCGGCACAACCGCGGATGCGCGGCGGACGTGACGCTGTATGAGCTGAAGAGCGGCAAGACGGTGGAGATGCCCAGCGGGTACGACGAGATGACGGAGCGCTCGTATCCGGACTACGCGGGGGGCACGGCAGAGCAGCGCAGGCTGAGGGAGATGCTGCGGTCAGCGATGGAGGCGGAGGGGTTCATGGTGTACGAGTACGAGTGGTGGCACTTCGACTACAAGGACTGGCGGCGCTACGGCATCGCGGACATCACGTTCGACCGGATCCCAACGCCGCCGCGCTGAGGCGGCCGCTGCGCTCCAGCCAGACGCGGAACATGAGGGCGAAACCGGAGGTCTCGGCGGAGTGCTGCAACTCGTCGACGCTGAAGCGCGTCTTGCGGCGCCAATTCGGGTACTGCCAGGTGGTGCCGGGCATGTTCTGCTGGTCGGGTTCCTTGGTGAGGTCTTCCTGGTTGAGCAGCATCAGCATGGCGGGCGTATTCACGAGGTAGCCGATGACGGCGTTGTGCAACTCGCCGGTCAGTTCGGTCCAGCCGGCGGCCTCCATCGGGAAATCGGCCGGCAGGAGGCCATCGCGAATGAGGGCTTCGACCATGCGGCGTTTCTCGTCGAGGCGTTCGGCCTTCTGGCGTTCGTAGAGAGCGGCGCCGTTCAGGATGCCGGCGGCGCGGCGCGCCTCGATATCGCGTCCGGCCCAGAAGCCGGCCAGCGTGGGCAGGTCGTGGGTAGTGGATGAGACGAGCACGTTGCGCGGGTACTCGGAGCAGGGCAGAGGCAGGCCGCCGCTGCCCTTCTCGAAGTAGAAGAGCTTGTAGCGCAACATGCCGAATCTCTCCATGGCTTCGCGGAGGGGCGGGGGCACGGTGCCGAGGTCTTCGCCGACAACGAGGAAGCGGCCGCGGACGCTTTCCAGGGCGAGGATGCGAAGGAGGTCGCGCCACGGCTCGTTGACATAGGTGCCGTGAGCGGCGGTGAGGCCGTCGGGGATCCAGAAGAGACGGAAGAAGCGCATCACGTGGTCGATTCGCAGAGCGCCGCCGTGGCGGGCATTCTTGCGAATGCTCTCGGCGAAGAGCCGGTAGCCGTTCTCGCGGTGGATGCCGGAGTTGGGTGGAGGGAAGGCCCAGTCCTGTCCGTCGGGCGCGAAATCGTCGGGGGGCGAGCCGACGCGGCAGCCCTCGACGAAGAAGGGCCTGTAGGCCCAGAGGTCGCTGCCGCACTTGTCGGCGGCCAGCGCAAGGTCGTGGTAGAGGCCGATGGGCATACCCAAGGCGAGGGCGTGGGACTGGACGAGCTCGAGTTGGCGGTGGATCTGCCACTGCACGTACTTGTGGAAGAGCACGCGGCGCCAATAGCGTGAGGCGAACTCCTTCACGGCGTCCGATTCGGGATCGCGGTATTCCGGGGGCCAGTCGGGCCAGATCCAGAGGCTGCGGTTTTCGGCGTGCAAGCGCTCGTCGAGGGCGGAGTAGATGGCGAAGCGGTCCAGGAGATCGCCTTCTTCGGCGATCCATTTTCTGAAGGCCCGCGCAGGGGCGGTGTCGGCGCACCACTCTTCCCGCAGAAACCGCCGGAAGAGCAGACGGAGGACGGCGCGCTTGAGCCTGGCGACGCGTTCGTATTCGACAAACTCCGAGGCACGCAGAGCGGCGATTTCGGCCTGGAAACGCGGACCGGCGACGAGGCGGACGGCGGTGGGACAGAGGTCAAAGTCGTCGATGGCTTCGACGTCAAGATAGAGGAAGTTCCGGTAGTAGCTCGACAGGGGCAGGTAGGGGCTGGTGTTGTAGGGCTGGCGATTGTGGAGGGCGTGCAGAGGATTCAGGGCGACGAAGCCGGCGCCGAGGGAGGTGGATACCCAGCGGGCCAGTTCGGCCAGGTCGGTGAAATCGCCGGCGCCCCAATTGCGGTCCGACCTCAGCCCATAGAGGCTGACGGCCAGTCCGGCGGCCAGTCCGCCCTCTCGCAGGGAATCAGGCAGCCAGGCTTTTTCGGGGGCGACGATGAGGCGCTGGCAGGCGCGCGTTTCAGGGCCGCCGCCCGGGGGGCGGAGGACGACTTCCAGGTCGTGGTAGCCCAAGTGGAGAGGTTCGGGCAGAGAGAGGGTAGTCTGTCCGGGTCCGACGGCGAGGTCCCAACGTTCGGCCTCGCCGCTTTCCCAGTAGATGGCCGCGGCGAGTTGGGTGCCGGGCGAGGCGCGCAGGGGCACGGCCGGTGGATCGCCGGCGATGCTGAGCACGGCGACTGCATCGAGGGGGCTCGACTCCTGGCGGCGGCGGCGCTCCGCGGCGGAGGCGGCGAGCCTTTCGGGCGACTCCGTATCGAGGCCAAGCGAAGAGAGGATGGCGAGGAGCGTGGGCTCTTCGGTGAGGTGGTGACGTCCCCAGATGTCCCAATACTCCGCGTCGATTCCGAATTCCCGGCAGAGGCCGGGGAGCAATTGGGAGAAGGGGGGGGAGGGCATGGACTCCATTCATTCTATCCGGCCGATCCGGCGCGCCATGGGGTAATCTGGAAAGTGGCCATGGAGAACAAGATCCGCGAGAACCAGATCCAGCTTGGCGAGCCGCCGGCAGACCTTTTCACCAGGATCGACGACGAGTCGCTGCCGGGACCGGCGGACGGGATCCTGCTCACCACGGTGGACAGCGTGTTGAACTGGGGCCGCAAGAACTCCCTCTGGCCGATGACGTTTGGCCTGGCCTGCTGCGCCATCGAGATGATGGCGATGAGCGCCTCGCGGTTCGACATCGCCCGTTTCGGCGCCGAGGTGTTTCGAGGAAGCCCGCGGCAGGCGGACATGATGATCATCGCCGGGCGCGTGTCGAACAAGATGGCGCCGGTGATCCGGCAGCTCTACCAGCAGATGCCCGAGCCGCGCTGGGTGATCTCGATGGGCGCATGCGCGACGTCGACGGGCGTGTTCAGCAACTACGCGCTGATACCGGTGAACCAGGTGATCCCGGTGGACGTGTACGTGCCGGGTTGCCCGCCGCGTCCGGAGCAACTGATCTATGCCATCATGATGCTCCAGGAGAAGATCCAGAAGGAGCGGGGCACGCTGAAGTCCGTGCTCAACCTCGACTGACCGGGCTCAGGCGCCGGGCGCCCAATCCGGCCTGACGTAGGCGTAGAAAAGCACCACCAGGCCGATTACGGAAGCCAGCAGCACGCTGTGGCGGAGCGTGAAACGGAAGAGGCGCGACTCGTCTTCCTGTGACATGTCGGTGGCCGCCGCCGCCACGGCAATGCTCTGGAGGCTGATCATCTTGCCCATGACGCCGCCGCTGGAGTTCGAGGCGGCCATGAGGATGGGGTTCAGACCCAGCTTGTTGGAGGTGACCACCTGGAGGTTGCCGAAGAGCGCATTAGCGCTGGTGTCGCTGCCGGTGAGGAAGACGCCCAGCCAGCCGAGCAGCGCACTAAAGAACGGGAAGGCGGCGCCGGTGGCGGCAAAGGCGAGGCCAAGCGTGGCGGTGGCGCCGGAGTAGTTCATCAGAAAGGCCAGAGCGAGTACCGAGGCCACGGTCAGGGTGGGCTTGGCCAGTTGGCTACAGGTGGTCCGGAAGACGAGGCGTAGAGTCTGCAACGGGACCCTGAGCACCAGCGCCGTGAGGAAACACGCCAGCAGGCAGGCGGTGCCAGCGGCGGAAAGCCAGTTGAAGGCATAGCGGGCCGCGTACGGGGCGGCCTTGAGAGTGACGGGCGGCGCCTGGAGAACCTGGTTGTGCAATCCCGGCCATTCCACGGGGATCGTGAAGGTGTTCAGGAACGCCTTGACCTCGGCGCGCCCCCAGAGCAGGACGCAGACCACCAGCAGGGCGTACGGCGACCAGGCCTTGGCCACGGCGCGAAAGCCGTGTCTGGGGGAGAGTTGGGCCTCCGCGGCGGCGCCGTCGAAGACGAAGTGATCGGCAGGCTTAAAGACGTAGGCGAACAGCAGGGCCATGGCGATGGCGGCCAGCGAGCCGAGGATGTCGGTGAGTTCGGGGCCCAGGTAGTTGGAGGCGTAGAACTGGGCGCCGGCGAATGCCACCCCTACCATCAGCGCCGCCGCGAACACGCCTTTGAGCGCCTTCCAGCCGCCCATCACGAGGATGAGATAGCAGGGGATCCACACCGAGACCGGCGCGCAGATGCGGCCGACGGCGGCGCTGAGCTGATCGACGGGCAAACCGGTGATGCCGGCCAGGGTAATGACGGGGATGCCGATGGAGCCGAAGGCGACCGGCGCGGTGTTGGCCAGCAGGCAGATACCGGCGGCGTAAAACGGGGAGAAGCCCAAGCCGGTGAGCATGGCGGCGGCGACGGCAACGGGAGCGCCGAAGCCGGCGGCGCCCTCGACGAAAGCGCCGAAGGCGAAGGCGATGAGAAGCGCCTGCAGGCGGCGGTCCGGGGTGAGGCCGCCGATGGAGTCCTTGATGATTTCAAACTGGCCGGTCTCGACACTCAGACGGTAGAGGAAGATGGCCCAGAAGATGATCCAGCAGATGGGGAAGAGGCCGAAGGCCGCGCCGTAAGTGAGCGCACCGAGGGTGATGGCCGCGGGCGTCCGGTAGACGAGCAGGGCGACCAGCACGGCCGCCCCCAGTCCGGCGAGTGCCGCCACCCAGGAGGCTTTGCGCTTCACGCCCAGCAAGTAGAGCAGCGTGAAGAGAGGAAGGGCGGCGGCGAGCGCCGAGAGCGCGAGGCTGCCGCCGAGCGGTGTGTATTGCTGCTGCCACATGGCAGGCTATTATTTCACGCCTTGCCCCCGCCACGTGTAGACAGCGCGATCGAAGTCTTCGAGCAGCCTGCGCGGGCCGTCGTCGAGGCCGGGTGACATCTGGGACATGAGCACGGCGCAGATCTGGTTTTCGGTATCGATCCAGAAGAACGTGTTGAAGATGCCGGCCCAGGCCATGGTGTTCACGCCGCGGCCGCCGGCCTTCTGCGAGTTCAGGGCGAAGCCCAAGCCGAACTTGTCGAGCCCGCCGGGCAGAGCGGCGCCGTCGGTGGCGAGTTGCGGCAGGAGGCTGGTGAAGGGCTTGATCGTCAGACCGGCAATTTGATTTTGCCCCATCATCGCCACCGATCCGGCTGTCAGGATCCGCTCTTGGCCGAGCTGGCCGCCGGCCATCAGCGCCCGCGCAAACTTCATGTAGTCGGCCGCGGTGGAGGACAAACCGCCTCCGCCGCTGAAGAAACCGTCACGCTTGGCCGGCTGCCTGGTTTGCGGGACCAGGCTGCCGTCTTTCATGCGCTGGGAGGCGGCGGCCCTGCGCGGCTGTTTGGCCTCGGGCACGTTGAAGAAGGAGTCCTCCATTCCCAGCGGCTCGAAGATGTTGCGCCGGAAGTACTGCTCCAGGTCCTGCCCGCTGACGCGCTCCACGAGCCTGCCCAACCAGTCGATGGAGATGCCGTACTCCCACGCCGTGCCGGGGTCGAACATGAGGGGCTGCTTGAGAAACGCGTCGCCGCCGGCCATCAGGCTGGGCGCACCGCCCTTCTTGACGAACTCCATGAGGGGCGCGTTCATGAACTCGTAGGCGAAGCCTGAAGTGTGGGTGAGCAGTTGCCGCACGGTCACCGCGCTCTTCGGCGGTCTGAGCTTGCCGTTGTCCAACACTTGCACTTTGCCGAGTTCGGGCACATAGGTGGACGCGGGTTCGTCCAGCTTCACCTTGCCCTGTTCGACCAACTGCATCACCGCCACGGAGGTCACCGGCTTGGTCATGGATGCGATGGCAAAGATGGCGTCCTTGCTGAATCCCTCCGCGGCTTCCCAGACGACACCCTCACGGATGGCGACCGCCGCCACGACTCCGGGCACGAGTTTTTGTTCCACGGCGGTCTTGAGAATCTTCTCCAGTTCCGCAGTGCTCCGTTTTTCCACACGAGGCCCGCAGGCGGCGAGCGACAGCAACACTACCGGCGCAATCCACTTGTTCGACATCACCAAGTCCTTTCCAGCAGAATCAAGCCACTCCGTCTGGGGAGCTATTTTAGCGCCACGAGCACGGTTCGCGCTGAGCCTGGCACGGGGTGCGCCTCGGGCGGGCCGAAGCCGGCGTCCCGCAGCATGGCGGCGTATTCGGCCTTGGTGTAGGCGTCGCCGGACGGCGTGGTGGCCAGCATCATGGTGGCGAACCAGGCGGCGGCGGAGGGGGTGACGCGGTCGTCGTTGGGCGCCATTTCCACGATCAGCAGACGGCCGCCGGCGTTCATGGCGGCGTGCATGCGCCGGAGGATGGCGGCGCAATCCTCGCGGGTGAAGTGGTGAAGGATGTTGGCCAGCAGAACGCAATCGTAGCCGGCGCCGAAGTCCGCGTCGAAGACGCTGCCGGGGACGCCGGTCCAACGCGATTCCACGCCGGCGCGCGTGGCATTCTGCCTGGCGTAGTCGAGCACGTTGGGCCAGTCCACGGCGGTGCAACGGGCGGCCGGGCACCTTTCCAGCACCTTCACGCCGAACATGCCATGGCCGGCGGCGATGTCGAGCACGCGCGCCGGGGCGCCGGCGAAGGCGGCGGCGGTTTCGGCCTGCGGCAGGGCCAGCGGCATCATGGCGCGCGCGTAGTCCACCCAGACGGGATGATCGGGCGCCACGGTGCCCTCGCTGCCGGCGGCGGTGCCGCCGCGGCGCACGGCATCGGTGAAGCGGAGGAAAGCCTGCTGCATGAAGGGGGAGTGGAGGAACTCGACGCAGTCGCCCATGTATTGCGGGGACTGCCGGTCCAGAAAGGTCTCCGAGTCCCGCGTCAGCCGGTAGTGGTCATCGTGCTTGGCGATGAGGTCCAGCACGGTCAGCGCATCGAGCAGGACGCGGATACCCTTCTCGGCGCACTCCGTTTCACGCGCCACTCCGGCCACGGTATCGTGTCCCCTGGCGATCAACGAGAAGATATCCAGTTCGATGGCGGTCCGCGCCACGGCGCTCTTCTGGAGGCCGTTGACCACCTCCATGAATTTCAGCGGCGTCGCTTCGCTCATGTCGTGCTCCTGTCTGCCGGCGCTTTTCGGGCCAGGTAGCGCCGCCAGCGCAGGGCTTGGCCGGCGGCGTCGAATGCCTGGTACCAGAAAGTGCGGAAGTCCACCTCGAGCTTGGCGCCACGGGCCTCGACGTTGATCAGGCAACCGCGCGCAGCTTCGTCGTTTTCGGCCAAGGGACGGAGACGCGCGGCGGCGACGGCGCAGTCCTGCCGCTTGCCGAGCAATGCCTGGATCTCTCTCACCTGCGAAAGGCGTTCGCGGAACACGGGGCCATAGAAGGGGGCGAACAGTTCAAGCGTGTAACGAAAACGCTTGGCGGCGAGGCGGAAGGCGTGCAGCCGTTGCGGCGAAGACGCCTTGAGCATGGTCTTCCGTCCGGCGGCGAAGAACTCGTCGGCCAGCGGAGGCAGCCAGGCGCGGGCGGTTGATGCTGCGTCGTCCTCGACGGGCCGCAGGGAGTCGTACGCTTCAAACCAGTTCGACGGCGCGCCCTCAGACCGCAGCAGATAGAGGCGTCCGATGAGCGCCAGCACCGCCCTGTCGCGATCGGACCTCATCCGTGCCATCAGAGCGTGAGCGGCGGGCAGCCCCTCGCGCAATTGCAGTTCGGCCCCGACGTCGAGGTCTCGCGCCACGGCGGCGGCGTCCAGCGCGGGCTTCAACCGGCGGCGCATGTTCCGGGCCTCTTTGGGCGGCATCAGCTCCGCAAAGATACGGAGGGCCTGCGACAGCCGGCGGATGGAGACGCGCAGGTCGTGCACGGCGTCCTCGCCACAGTCCCGGAGCGCCAGGTCGATCTGCAGGTTCACGCGTTCGGTCAGCCGGCGAAGCGTCTCGTGAGCATGCTCGGAGAGTGTCATCGTCTCACCGCGCTGGTGTCGCTGGCGGACTCGATGCCGGGCGCGGGGGCATTTCCGCGGATTTCGCACTTCACGGTGTTCACTCTCTGGTCACGGCTCCTATCGAGAGCATCGGCGATCCGGAGCGGCGGCGCAAGCGGGCGCGCCTATCGCCGACAGCCGGCTTCGAGCGGAGCGCAATCGGCCCGTCGCAATCCACATCGGCCGCCGGCGTGTGGAGGGAGTGGCTGCTGATGTCGCTGGCGGCGTATCTGGGCATAGCGCAAACGGGCTGCTTCGGGCGAGACTTAGATTATGTCCAAAAGCATGCCCGTCCTGGGAATGTTACTGATTGCGATCGGGGCGAACGCGCAGACGGCCGGACCGCAGCGCGTGCTTTCCGGAGTTGAGGCGCGATCGCCGCGCTTCAAGCAACTCTCGCGCCAGATCTGGGAGAACCCCGAGACGGGCTGGAACACGCCCGCGAGCGCGGCGGCGCTGAAGGATGAGCTGCGCGCCGCCGGCTTCCGCATCACGGAGAACGTGGCCGGCATTCCGGCGGCGTTCACTGCCGAGTGGGGTTCCGGCCAGCCGGTGATCGGCATCATCGGCGAATACGACGCTCTGCCGGGACTCTCGCAGGACGCTGTTCCGGAGCGCAAGCCGCGGGTGGAGGGGGCGCCCGGCCACGGCTGCGGCCACAATCTCTTCGGGACGGCCTCGGCGCTGGCCGCGGTTGCGGTCAAGGACCAACTGGAGACGGCCAGGCTGGGCGGGACCATTCGCTACTACGGAACGCCGTACGAGGAGGGCGGAGCGGGGAAGGTCTATATGATCCGCGCCGGCGCCTTCAAGGACGCCTCCGCCGTGCTGGCCTGGCATCCATGGGACGCCAATTACGCTGACGACAACTCGTGGCTGGCCAACATCAAGGCCTACGTGCGCTTCCGCGGAAAAGCGGCTCATGCGGCGGGCGCCCCGGAAGCGGGGCGCTCCGCGCTGGACGCGGTGGAAATCATGGCGCACGCCGTCAACCTGATGCGCGAGCACGTGCCGCAGGAGATGCGCATGCACTACATCATCACCAAGGGCGGCGCCGCGGCCAACATCGTCCCGGATGTCGCCGAATTGGAGATGATCGCCCGCCATCCCGACCAGAAGACGCTGGCCTCCATCTGGGAGCGGGTGATGAACTGCGCGCAGGCAGGGGCGCTGGCCACGGGAACCACCGTGGAGATCGAGACCGGATCGGCCTACGCCAACATGATGCGCAATTCGATTTTGCGCGACCTCATCGACAAGAACCTGCGGATCACGGGTGGCGTCACATACACGCCGGAGGAGGCCGAGTTTGCAGAGAAGATCAGGAAGACCGTTGATTCGCCCTCGCTACCGCCCCTCGACGTGGCATCGAAGATCCTTCCCCCGCGCACGCAACTCGCTTCCGTCTCGACCGACGTGGGCGACGTGAGTTGGGTGGTTCCGACCGGCCATCTGCTGGCCGCCACGCTCCCGCCGGGCGTGCCGCTGCACTCGTGGCAGTCGACGGCATGCGTGGGGACCGAGATCGGCCGCAAGGGCATGATCGTCGCCGCCAAGACGCTGGCGCTGACCGCGATGGATCTCTTCGCCGACCCTTCGCTGGTGCGGCAGGCTCGGGCGGAGTATGAGCGGAACATGGCGGGTAAGAAGTATGAATCCCTGATCCCGGCGGGCAAAAAGCCGCCGGTTGAAGCGCGGCACTAATGCTCGACTGGACCCCTGAAGAACTCCGGAGGCACGGATACGCGGCCGTGGACGCGCTGGCGGAGCATTGGGCCCGCATGCGCGATCAGCCGATCCGGGATGTCGCGCCCATCGAAGAACTGGAGGCGGCATTCGGGCAAGCTCCGCCGGAAGAGGGCCGGCCTTTCGAGGAGGTCCTCCACGACACCACCTCGCGCCTGCTGCCCAACACGATGCACGTGAACCACCCGCGGTTTTTCGGCTTCGTGCCGGGGCCTTCCAATCCAACCGGCGCGATCGCCGAGATGCTGGCCGCCGGCTTCAACGTTTTCGCCGGAACTTGGATGGGCGGCGGCGCCGCCACGGTGGTGGAGCGCTCGCTGCTGCGCTGGCTGGCCTCTGAGATCGGTCTGCCCGCCGGGGCGGGGGGCGTAATGGTCAGCGGCGGCTCCCATGCCAATCTCACCGCTCTCGTGGTCGCCCGCCAGATCCACCCGCTGGGCCGCCATCCGGACGCAGCCGTCTATTTCTCCGATCAGACGCACTCCGCCAGCGAGCGTGCGCTCCGCGTCCTCGGATTCCGGGACGATCAACTCCGCAGGCTTCCTTCGGATTCCCTCGGCCGCCTCGACGTTGCCGCCCTGCACTCCGCCCTCGGTGCGGACACCTCCCCCTTCTGCGTGATAGCCAACGCCGGCGCCACCAGCACGGGCGCTGTGGACGACCTCCCAACACTCGCCGGAATCTGCCGGGCGCGCGGCCTGTGGCTCCACGCCGACGCCGCCTTCGGCGGAGCCGCGGCCATCGCCCCCCGCGGCAAGCAGGCGCTGCGCGGGTTGGAGGAGTGCGATTCCATGGCCCTCGATCCGCACAAGTGGCTCTTCCAACCGTTTGGCCTCGGCTGTGTCCTGGTGCGGGAAGAGCGCTGGCTCAGCGAGGTGTTCCGCATCATCCCGGCCTACATGAACGACGTCTACCGGCTGAACGCCGAGATCAACTTCTGCGACCGCGGCCTGGAACTCACCCGCCCATTTCGCGCCCTGAAGCTGTGGATGAGCCTTCAACACTTCGGCGCGGCGGCCTTTCGATCGGCGATCGAACGCGGCTTCCAGCTTGCTGAACTGGCTGAAGCGCGCCTGCGGTGCAATCCCGAATGGGAGATTCTCACGCCGGCGCAGATGGCCGTGGTCACCTTCCGCAGGAAGGGGGACGACGCGTTGCAAAAGCGTCTGGTGGACGGGATGATGGCCGACGGCTACGCCCTGCTGACGTCCACCATCGTGTCGGGGCGCACGGCCCTCCGCCTGTGTCCGATCAACCCGCGGACAACCGGCGAGGAGATCCTGGAGACGATTGCGCGGTTGGAAAAAATGGCGCTACAACAATAGTCCGCGGATGGCGGCGTTCACCATACGGAACTGCGCCGCGAGCGGATCGATCAGCTCGAAATGGCCGGTGCCGGGCAGGGGCGTCAGGCGGGCGTCGTCCCTGGCGGCCCGCGCTGCGGCCTCGAAGCGTTTAGCGATCTCCAGCGGCACCACGCTGTCGTTGATGCCGTGCACAAGCCGCACGGGGATCTTCAACGGCAACCGCTCCAGGGGAGATGCCAGCTTGAAGCGCGAGGCGGCCTTGTCCGGCCCTCCACCCAACAACTCCGCCACGGCGCCTCCACCCAGGTTGAGTTCGTGGGCCCTTCGCAGGTCCGCGATGCCGGCCAGCGAGACCACCCCGCGCAGAGGCAGTGCCTTTTCTGCGGCCAGCCACAAAGCGAGTTGACCGCCGGCCGAATGGCCGGCCGCCACAATCCTTTTGGGGTCGATGTTGTAGCGCGCCGCCCTGGCGCCCAGGAATGCCGCCGCGGCCCGGATATCGTCCAATGTGCCCGGCCAGCCGCCGCCGGCGTTGCCCAGGCGGCGGTATTCCACGTTGAAGGTGGCGATTCCATCCACCGTCAGCGCAACACACAAGTGCCCCATATGGCGCAGGTCCGTGGCTGCCCGCCAGAAACCTCCATGGATCACCATCACCGCGGGAAAGGGCCCCTGTGACCGCGGCAGACGCAACTCGCCGAACTGGTTGGGATCCGCACCGTACTGCACGCGCTGGTCCGCATCCATCACCGTCCGGCTGAAGAGGTCCTGCATGTTGTTCAGTTGCCGCCTGGCCGGAGCGCTGAACGTCCGGCGGACTGTGAATTCCCCGTGCTGGGCGAGACCACTCCGTGGTGGCGGGAGATCACTCCAGGGGCCGTCACCACCCCCATCTCCTGGCTCTGCCCTCCGGCGACCCAACATGACACCGGCATCAGGCAGAGCAGCCGCACGGCAAGCCTCCTCGCCCTTGATGCTAGCCCTGTTGCGGCGCGCGCATCAACAGGACGGCGGCCTGGGCTTCCCCCGACTTGCCTTCGCCGACCGGCCCGACCTGTTCCGCGGTCTTGAACTTCACCGACACGCGGTCCAGTTCAATGCCCAGGGCCCCGGCGAGGCTCTCGCGGATCGCCTGCCGGTAGTCCTTCAGCTTCGGGCGCTGGAGGATCACGGTAGAGTCCACGTTGCTGATCTGGTAGCCCCGTTCGCGCACGAGAGACACGGCGTGGCGCAGAAACACCATCGAATCGCCGCCCTTCCAACGGGGGTCGGTGTCGGGAAAGTGCATCCCGATATCGCCTTCGGCCAGGGCGCCGAGAAGTGCGTCGGTAACGGCGTGGGCAAGCACGTCGGCGTCGGAGTGCCCGTCCAGACCGAACTCGCACGGGATGACGATCCCGCCCAGAACCAGCGGCCGGCCCACCGCAATCCGGTGGTTGTCCCAGCCCAGCCCTGTCCTTATGTCGATCAACTCCCGGCCCTCTGGCTTTCTTCGGCCAGAAACAGGCGCGCCAGTTCCAGGTCGGACGGACGGGTGATCTTGATGTTGCGGTCGCTCCCCGGCACCACGACTACTTCGACCTGTTCTAAACGTTCCACAAGGCTGGATTCGTCCGTGCCGGTGAAACCGTCTTCGCGCGCCTTCTCAAACGCCCGCCTCAGCACGTCCGCCCGGAAGACCTGCGGTGTCTGGGCGAGCACCAGGCGGTCGCGGTTCAGCGTTCCCCGCACCGCGTGGCGTTGGACCTGTTTCACGGTATCGACGGGCACGATCCCGACGATGGCCGCTCCGGTGGCGGCGGCCTGTTCAATCACCTGCACGATGGTAGCGGCATCGACAAACGGCCGGACCGCGTCATGGACCGCGACCACGTCCACGTCCGGCGCCAGTGATGCCAGCGCGTTTTCCACCGAGTGCTGGCGCGTTTCGCCGCCCGCCACGCATCGCACCACCTTGGAGAACGTCTCGCCCGCCAGGACCTCCTGGACTCGCGGCAGGTCTTCGCCCCGCACCGCAACCACTACTTCGGCCACCAGCGGGCAGGCGACGAATTTCCTCACCGTGTGCAGGAGGATCGGCGAGCCCTCCAGCTCCATGAACTGTTTCCTGCCGGCGCCAGGGGGATCGGCGGCGCCCTTCATGCGCGTGCCCAGCCCGGCGGCTGGGAGAATGACAGAGACTTTCATCGTATGCGTCTTCCCGTCGTGTATTCCTGTGGCCCGTCGGCCGTTTAGTGCGGCGGCTGCGTCTGTACCGGCGCCTTGTCAGGCGCCAAGTCCTGCCGCGGCCGTTCGACGCCCGGCGGCTTGTCGTGAACGTGGTGCACCCGATCGTCGAAGCGCCCGAAAATCATCTTGCCGGCCTGCGTCTGCAGGACGCTGGTGACGGCGATATCGATCGTCTTCGAGATCAGCTTCTTGGCGTTGTCCACCACCACCATGGTGCCGTCGTCAAGGTAGGCGACGCCCTGGTTGTACTCTTTGCCTTCCTTCAGGATGAAGACGCGCATGATCTCGCCCGGCAGCACGATCGGTTTCAGCGCGTTGGCCAGCTCGTTGATGTTGAGCACCTCCACTCCGTGCAACTGCGCCACCTTGTTCAGGTTGAAGTCGTTGGTGACCACCTTGCAGTCGTATGCCTTGGCCAGTTCGATCAGCTTCAGGTCCACTTCCCTGATCTGCGGAAAATCATCTTCCAGCAACTGGACGTTGAGGTTGGCCATCTTCTGCACGCGCTGAAGCACGTCGAGGCCTCGGCGGCCGCGGTTGCGCTTCATCGAGTCGGCCGAGTCGGCAACCAGTTGAAGCTCCCGGAGCACGAATTGCGGGACCACCAGAGTCCCATCGAGGAAGCCGGTTTCCGCAATGTCGGCGATGCGCCCGTCGATAATGACGCTTGTGTCCAGTATCTTGAACGACTGCTTGGTGGCCTTCTCGCCCCCAAACAGGCCGCCGAGGGCGGAAAGGTTGAGCATGTCCCCCTTGGTGGCGCCCACAATCAGGCCACCGTAGGTCATGAACAGCAGGATGGCCAACTGTAGGAATGATACGGTTCCCTGCGGTCCGGGCAACGCCCGGGCGATCACCAGGGAAATCAAGAACGCGCCTAGAATTCCCAACACTGACCCTGCAGCAGCGCCAATCAACCGCTTCAGGCTTACCTGCTTCAGCCGCACCTCGAAGAAAACGATGAGGATGCCGAGAACTACTCCCACTCCGGCGGCTATCGGCGGCGCCAGCCCAAACGGCTGTTGGAACCATGCTGCGGCTGTCAGGATGAGCACAAAAAAAGCCCTGATCAGCAACAGATCGTTCACTGGTCACACCTCTCTAATCCATTCCAAACTCACGGTGAAGCGGACTTCAGCACGCCCACTCCGTTGCGCATCGAGTATAACACCTGCCGCCGGGAAGGAAACCCGGCACTACAGACGGAAATGGCGTCCCAGCCCGGCTGGGACGCCCTCCGGCAGTTCGAATTAGGCCCGCGGAAGAAAGGTTGCAGGCGGCTTGTTACAGAGCCTTGGCCAACTCTTCGGCGAAAGCGCTTTGCGGCCCGCCGGCCGTCTTGCGATGCTTCTTGCCGCCGCGGCGATTCCGTTCGCCCATCGGCGGCGGAGCGCCCATGCCGGCCCCTGTCGCGCCGGCCGTGCCGGCCGGCATCGGCCGCACGGCGCCCTTGGGACGCGGCGGTTGCGCGGGGTTGGCACGTAACAGGCGGTCTTCCAGGGGTGCCCGGTCGAAGCGCCGGATGATCAGGTTCATCTCTTCGTCGTTCGGCGCTTCAATGAACGCAAAGCCTTTGGATTCCTGGGTCTCCGGGTTGCGGATGACCTTCACGGAATCGGCCACCAGGTTGTCCGATACAAGCCACGCCTTGATGTCGTCGGCAGTGACCCACACCGGAAGGTTACCGAGAAAAACGGTCGCACTCATCGAGTTGGGAAGTTAGCTCCGTCGGGGATTG
>JACRBC010000062.1 GCA_016213245.1 Candidatus Solibacter usitatus | reverse complement strand
TGGCCGGATCTGAAGGCGGTGACGAGCACGTTCGGGTGGTTGGAGGCGGTGACGAGCGAATCCGACTGCATGGGCGTGAGGTTGGCGAGCTGCTGCATGAGCCAGAAGCGCGGTGTGGGTTCGACGAGAGGCGAGCCGCCGGAGTTTGGGGTGGACTTGGCGAGGGCGTAGTCTTCGGTGTACTGCCAGAAGAGGAGGGACTGGGGGCGGGCGTGGATGATGAGCTCCTGTTGCATGCGGAGTTCGCGCAGGCCGTAGGCGTAGGAATCGTAGGAGCGGCTGCGGTAGGCGGCGGAGTCGACGCCCATTTCGGCGACGAGCAGGGGGAGTCCGGTCCACTCGGCGAGATCGCCCCAGGCTTTGTACATATCGGGCGAAGCGCCGCCCCAGCTATGGAAGGAGATTGCGCCGCAGAAGGCGAGCGCCTCCGGATCGCTGGCGGCGGGGAGTGCGTAGGTATAGGTGCCGTCGGGGCCGGTGGCGTCGGCGAGCAGCATTTTGGTTTTCAGCCCGAGCTTGCGGAGATGGCGGCCGATGGAGATGAGCGCCTGGCGGTGCTCCTCGGGGTCCAGGAACAGGTAGACGCCGATGTTGGCCTCGTTGAAGGAAAACAGGTCGGGCTCAACGCCGTACTGTTGCTTGGCATAGAGCAGGTAAGAGCCGATGGACTCGAGCAGCTCGTCCCACTTGTCGATGGCGACGCGGCGGCGGTGATCTGAGCGGGGCTGCTGATTGGGATTGGCGTAGATCCATTCAGGAAGCCACCAGATGGAGGCGACATAGGGGATGCCCTTTTTCTGGATCTCCAGGGCGGTGAGGAGCTGGTTGCGGAGCCGCGAGTTGGGGCGGTCGTGCGACTTAAGGACCTCCCAGTTGACGGTGGAAGAGTCGTCGTTGTCGTTTTGGGGTTCCCAATCTTCAAGCGACATTTCGACGCGAGCCCAAGCGGACTTGATGTTGGCGAGGGTGTACAGGGTGACGGACGACATGGCGGGCCAGCAGTAGTTCCCGCCGAAGCCGTGGAAGCGGGCTCGGAGCTGATCGGGGTGGACGAGGAGGCTGGCGGGGGCGGTGTCGGGCGTGGAGGTGAAGGCGAGAGAGGCTTCGACGGGGCCGCCGGCGAGTTCGACGGTGAAGGAGTAGGTGCGGGCGCGGCGCTCCCAGCGGTCCTCGATGGAGAGTAAGCGCGGGGTGGACGTCGTCAGGGTGACGCGTCCGGCGGGGCCATGGAGGACGGCCTGCGTGGCGCTGGCTTGCGGGAGGCGCTGCTGGCGGGGGCCGAGGGTGGAGAGGGCGCCGCCGATGGCGGCCGTGCCGCCGGCAAACGACTCGCGGGGGAAAGCGATGCGAAGCTGCGCACCACGGGCGGCGGTGATGATGAGGGCGCCGTCGGCTTCCATGAAGTCGAGCTTGGCGTCGGGCGGGAGGGCGGTGACGCGGAGGGTGAGTTCCTCGTTGTTGTCGAGAAGGGAGTAGGGGCGGCCGGCCGCGTCGAGGACGGTGCGGATCATCGGGGGCGGCTTCGGCGGGGGCGGCGCCGGCGGCGCCGGGGGCTGGGCGCTGAGCCAGGCGGTGGCGAAGCTGAGAAGGAGGGCGATTGCAGTGGTGTGCGGCATGGGTCGGCTTCTGGACAGCGTAACGCATGTGGGCCGCCGGAGTGATAGTGTTTCCAAGTGAGACGGCTTCGATTCCAAATGGAGGCATTCCGATGAAGGGACGCATTGGGTTGGCGATCATGGCGCTGGCGCTGGCCGGCGGCGTGGGGATGATGCTGGGGACGGGCGCGGGGCGGGCGGAGGCGCAAGTCCCCAACGACGGCAAGCTGCGGATCATCATTTTCGGGGCGCATCCGGATGACGCGGAGTATTTCGGCGCCGGGGTGGCTCTTAAATGGGCAAGGGCCGGGCACCATGTGAAGCTGGTCTCGGCGACCAACGGCGACGTCGGGCACTGGCTGATGGCGGGCGGTCCGCTGGCGGCGCGCAGGAAGGCCGAGGTGCTGGAGGTGGGCCGGCGGCTGGGCGTGAGCACTGAGGTGCTGGATATTCACGACGGCGAGATTCTGCCGACGCTGGACAACCGGCGGACGTTCACGCGGCTGATCCGGCAGTGGAACGCCGACATCGTGATCACCAACCGGCCGAACGATTATCATCCGGACCACAGGTACACGTCGATGCTGGTGCAGGATTCGGCCTACATGGTGACGGTGCCGTTTTTCGGGCTGGACGCGCCGGCGCTGAAGAAGAACCCGGTGTTTCTGTACACGCCGGACCGGTTCAAGAAGCCGAACCCGTTCACGGCGGACGTGGCGGTTTCGATCGACGATGTGGTGGAGCCTGCGTTGGACGCACTGCTGGTGATGGAGTCGCAGATTCACGAAGGGGGCGCGAACGGCAATGCCGGGCTGTATCCGGGCGACGAAGCGGCGAAGCAGCGGCGGCGGGAGCAGGTGCGGAAGGGGCTGGCCGGGCGGTATGCGCGGAACGCGGAGAGTTTCCGCGACGCGCTGGTGAAGTTCTATGGGGAAGAGCAGGGCAAGAAGGTGCGCTACGCGCAGGCGTTCGAGGTGTGCGAGTACGGGCGGCAGCCGGGGCGGGAAGAGCTGAAGACGCTCTTCCCGTTCTGAGGCGGCTAGGAGCGCGCCTCCCACCAGGGATGAGGCGGCTCCTTCTGCGGACGGGGCGGCGTGCGGGCGGCGCGCAGGAGCTGGTCGAAGCGGGCGGCGAGTTCAGGCTTGCGGCCGGCGAGGTCATTGGACTCGGTGGGGTCGGCAGCCAGGTCGTAGAGTTCCACGGGGCCGTTCTGTTTCGGCCGCACGGCCTTCATGTTGCCGCGGCGCATCGCCTGCATGGGGATGCCTGGGAGGAACTCGCGGGTCTTGCCGTCGTAACGGGGGAGTTCCCAATAGAGCATGTCGTGAGGTTTCTGTTTGCCGCCCAAGAGGGTGGGCACCACGGAGATGCCGTCGAGTTTCGCCGGGTGGCGGGCGCCGGCGAGTTCGGCGGCGGTGGGAAAGAAGTCAGGGAAGTACCAGATGAAATCCGAGGTTGCGCCGGCAGGGACGCGGCCGGGCCAGCGGGCGAGCATGGGGGTGCGGATTCCACCCTCGTAGAGGTTGCCTTTGGCGCCACGGCAATCGCCGGCGCTGCCGAAAAACGTTTCGCCGAGTTCGGGCAGCGTGGCGCCGTTGTCGGAGGTGAAGAAGACGATGGTGTCGCGGTCGAGACCCTGCTGGGCGAGTTCGGCCAGGATGAGGCCGACGTAGCGGTCGACCCGGGTGACCATGCCGGCGTAAGCGGTACGGAGGTCGGGCTGGGCTTTGAGGCGTCCGTTGGGCTGGGACCAGGGCTTGCCCGTGGGGAACCGGCCGCGGTATTCGGCGAGCGAATCCTCGGGCACGTGGGGCTCGAAGTGCGGCATGGTGGGGGAGTGGTACAGGAAGAAGGGCTTGTCTTTCCTGCGGCGGATGAAGTCGACGGCGCGGCCGGCGATGACATCGTTGGCGTAGGTCTTGCGGCCCTGGTCCTGGTTACCCGGCAGCGGGAACTCCCTGGCGTTGTCATAGAGGAAGCGCGGGTATTGGAAGTGGGCGTGGGCCTGGTGGAGCGTGCCGAAGAACTCGTCGAAGCCGTGTTCCCAGGGGACGCCTTCAGTGCCGATGTCGCCGAGGCCCCACTTGCCGAAGAGGCCGGTGGCATAGCCGGCGGACCGGAGAAGCTCGGCCACGGTGGTTTCGCCGGGCAGAATGGGCACTCCTCCGGGGTTGGAACGAATGGGAGTGTGGCCGGTGTGTTGGCCGGTCATCAGGGAGCTGCGCGAGGGGGCGCAGACGGTGCAACCGGCGTAGGCGGTGCGGAAGAGAGTGCCTTCGGCGGCGAGGCGGTCGATGTGCGGCGTGCGAATGTAGCTCTGGCCGTAGCAGCCGAGGTCGCCGAAGCCGAGATCGTCGGCCATGATCCAGACAATGTTGGGAGGGCGTTTGGCCGCGCCACGCAGCAGGGCGGGGGAGGCGGCGGCGCCGGTGACGAACTGGCGGCGGTTCATGGGGGCGGCCTCCTAGAAGACATATTTCAGGGCAAACTGGATGCGGCGCGGGTCTTCGGCGGCGGTGATTCTGCCGGCGTTGGCCGAGCCCACGGCGCCGTTGGGCGCACCGAAGTTGGCGTGATTGGCCAGGTTAAACGATTCGAAGCGGAACTGGACCTGGTGATGTTCCCACGGCATGGCGAAGTCGCGCGCAATGCTGAGATCCATGTTGACGCGTCCCGGGGCGCGGATGAGATTGCGGCCGGAGTTGCTGGTGACGCCGGGAGCGCTGGGGATGACAAAGCCGGTGTCGAACCAGCGGTCGATGGTGCGCTGGCCGGAGGGTAGATTGGGCTCGCGGAGCCAGTCGCCGCGCACGGCGCCGCCGAGGTTCTGATTGTTGACGTTGATGGAGTGGCCGGAGGGCAGGCCGGTGTACCGGGAGAAGAGCCCTCCCACCTGCCAGCGGCCGAAGACGGCCGAGGCGGGGCCGGAGGTGAGGAGGCGGCGTCCTTTGCCGAAGGGCAGCTCATAGACGGCGCTCATGACGAAACCGAAGCGGCGGTCGAGGCTGGAACTGGACCTTTCGTAGCGCATGTTCCACGGGGTGACCGCGCCGGCGCCGCCGTCGAAGAGGTCTTCGTTGCCGGTGTCGATGTTATGGGACCAGGTAAAGGCACCGAGAAAGGTCAGGCCCCTGGAGAAACGTTTTTCGGCCTTGGCGGTGAAGGAGTTGTAGCTCGAGTTCTGGTCGTTCTGGTGGAGCGAGACGTTGCTGAACTCGGGCCGGGCGTAGCGCTGGTTGGCCGGCACGGTGGCGCTGGGAGTCTGTGGCAGGTTGACGTTGGTGATGTTGTGCAGGTGGGTGCCCTTGGTTCCGATGTAACCGACGGTGAGCAGGGTGTCCAAGGGCAAGTTGCGCTGGAGGTCGAGGTACCACTGCGCGGCGTAGAGCGTTGGGCGGAAGTCCGGGAAGACGTACACGGTGACGCCTCTCTGGACAACGGTGTTGGAGAAGGCGGGGAAGCCGTCCTTGACGAAGTAGGTCGTGTTGTCGGGGGTGGTCTGGAGGGCGATATCGGCGCTCTTGGGGGGGCCGGAGCGGAAGTTGGCGTTTTCCGTGCTGAGGCTGTTGGGCTCGCCGTAGAAGATGCCGCCGCCGGCGCGGATAACGGTCTTGCCGTTCAGCGAATAGGCCAGGCCGAGGCGGGGGGCCCAGTTGTTGTGGTCGTTGCGGCAGCCGCAGTCGCCGTTTCCGCCGGGGTAGACGAAGCGTTCGTCGGAGCGTGCCGCGACATTGACGCCCGCATACAAGTAGCGGCTGATGCTCTGTTTCGACGCACCGGGAAAGGTGGCTTTGTTGAAGATCTCGTAGCGGAGGCCGGCGTTCAGCGTGAGCCGGCTGGTGAGCTTGAAGTCATCCTGGACGAAGAAGCCGTAGTACCAGTTATCGATGCTCTCGCCCTGGTTGTTGCCGTAGTTGCCGCCGCTGACATAGCCGAGCAGCATGTCCGCCATGCCGTTGCCGGTGTTGGCGCGGCTGGAGCCGACATTCGGGGATTCCGACGTGAAGTTGCCGTTGAAGGCGAACTGGCCGCGGCGGAAGCGGGCGGCGTCGCGGTAGACGTTGGAGCGGCGAAGTTCGGCGCCGGACTTGAGCGTATGCTTGCCCTTCTGCCAGACGAGGGAGTCGGCGATGTTGTAGTTGGCCAGATTGTTGACGTTCGGCCAGAAGCTGCGGGCGCCGATCTCGGAGTAGTTGCCCGGTGAAAAGCGGGTCCAGCCGTGGTCGAGCCCGTCGCCCATGGAGTCGCCGGGCGCGTTCTTGATGCCCAGATCCTTGTTGAGATTCTGGGTGAAGGGGATGTCGAACCTGGTGTCGAACTGGGAAAACCCGTAGCGCAGTTCGTTGAACAGGGTGGGAGTGAAGGCACTGCTGAGGGCGCTGGCGATGTTGTGTCCTTTTAGATCGACCGTCTGCCCCTGCCCGCCCATGGCGGGATAGGGCAAGGTGCCGTTCTGGGCGCGGAGCTGATCGCGGAGAGAGTAGCGGGCGAAGAAGCGATGCTTGTCGTTGAAGTTGTGGTCGCCGCGGAAGTCGTACTGGCCGGCGTCGTCGGCATCGCTGGGGCCGTAGTAGTAGTTGCTGGGGGCATTTGCATCGACGCCGTTGATATTTGGTTTCGGGTAGAAGCCGAGGATGCGCTTGACGACGGGGTCCCAACGGCTGGCGGGAATCACGTTGGCGGAGAAGGGCTGCCGTTTGACGGCGGTCCCGGAGCCGGTCTGTGTGAGCGGATCGAAGACGTTGCGGATGTTGGCTGGTTGCCGGGAGAAGTCGCCGCGCACCAGGATATCGTCGCTGGGGACCGTGCTGATATAGCTCTGGCCGGTACGAATGCGCGTTCCCTGGTAACTGCCGAAGAAGAATGTTTTGTTTCGAATGGCCGGACCGCCCAGAGTGGCGCCGAACTGGTTCTGCCGGTAGGTGGGTTTTGTGGCGCCGGAGCGGTTGGCGAAGAAGTTGGCGCCGTCGAGTTTTTCGTTGCGCAGAAACTCGTAGACGGAGCCATGGAAGGTATTGGTTCCGGACTTGGTGGAGACGAGCACTTTGGCGCCGGCGCGATAGCCGTATTCGGCGCTCATGTTGTTGGTGACCACCTTGAACTCCGAGACCGCATCCACGGGGGGCTTGACCTGCTGGGCTTCAAAGCCGAGCGGGCCGCCGGAGGTGCGGGAGCTGTTGTCGTTACCGTCGAGCAGGACGTTGTTCTGCGCCATCTGCATGCCCACGGCGGCGAACTGGCCCTCATCCCGGCCGCGCGCTCCGGTGCCGATTCCGCCGCCGGGTTCGACGCCGGCGGTGAAGAGCGCCAATTGGAGATAGTTTCTGCCGTTGAGAGGCATTTCGAGGATGCGCTTGGAGTCGATGACCTGGCCCACTTCGCTGGTTTCGGAGTTGATCAGCACAGCCGACGCCGAGACCTGGATGGATTCGACAACCGCGCCGGTCTTGAGCTCGAAATCGAACCGTGCCGTCTGGCCGACTTCCAGGCGGATCTCGTTCAACTTCTGTACGGCGAAGCCCTGAGCGGAGCATTCCACGCCGTAGCGCCCGGCGGCGAGCAGCGGGGCCAGGTAGAAGCCCTGATCGTTGGTGATGACGCGCGAGGCGACCGAGGTGTCGAGGTTCGTGATGGTGACGGCCGCGCCGGGGACGAGCGCCTTGCTGGGATCGGTGACGACCCCTTGAATACCTGAAGTTTGAGCGGTGATCACGCCCGAGCTGAGCAGGGCGCCAAGGGCCAGAAAGACAGGAGTGCGCATGGAGGATTCCTTTTCGTCCGGCGAACTGGACGGTTCAGGCATTGTATCTCGCTGGCGGGGGTGAGTCAGCAGGGCTCGAAGCGGGCCTGGAAGAAGCGCAGCATCTTCGGTTCGTAAGTCATGCGCAGGCCGCGGAGGTTGTCGCGGTCTTCGAAGACGCTGTAGACGCTTTCGGCGGTGACGTCCATGTGGGCCTGGGTGTAGACGCGGCGGGGGATGGTGAGGCGGACGAGTTCGAGCTTGGGGGCGCGCTCGTGGCCGGTGGCGGGGTCGCGGCCGGAGGAGACGATGCCGCGCTCCATGGAGCGGACGCCGGAGTCGAGGTAGAGGGCGGCGGCCAGCGCCTGGGCGGGGTACTGGGTCTGGGGGATGTGGGGGAGGAAGGCGCGGGCGTCGAGGAAGATGCCGTGGCCGCCGACGGGCAGCACGATGGGGATGCCCCACTGGCGGAGTTTGTCGCCGAGATAGAGGACCTGGCCGATGCGGGCGCGGATGTGGTCGTCCTGGACGGACTCGCCGATGCCGATGGCGACGGCCTCCATGTCGCGGCCGGCCATGCCGCCGTAGGTCTGGAGGCCTTCAAAGACGACCAGCAGGTTGCGGGCGGCCTGGGCGACTTCGTCGTCGTTGACGGCGAGGAAGCCGCCGATGTTGGCCAGCGGGTCCTTCTTGGCGCTCATGGTGCAGCCGTCGGAAAAGGAGCAGAGCTCGAAGACGAGCTCGGCGACGGAGCGATTCTGGCAGCCGGGCTCGCGCTGCTGGATGAACCAGGCGTTTTCGGCGATGCGGGTGGCGTCGAGGATGACGCGGACGCCGTAGCGCTGGGCGAGGGCGTAGACGGCCTTCATGTTGGCCAGGGAGATGGGCTGGCCGCCGGCCATGTTGACGGTGCCGGCGACGCTGACATAGGGCACGCGGCCGGGGTTTTCCTGGAGCACCTTTTCGAGTTTGTCGAGATCGACGTCGCCCTTGAAGGGGTGCTCGGAGGCGGGGTCGTGGGCCTGGTCGATGATGACGTCGGCGAAGCGGGCGCCGGCCATCTCCTGATGGAGGCGGGTGGTGGTGAAGTACATGTTGCCGGGGACGACATCGCCGTCCTTGATCAGGACGCGGGAGATGATGTGCTCGGCGCCGCGGCCCTGGTGGGTGGGGATGAGGTGCTTGTAGCCGTAGTAGCGGTGGACGGCGTCCTCGAGGTGGTAGTAGTTTTCGCTGCCGGCATAGGCCTCATCGCCGAGCATCATGCCGGCCCACTGGCGGTCGCTCATGGCGGAGGTGCCGGAGTCGGTGAGCAGGTCGATGTAGACGTCGCGGGACTTGAGAAGGAAGGTGTTGTAGCCGGCCTCGGCGATGGCCTGCTCGCGCTGCTGGCGCGTGGTGATGCGCAGCGGCTCAACGACTTTAATCTTGAAGGGCTCGGCCCAGCTCCGGCGATTGAGCGGCATGGTGGATACCTCGTGACCAAGGTACCGCCCGCGGCCAAGGCGGAACATGGAGATTTGCTTGATCTTCACGTTTTCCGTTCACGTTCTGAATGTCAGGTGTTAATCTGCTTATCGAACGTGAACACGATGCTCAAGACACAACTTGATCCGATCGCCTGGAAGATTCTGCGGGAGCTGCGGCAGGACGCGCGGCTGTCGTACGCCGAACTGGGAAGGCGCGTGGGGCTGTCAACGCCGGCGGCGGCGGAGCGGGTGCGGCGGCTGGAGGACGGCGGAGTGATCCGCGGCTACGAGGCGCGGCTGGACGCCGCCAGCCTGGGCTTGCCGGTGGCGGCATTCGTGCGGATCCGGGTGACGGGCAGCGAAGCGCTGGCGCGCAAGCTGACCAAGGCGGCGGAGGGAATGGCCGAGGTGCTGGAGTGCCACCGGGTGACGGGGGACGAGTCGTTCATTCTGAAGGTGCGGGTGGAGTCGGCGGCGCACCTGGAGAAGCTGATCGACCGGCTGACGCCGTACGGCATGACGTCGACCTCGCTGGTTCTGTCGTCGCCGGTGGAGCGGGGGGTGGCTAGCCTCGATTTCCACGGCCCGTCCTGCGTAGGGTGACCTGGTTGGCCGTCAGGCCGAAACGCGCGCGAATTGGGCGATTGGCCGCTCTTTGCGTTATATATATCAAGTACTGATGGATGTGTGACGGCGTATTCATC
>JACRBC010000061.1 GCA_016213245.1 Candidatus Solibacter usitatus | reverse complement strand
GACTCATACTCGGCCAGCAACTGCCCGGCTTCGGCACGGCTCCGGCGGCGCCTACGATGTACAACCTGCTCTTGCTCGTCCACACTCCCACTCAATCATGGAAACCGCTGCACGGCCAGATGGGTTGCTCAGACGCTTACAACAGGGGTACATGCAGATTATGGCTGGATCGATGACAGGCATCCGGAATCCCAAAGCCCATGGCAATCTCAATCCCGATAGCACAAAGGCTTTGCACCTCATCTGTTTGGCAAGCCTTCTCATGAACAAGTTGGATGAACGCATCTGAATGCGCGTTGAGACTGATGAGCGATATCTTGCAATTGACGCTGTAGCATTGATCGAGGGTCCCGGACCTTCGGCAAATGGGAAGCTAACCCTCTCCGCGCAAGCCACACCCTCACGCCCATATCCTCCCTCCTGTACCATCCACGTGCCCAGGGTCAAAGGAGAGCTCGTGACCGATCCAACCCTCAAGGTTCCCCGGACGCTCGCTCGCGCCAAGGGCAAAGGCATCAGCGTGGCGAAGCCCAACCGCATCTGCATGCCAAAGCCCAAGGGCGTGCGCGTGCGATAGCCCGCGTCCAAGGGGGGCGGATGCGATATCGCGTGGGGCGACACAGCAGTCCCAATCTAGGGAGTGGGTAGACTCTTGAAACCTCCTATTTCCTATCTCCGCAGAGCCCCGGCTTGACAAGACCGGGGCGCGGATCGGCTAATAGGATTACTTCCTTCTCCGCCTGGGACACATGGTCAAATTGCATCTGCGGTACGGCCTCGGAGCCGCCATTGCCACCTCCCTATCCCTGTTTGCGCAGGGCACGGCGACGCTTGCGGGCCAGGTGACCGACCCGTCAGGAGCCGCCGTGCCGGCGGCGCGCGTGATGGTGGAGAACGCGGTGACGAAGTACCGGGCGGAGGCGGAGAGCGGCCAGGACGGCGGGTTCAGCATCCGCAGTATTCCTTTCCACACCTATCAGGTCAGCGTGTCGAAGCCGGGCTTCCAGGCCTGGCAGCAGAACATCAGCCTGCGCTCCACCGTGCCGTTCGTTCTGATCACGAAACTCGAACTGGCCGCGGCGTCAGACAGCGTCACCGTCAATTCGGGCGAGTCGGCTCTGCTGGTGGACCCGGAGGAGACCGGGACGCACGTGCAGATGAACCAGGGCGACATCGACAGGCTGGCGCGGCAGGCGGGCAACCGCGGGCTGGAGTCGGTGATCGTCTCGTTTCCCGGATTCGCGCAGAACGCCAACGGCGCCATCCATCCGCGCGGCGCGCACAACCAGATGACGTTCGTGATCGACGGCATGCCGATCTCCGACCAGCTCACGGGGGCGTTCGCCAACGCCGTGGACCCGAACATCGTGCAGACGGTGGAGCTGTTCACCGGCAACATTCCGGCCGAGTACGGCGCAAAGGTGTCGGCGGTGGCGAACATCACGACGCGGCCCGGGCTCGGCTTCGGACGCAGGTTCGGAGGGTCCCTGTCGTTGAACGCGGCGCGCTACGACCTGCTTTCGCAAGTGACGCAGGTGGCCGGCGAGGCCGGCCGGCTGGGCTACTCGGCCACCGTCAACACGATGAAGACGAACCGCTACCTGGACGCCGTTTCGCTGGACGACCTGCACAACGGCGGCAACTCCGAACGGGGCTTCTTCCGCTTTGACATTCAAGGCGGCGCGCGCGACCTGTTCCGCATCAACGGGATGACCGGGCGGTCGTCGTTTCAGCTTGCCAATCTGCGCTCTCAACATGCGAAAGGGATGGATCAGCGCCAGATGCTCCGGGACGCCTCGGGCTCCTTTTCCTGGATCCACACGGTGAGCGCGCGGGCGACGCTGGAGTCCACGACATCTTATCGAACGACCGACGCACGGCTGGCGCCGAGCGCCGGGGATACGCCGGTCACCGCCTCGCAGCAGCGGCACCTCGCCACCTTCACCACCGGAGCGCGTTTCAACACGATCCGCGGGGCGCACAACCTGCGGGCGGGGTTCGACGTCCAGCGGTTTCCGGTGAGTGAGAGTTTCAGTTTCGGCATTACGGAGCGGAGCTTCAACGATCCCGCCTCGGACTCCTACAACCCGAACCTGCGGCCGTACGACCTGACGCGCGGCGGGGGGCACTTCCGGTTCGCCGGCAAGCGAGCCGGGGGGCTGTACTCGGGATTCGTGCAGGACAGCGTCAAGCTGGAGCGCTGGCAGTTCACGCTCGGCCTCCGGCTGGACGCCTACCGCCTGCTTGTGCGGGGTTCGCAGTTGCAACCGCGGCTGGGGGCGTCGTACCACATCAGGGAGACGGGCACGGTCCTGCGCGCGTCCTACAACCGGCTCTATCAGACTCCGCCGAACGAGAACCTGCTGTTGTCGAGCTCCGGGAAGGCCGCTTCGGTGGCACCTCCGGCGGTGGGCGAGGCGCTGGGCTCGGCAGTGGCGCCGATCCGGCCGGAGAGGCAGGACTTCGTGGAGGCGGGCGTGCAGCAGGCGTTGGGCAAGCGTGCGGGCCTGAATATCAGCTACTACCACAAGCAGGCCCACGACCAGCAGGACAACAACAACTTCCTGAATACGGGCATCATCTTCCCCATCACGCTCTCCAAGATCCGCGTGAACGGCCTGGAAGCCCGCCTGGTGGCGCCGCCGGCGCGGGGGGTCTCCGGATCGCTGAGCATTACCCACTCCCGGGCTGTCTCCACTCCGCCGTTCAGCGGCGGCTTGTATATCGGCAACGATGCGGTGGACGCACTATCGGCGGGGCCGTTCGTGATCGACCACGACCAGCCGCTGGCGATCCACGGGATTCTCACCTGGAATCACAGGAGCGGATTGTACGTGACGTTTTCGACGCGCTACGACGCCGGGCTGGTGGCCAACCCATCGGATCCGGCGGAAGTGGCGAAGGACCCCGACTTCAGCGACCTGCTTGGCTACGTCAATCTGGCGGCGGATCCACCGCGTGTGAATCCGCGCACGATACTGGATTGCGGCCTGGGATTTGAGAGGACGAAGGATGGGCGGCGGCGCTGGGATCTCTCCACGCAGGTCTCGAACCTGACCAACCGGACGGCTCTTTACAGCTTTCAGTCGGTGTTCGTGGGGACCAGGGTGGTGCAGCCGGCGACAATGGGGCTTCGCTTTCGATGGTTTTTGTGATGGAGTACCCCGTATGAAGGTGATCGTACTTGCCGACGATCTCACCGGCGCCCTGGAGGTGGGTGCGCAGTTTGCGGGTGCGGGGATCGCGGCTGTCGTCCTGACGAAGGACCAGCCGGAGCTCGACGAGCCCGTGGTCATTGTCGACACCGAGACGCGCCACCTGTCCCCCGCAGAAGCCGCGCGGCGCGTGTTCCGCCATGCGCTGCGGGCGAAGGAAGCGGGCGCGGCGCTGGTCTACAAGAAGACCGACTCCACGCTGCGGGGCAACATCGGTGCCGAGTTCGGGGCCGTGCTGAGCGCTTTTCCGGGCCGCCGGCTGGTCTATGCGCCGGCCTATCCACAGCTTGGCCGTACCGTGGTTCACGGGATACTGCTGGTCGACGGGACGCCTGTGGACCAGACGCCGTTCGCCCTGGACCCGCTCGATCCGGTGACGGAGAGCGACATCCAGGTTGTGCTGGCGAGCCAGGGCGCGCCGCTGGGCTCCATCGACGTGCACGACGGCGTGACCGACGAGGACATCGATACGGTGGCGCGATTCGTCCTGGACATGGAGCCGCCCGCTCTGGCCGCCGGGCCGGCCGCGCTGGCCGGCGCGCTGGCCGCGCGCATGGATCTGCCACGTTCCGCGCCGCGAACCTGGCCCGAAGTAGTTGAGTGCCTGGTGATCAACGGCAGCGCGCATCCGAGCTCCGCGGCGCAGATTCGGCGCGCGCGGGCGCGGGGAATGTTTGACGGCGGCTGGCAGAACTACGAGCTGAATGACGCCCTGCTCCGAGTGCAGGAGGCGCGGAACCTGATCGTGTTCGGCGGGGACACGGCGCGGATGATCGTCAAGCGGCTGGGAGATCCGCCGCTCTACCCGATCGGCGAGATTCTGCCGGGAGTCGCGGTGAGTACGTTTCAGCTCGGGGACGTGGAACGCTGCCTGATCAGCAAGGCAGGCGGCTATGGCGATGCGGACCTGCTGAACCAACTGAAGGGGCTGCTGCGCTACGGTGGATGAGAAGATGCTTCTCGGCGTTACCATGGGCGACTCCTCCGGCGTCGGCCCGGAGATCCTGCTCCACGCCTTTGAGCGGGGCGAGATCCCCTGCCCCATCGTCGCCTTCGGCGATCTGGCGGCGCTGCGGCACTACAACAGCGGCGGCGTGCCCCTGGCGGCGGTGAAGAGCCCGGCCGATTGCGCGTCCGGCGTGCTGAACGTCATCGACGCGCGGCTGCTGCGGCCGGAGGAGATCACGCCGGGCCGGATCAACGCGGCGTCCGGCCGCGCCGCGCGCCAATACGTCGTCGACGCCACGCGCGCCGCGCTGGCCGGCCAGGTGGACGGAATCGTCACCCTGCCCATGAACAAGGAGGCGACGCGGCTGAGCGACCCGCGCTTCACCGGGCACACCGAACTGATCGGCGAGCTGTGCGGCGTCTCCGACGTCACCATCATGCTGGCCTCCGAGCAGTTGATCGTGACCCACGTTTCCACGCACTGCTCGCTGGCCGAAGCGATCGCCCGCGCAAAGTACGAGCGAATCCGCATCATCATCGACATGACCGCCCGCGCCGTGCTGCGGCTGAAGCCGGGCGCGCGGATCGCGGTGGCCGGGCTGAATCCGCACGCCGGAGAGAACGGCCTGTTCGGCGATGAGGAAGCGCGCGAGATCCGGCCGGCGGTGGAGTGGGCGCAGGCGCAGGGGCTGCCGGTGGAAGGGCCTTTGCCGCCGGACACGGTCTTCTTCATGGCCGTGCGCAAGCAGCGCTTCGACGCCATCGTCTGCATGTACCACGACCAGGGCCACATTCCGCTGAAGCTGCTGGATTTCGAGGGCGGCGTGAATGCCGCCCTGGGACTGCCCATCATCCGCACTTCAGTGGATCACGGAACGGCCTTCGACATCGCCGGGCAGGGGGTCGCATCGACGAAGAGCTTCATCCGCGCCATCGAGTTCGCGCTGCGCCTGGCCGAGCCTACACCTTGACGAACCACCCCCGCTTCCACATCACCCAGCCGATGAGGAAGATCAGCAGGACGTTCGAGAGCGCGTAGAGCAGCGACGCGTTGATGGGCGAGGCCACGGCCAGACAGACGTTCTTCATGTACCAGCCGTGCAGCGACACCTGCGTGCCGTCCATGGCCACTTTCACCCGCGACATGAACTTGGCCACCATGCCCGACATCAGGTAGAGCACGATGGCGTTCATGCCGAAGATCTCGAACGGCTTGAACCAGCGCGCCCAGCCCTTCACGTCCGCCGCCCAGTACCAGGCGCCGAACGAGATCATGGCCAGCCCGGCCATCAGCAGGGCGAAGGGCGTGGTCCAGATGCTCTTGTTGAACGGCATCAGGCGCGCCAGCAGGTGGGAGGCGGCCACCAGCGCCAGGCCCCAGCCGAAGAGCCGCTTCAGCCGCTGCCCCGGCTGGCTCCAGCGCCTCAGCAGATGGCCCGCCAGCACGCCGAAGAGCACGGTGGAGATGGCCGGCAAGGTGCTGACGATGCCCTCCGGATCCCAGAACTTCGTCGCCCGCCACATATGGCCGCTCAGGAAGAGCGAATCGACATAGCGGGCGAAGTTGCAGTCTTTTGTCAGGGAGCCGGCGCCGCAGCCGGGAGTCGGGTAGAGCGTCATCAGCGCCCAGTAGAGGGCATTGAGGCCGGCCGCCCACAGCAGTTGCGCGCGCGCGGAGGTGTAGAGAAAGATGATGCCGGCGATCAGGTAACAGACGGCGATGCGCTGCAACACGCCGGGAATGCGGATGGTGGCCCAGTCGATGAAGGGGAAGGGGCTCAACAGGAAACCGAGCAGGAAGATGACGGCCGCCCGGCGCGCGATGTGCAGCAACAGGTGGCGCTTGTCGTCACCGCGCTCCACGCGCCGGGCCGTGGAAAGCGTCAGGGCCACGCCAACGATCCACATGAAGAAGGGGAAGATGGTGTCGGTGAAGGTCCAGCCGTGCCACTCGGCGTGCTCCAGTTGCGCGTAGGCCGGGGGGGCTCCGGGGTTGTTCACCAGCACCATGGCGGCGATGGTGAAGCCGCGGAAGATATCGAGCGACCTGAGACGCCCTGCCGATCCTGTGGTCATAAGGACAGACGCTACCATATCTCTAGTGCCGGTACACGACATCCACTCCTACTCGAACCCGTTGGAATCGCGGGTGACTCACGTCGAGCTCGACCTGGCGGTCTCCTTCCGCGAGAAGAAACTGCGCGGCGCGGCGACGCTGGCGCTGGAGACGGCCGGCAGGACGCTGGTCCTCGACACCCGCGACCTGAACATCCTGCGCGTGAACGGCTCCGCCGCCGGCTTCACGCTCGGCCCGCGCGACCAGTTCCTCGGCTCGCCGCTCACTATCCAACTTCCGCGCGGCGTGCGCAGCGTGGTGGTGGAGTACGAGACCTCGCCGCAGGCATCCGGCCTGCAGTGGCTCGATCCGGCGCAGACAGCCGGCAAGCAGCACCCGTTTCTGTTTTCGCAGTCGCAGGCGATCCACGCGCGGTCGTGGATCCCGATCCAGGACTCGCCCGGGGTGCGCGTCACCTACTCGGCGCGGATCAACGTGCCGGTACCGCTGACGCCGCTGATGTCGGCGCGGATCGTCCGTCCGGGCCATTTCCACCTGCCCCAACCCGTTTCTCCGTACCTGATCGCGCTGGCGGTGGGCGATCTCCAGTTCAAGGCGTTGAGCAAGCGCTGCGGCGTGTGGGCGGAGCCGTCCATGCTGGATCAGGCGGCGCGCGAATTCGAGGACACCGAGAAGATGGTGCAGGCGGCCGAGTCGCTCTACGGCGCCTATCGGTGGGGCCGCTACGACCTGCTCGTGCTGCCGCCGTCGTTCCCCTTCGGCGGCATGGAGAACCCCTGCCTGACGTTCGCCACGCCCACGGTGATCGCCGGCGACAAGAGTCTGGTGTCGCTGGTGGCGCACGAGCTGGCCCACTCCTGGTCCGGCAACCTGGTCACCAACTCCACCTGGCGCGACTTCTGGCTGAACGAGGGTTTCACCACCTACATCGAGCGGCGCATTCAGGAGGTTCTCTACGGCCGCCGCCGTTCAGAGATGGAGTTTGCCATCGAGAGCGGCGAACTGGAAGGGGAGTTGAAGGAGCTCAAGCCGGCCGATCAGAAGCTGGTGATCGACCTCTCCGGCCGGGACCCGGACGACGGCATGACGATGGTGCCCTACGTCAAGGGGGCGCTGCTGCTGCGCCGGCTGGAGGAGAAGCACGGCCGCGAGCGGTTCGACGCCTGGATCCGGTCGTACTTCGACCAGTTCGCCTACCAGTCCATCTCCAGCGAGGAGTTCGTGGCGTTCCTGCGGAAGTCGTTTCCCGGCGAGAACGTCGACGCCTGGCTGCACCAGCCCGGACTGCCGCCGGACGCGCCGCGCATTCGGTTTGACTTCGGCTCAACGCCCACTCACGCCTGGTCCACGCAGGAATGGCTCCACTGGCTGCGCGCGCAGCCCGCCGGCCTCAGCGCGGCGCAGATGTCGGAGATGGACCAGCAGTGGGACTTCACCCGCTCCGGCAACAGCGAGATCGCAGCCCAGTGGCTCCTGATGGCCGTCCGCGCCGGGTACCGGCCGGCGTACGGACGTCTGGAACAGTTCCTGGTCGAGGTGGGCCGCCGCAAATTCGTCAAGCCGCTGTTCGAGGCGCTGGTGAAGACCAGCGAGGGCAGGGCGCGCGCCGAAGCGATTTACAAAAAGGCGCGGCCGGGCTACCACCCCATCACGCAGTCCACCGTGGACGCCATCCTGCGGTAACCGCGCCGGCCGCTGATCGCCACCAGCGGGGGTCAAGTCAGGGCCGCGAACTCATTGAGGCGCACCAGCAGCCGTGGGCGATGAAGAACGAGGACCCGGGAACGCGGATGAGGCTGGCGTTGCTGTTGTACGATGCAGGGTACGATCGCGAGTCACCGGGGCGGATGGCGGAAGCGGTGGGCGTGTGGGTGATGGAGCGGCCGAGGAGACCGTTTGAAAGGAGATAGCGGAGATGACGATCAAGGCGATGTTTACGATCACGGCAGTGCTTACGCTGATACTGGGCGTGAGCTGGCTGGCAGCGCCGGCGGCGATGCTGGCGGCGTGGAACATGCCGGCGGACGCGGCGGCGGTGTACATGTCGAAGCGGTACGCAGGGCTGTTTTTCGGCTACGGCGTAATGATGTGGCTGGGGCGGCGGGCAGAGGCGTCGGTAGCGCGGAGCGCGATGACGGCCGGGGGGCTGGCAGTGAGCGGCGTGATGGCGGTGGTGAGCCTGATGGGGGTGTTGAGCGGGACGACGGGGCCGGCGGCGTGGGGGGCGGTGGGGGTGGAGGTGGTGCTGGCGGGCGGGTTCGGGTACATGCTGTTCACGGGGCGGTCTTGAATCCTGAGGGCCGTGTCCGCATTACGGGTTTGCGGCTGGTTCGCGCGGGGGGGAGTCCGGAAGGCGGCGACGGTCGCGGAGGGCTTTGCGGAGGAGGAACTCGAGCTGGCCGTTGAGGGAGCGCAAGTCGTCTTCCGCCCATTTGCGGAGGGCGTCGAGGACGCCGGCGTCGATTCTGAGCAGGTACGACTTGCGCTCGGCCATAGGGTGATTAGTGGTGCAGAGTGCCGGCGTTGAGGATGGGCTGGGCGGAGACCTCACCGCAGAGGACGACGAGCAGGTTCTGGACCATGGCGGCGGCGACGGCGGTGCGGACGCGGAGGGAGACGGGCTTCTTGGTGTAGAAGGGGTTGGCAAAGCGGAGGCCGGAGTCGTTGACGGCGCCGACGTAGCGGCCGAATAGGGTCAGGACCATGCCCTGGTTGGGCTGGACGGTGAAGAAGCCGGCGAGGTAGAAGAGGTCGACGATCCAGACGATCAGCCAGGTGAGGATGCCGGCGACGGGCACGATGAGCATGACGATGGCCAGCAGCAGGACCGGGATGCCGGGCAGGGCTCGGTGGACTTTCTCCTTGAACATGTGTTCCTCAGCGAAGATTCCTGATTGTGGAATCGTTTCGCTATCTACTTGATATCATTTTCCATGGAGATGATCAAGAGAATTCGGAGCGGGCAGGTGGAATTGTGACTGAAGTCCTATTGCGGGAGGGTGAGTGTGTTCTATGCTGTACATTCAAGTCCAGTTTTCAGCAGGAGCCATTGAATGAAGAAGTTGTGGATTTTGTTCGGGGCGGTGATCGCCGTCTCGTTTGGGGTGCTGGGGTGGATCGGGACGAGGATCTACCAGGAGATGCCGCCGATTCCGGAGCAGGTGGTGACGACGGACGGGCGGACGGTGATTGGCAGCGACGAAGTGGGCGCGGGGCAGAACGTATGGCAGTCGATGGGTGGGATGGAAGTGGGGTCGGTGTGGGGGCACGGGAGTTATGTGGCGCCGGACTGGACGGCGGACTGGTTGCACCGGGAACTGGTGTTTGTGCTGGACAAGTGGGCAGTGGCGGAGAAGGGCGAGAAGTACGAGCAACTGGGCGCCGAGGAACAGGCGAGGCTGCGGGGACGGCTGGAGGAGATGTACCGGGCCAACACGTATGACGCGGCGACGGGGGCGATCCGGGTGGACCCGGTCCGGGCGGAGGCATTTGAGGCGAACGCCGCCCACTATGCGGGAGTGTTCGCGAACGGAGTAGCGGGCTACGCGATACCGAAGGGAGCGATTACGGACCCGGCGCGGGCGCGGAAGTTCGCGGCGTTCATCTGGTGGACGGCGTGGTCGGCGTCGACCAACCGGCCGGGGGACACGGTGAGCTACACGCACAACTGGCCGCACGAGCCGCTGATTGCGAACCGGGCGACGGGGGAGAGCGTGATCTGGACGGGCGTGAGCATCATCATGCTGCTGGCCGGGGTGTGCGCGATGGTGTGGTGGTATGCATCGCAGAAGGAGGAACCGGCCGCGGAGTCGCCGAAGACGGACCCGCTGATGGGGTGGAAGTCGACGGCATCGCAGATCGCGACGCTAAAGTATTTCTGGGTGGTGGCAGCGCTGATCCTGGTGCAGATCGTGATGGGGATCGTGACGGCGCACTACGGGGTGGAGGGTGACGGATTGTACGGGATCCCGCTGTCGAAGTGGCTGCCGTACAGCGTGTCGCGGACGTGGCACGTACAGATCGGGATCTTCTGGATCGCGACGGCGTGGCTGGCTGCCGGGTTGTACATTGGGCCGCTGGTGAGCGGGGTGGAGCCGAAGTTCCAGCGGCTGGGAGTGAACGTGCTGTTCGGCGCGCTGCTGGTGATCGTAGCGGGCTCGCTGGCCGGCGAGTGGATGAGCGTGCAGAACAAGCTGACCGACGCGCAGTCGTTCCTGTGGGGCCACCAGGGGTACGAGTACGTGGACCTGGGGCGCGGGTGGCAGATCCTGCTGTTCGCGGGGCTGATCATCTGGCTGGGGCTGGTGGTGCGGAGCGTGAAGCCGGCGCTGAAGACGGCGGGCGAGCAGAAGCAGTTGCTGTGGCTGTTCCTGATGTCGAGCGCGGCGATCGGGCTGTTCTACGGGGCGGGGTTGACGTGGGGGCAGCACACGCACCTGTCGATGGTGGAGTACTGGCGCTGGTGGGTAGTTCACCTGTGGGTGGAAGGGTTCTTCGAAGTGTTCGCGACGACGGTGATCGCGTTCTTCTTCACGCGGCTCGGACTGGTCAGGCCGGCGCTGGCGGCGAAGAGTGCGCTGCTGGCGGCGACGATCTACCTGGCGGGCGGCATCATCGGCACGTGTCACCACCTGTATTTTTCAGGAACTCCGACGGTGGCGCTAGCTTGGGGATCGGTGTTTAGCGCGCTGGAGGTGGTGCCGCTGATCATGATTGCCTATGCGGCGCTGGAGGATCTGAAGCGCGGACGGTCGACCGAGTGGGCGCGGCGGTACAAGTGGCCGGTGTACTACTTCGTGGCGACGGCGTTCTGGAACATGGTGGGCGCTGGCTTGTTCGGGTTCATGATCAACCCGCCGATCGCGCTGTACTACATGCAGGGGCTGAACACGACGCCGGTGCACGGACATGCGGCGCTGTTCGGGGTCTACGGCATGCTGGGCATCGGGCTAATGCTGGTGTGCCTGCGCGCGATGGGGCACAAGGAGGAGTGGAGCGAGGGGTGGATGAAGTTCGCCTTCTGGTCGATGAACATCGGGCTGGTGGCGATGACGATGGGGAGCCTGCTGCCGGTGGGCCTGTTGCAGACGTACGCGTCGGTGGACAGGGGCTACTGGTACGCGAGGAGCCTGGAGTTCATGCAGACGCCGGTGATGCAGACGCTGCGGTGGATGCGCGCGCCGGGGGACACGCTGTTCGGCGTGGGCGCGGCGGCGCTGGTGGTGTTTGTGTGGAAAGTGAGGGCGAAGAAGGCGGCGTAGGCCCACTTCGCTTGAGGTTGGACCGGGGCGGCGCATCGCGCCGCCCCGGTCTCTTTTATGCGGGCTACGCGGAAGCTTCTTCCGTCGTGGCGGCTACCTCCGACTGGATGCGGCAGGCGTCGAGGAAGGCGCAATAGTCGCAGGCATCGGGGTCGGCGGGGCGGACGGAGATGTCGCCGGCGGAGATGCGCAGGATGGCGTCGCGGGCGGCGGCGAGGGCGGTGTCGATACCGGCGTGGACTTGGGCCGGATCCTCGGTCCCCTTCCAAGAGGCGCCTCCGCGGACGCTGGTGAGATAGAAGCCGGCGGGAGTTGCGCCGGAGGCGGCCAGGGCGGCGAGGTAGATACCGCCCTGGACGAGGAGCCCGGCCTCCTGCTTCCTGTAGCGCTTGGCCAGGCCGGAGGCGGAGGTGAACTTGAAGTCGTAGACGACGGCTTCGCCGGCGGGAGATGTGTCGATGCGGTCGGCGCGGCCGCGGATGAGGACGCCGTCGAGGTCGAGGTCGAGTTCGCGTTCGACGGAGGTGGTCCAGCCGGGGCGGAGTTTGGGGTCGCGCGAGTAGAAGTCGAGGCTGCGGAGGATGAGGAGGCGGGAGACCTCGACGCGGTGGGAGGGAGGGACGCGGAGGCGGGCCAGCAGCCGGCGCCAGTGGCGCTCAAAGATGTTATCGATGGGGCCGGGGGTGCGGTGCCATTCGGCGATGACGGCGTGGACGAGGGCGCCGAGGGCGAGGAGGTCGAGGCGTTCGGCGGGCAGGGCGGGCGGCTCCTTCAGGCCGAGGGTGCGCGAGGCGAAGAACTGGAAGGGGCACTGGAGGAAGGCCTCGAGGGAAGTGGGGCGGTGTGTGCGGTGGAGTTCGCGGACGTGCTGGAGGACGGGCTCGGAGTGCAGGGTGGGGCGGAGAGCGGGCGGGACGGGGGCGGAGGGGGAGACGCGCAGGGCGCGGGCGGCCCAGGGGGTGAGGGCGAAGCGGTCGAGGGCAAAGGAGCGGAGGGTGGGGCGGCCTTTGGGGTCGTGAAGAGGCCAGGAGAGGAAAAGGTTGGTCGTGGCGCGGTGGAGGGCGAATTGAAAGAGGAAGTCCTCTTCGGCCTCGCGCTCGGGGCGGGTCTTGACGGGGATGCCGCTGGAGCGCAGGCGGAGGCGGGTCTCCTCGCCGAGGACGGGGTCGGGCTGGGCGGCGCGGGGGAAGTCGCCTTCGAGCAGGCCGCAGAGGAAGACGATGGGGAGTTCCCACTGGCGGGCTTCATAGACATCGAGGAGATGGACGGTGTCGCGGCGGGAGTCGGGGACGCGGAGGGAGGAGTCGCGGAGGGCATCCTGGGCATGGCGCCAAAAGGTATCGAGGGCCAGGGGCTCGCCGCCGAGCAGGGCGGCGAGCGAGGAGAGTGAATCGGCGAAGCCGGCGAGGGCGGCGGAGCGGGCACGGAGGACGCGCAGGGCTTCGGGGTCCACGGGGGCTTGTGGGTCGGGCGGGGCGATGAAGCGGGAGAGGGTGGAGAGGCGGGCGGCCCAATCGGAGGGGGGCAGGGTCTCATCGGTCCAGGGGGTGAGGTCATCGAACTGGTCGATGGCGGCGAGGAGGGGCGGGGCGCCAGGGAGCGTGGCGGCGATGCGGCGGAGGGTATCGAGGCCCTGGGCGGGGAGGGCTTCGCGGACGGCGAAATCGAGGTGATCGGTGGCGGCGGCGCAGAGGGGGGAGCGGAGGGCGGCGGCGGCGCGGCCGCACTCCCAGCCGCTGAGGAGGGCATCGATGAGCAGGGAGAAGAAGCGGATGACGGGATGAGCGGCGAGGGGGCGGGCAAAGTAGGAGCGGACGGGGATGCCGAGGCGGGCGAAGGTGGTTTCCAGCAGGGGCGCGTAGGGCTCGGCGGAGCGGAGGACGACGCCGATGTCGCGCCAGGGGTGGCCGGCGGCGTGGAGTTCGAGGATGCGGAGGGCGATGTCCTCGGCTTCGCGGTGGCGGGAGGGGGCGGCGGTGAAGGTGAGTCCGGGCTGGGAACGGACGGGGTGGAGGCGCTCCTCGTGGAGACCGAGGGCGCGGAGCGCCTGGCGGGAGGGTTCGGCGCCGGGCCACTCGGGGAGAGCGACGGTGAGGTTGGAGTGGGGCTTGAGGGCGCGGATGAGCTCGAGTTCGCCGAGGGTGAAGGAAAAGAAGCCGTCGAAGAAGATGTCGCGGAGGGGCGGGGGTGGGGCGCGGCGAAGGGACGCGGCGGCGGCGGCGAGCTGGGCGCTGCGGAGGAGCAGGCCGCGGGCATTCAATTCGCGTTCTAGGGCGTCGTAGACGAGTCCGAAGGCGGCCATGTGGGGACCGGATTGGATGTGGAGGCTGCGGAGGGCGTCCCACTGAAGCGCATCGCAACCGGCGCTCGCGAGGTCCTCGATGGCGGAGGCGAGGGCGGAGGGAAAGCCGGGCGAGGCGGCGAGAGAGGCGAAGGCGCGGGGCGAGCGGGCCTCGAGGATGGACTGGACGAGGAGGGTGAGGCCGGTGGGAGAGGCAAGCCTGGCTTCGGGGAGGATCTCGCCGATAAAAGCGGCGAGGGTGGAGATGGCCGAGGGGCGGACGGCGAGTCCTTCGCGGGCGAGGGTATTGCGGAGGTGGCCGGCCATGGTGGCGGTGGGGACGATGAGGCGGAAGGAGGGGCGGGAGGACTGAAGGTGAGCGCGAACGGCGGCGAGGATACGGGTGGTTTTGCCAGAACCGGGCTCGCCGAGGAGGAGGCGCATAGGTACAGTCTACGGCGGGGGCGCGGGAGGAGTCTGCTAGCATTTTCCTAATGAGCAGGACGGAGAGCAGATGGGCTGGAATGCTGGCGGTGGGCGTGCTGGCGCTGTTGCCGCGAATGACGGAGATGGGAAGAGGGTTTTGGATGGACGAGGCCTTTGTGGCCAACTCGATCCAGGAGCAGGGCTGGGGGGAGATGTTCAACTACCGCACGTGGCCGCAAGTGACGCCGCCGCTGGCGCTGATGTTGTGGCGCATGGCGGCGGGCTGGTTCGGGCTGGGGGAGGTGACGCTGCGGCTGCCGTCGCTGGCGGCGGGCGTGGGGGCATGCATGGCGATGGTGTGGGCGGCGCGGCAGTGGGTGCGAGAGGAGTACGCACTGCTGAGCGGCGGGCTGCTGGCGCTGAGCCCGCTGGCGGTGACGTATTCGAAGGAAGTGAAGCACTACTCGTTCGAGCTGCTGATGTCGGCGCTGCTGGTTGGCGGGGTGGCGTGGTACGCGGCGAAGCCGGGCGCGAGGCGGGCGGCGGCGCTGGGCCTGGGAACGAGCGCAGGGATGGGCCTGGGGTTTGCGGCGATGTTCGGCGCGCCGGTGGCGGCGGCGGCGGTGTGGCTGTATCCGCCGGGGGAGAAGAGAAATCGGGGGGCGGCGTGGGGTGCGGGCATACTGGGAGCGGCGGCGGCGGCGGCGCTGTGGGCGCGGTGGGGGTACCTGGCGGGCAAGGAGGAGGCTTATCTGCTCAGGTACTGGGCGCGTGGTTTTCCAGAAGGCGCCGGCGCTCTGGAGGCGGTACGGTTCCTGCCACAGGCGACGGCGAAGGTTGTGAGTGGGCTGTTCGCCGTGTCGGACGGCGCACGGGCGGTGGTGGCGGTGGTGATTGGCGCCGCCCTGATCTACGGGGCCATGGGCGGGTGGATGGCGTGGAGACGCGGGGACCGGCGGCGGGTACTGTTGTGGCTGGTGTGTCTGCTGGGGCTGGGTGCGGTGGGGGCAGCGGGCGCGCTGCATGCGTTTCCATTCGCCGCCGGGCGGCTGACGCTGTTTCTGGCTGCGCCGGTGGCGCTGGCGGTAGCGGCGGCGCTGGAGGGGGTGACGGGGGGAAGGCGCGCGGCGCTGGCGGCGGGCGGGGTGTTCTGCCTGTATGGATGCTACGTGGCGTTTCTCGGAGGCGAAGGCAGGATGCCGGTCTACCGGGACGGGACGCGGGAGGTGATGGCGAGGTTGCGGGAGTCGATGAAGGAGGGAGACGGGTTGTATATCAGCCGCTCAGTGTACGAGGTGGCGCGGTTCTATTCGAGGCGGGACGGGGCGCCGCGGGGCACGCTGATCTTTCGCGAGGTACTCGCGCCGCCGGGGCCATTCGAGGAGCATCCGCGGGTCGGCCGGTGGTGGCTGTTGTACTTCAACGACACGATCTACTGGCGGAACAAGACGTTCAACGAGATCACGCGGAGACGCGAGGAGGCGCTGGCGCGGGGTTGCCGGGTGGAGGAAGAGGGGCGGAGGTGGGCGGCGGTGATGGTGCAGCGGGCCTGGTGCGGGCAGTGAAACTCAGTTGCCCAACAGAGGGGCGAGACGGCCGGCCAGATCGGCCAGCAACGCAGGGGGCGCCTTTTCGATGAAGCGGGCTTTGCGCCGGCGCCAATCCAGGCTTCGGAGTTGATCGGCGAGGATGCAGCCGGAGACCTGGAGCCCGGCGGGCAGCACGACTTCGAAAGGATAGCCCTTCACCTGGGTTGTAATGGGGCAAGCAAAGGCCAAGCCGGAGCGAGAGTTGTACAGAGACGGGGAGATGACGAGGAAGTGTGTGCCGCGGTGGGATTCGGAGCAGGGGACACACTGAAGTGTGTCCCCTGATTACTAGGTTTTCATGCGGGACATGAGGTAGACGCCGGCGAGGGCGAAGAGGGCGTCGGGGGCCCAGGCGGCGACTTCGGGGGGGAGTTGGTTGACGTTGCCGAGTTGTTCGAAGAGATAGCCGAGGGCGAAGTAGGCGATGGCGATGGTGAAGCTGACGCCGACGCCGGTCATGGCGCCGCGGCCGCCGGTGAGGAAGGCGAAGGGGATGGAGATGAGCGCCATGACGAGGGCGAAGAGGGGGACGGAGAATTTCTTATGGAACTGGACCTGGAGGGGGATGGTATTGAAGCCGGACTGGCGGAGCTCGGCGATGTAGTCGTCGAGTTGGAGGTAGTTCATCTGCTTGTAAGTTTTGACCTCCTTGAGGAACCAGGATGGGGGCTCGTCGATTGCGGGGAAGGTGGCGGTGGAGCCCATAAAGTCGCGGTAGGTATCGTCGCGGCTGCGGATATCGCGGGCCCAGCCGTTCTGGAAGATCCAGGTCTGGAGGGTGGGCTCCCAGCGGGCGCGTTCGGCGGAGATGTGGCGGCTGAGGCGGAAAGAGGCGGGTTCGAGATCGTAGACGCTGACGCCGCCGAGGATGCCTTCAGTCTCGTTGAGGTAGCGGTAATAGAAGATGCGGGAGGAGCGGCCGAAGATCCACTTGCGGTTGGGGCTGAGGTAGGTCTGGACGGGCTTGCCCTTGATGTGGTTGCGGAGGGCGTCCTGGATGAGGTTGGCGCCGGTGACGACGTAGTGGTCGAAGGCGAAGAGGAGGGCGGAGAGGGCGAGCGAGGCGACCAGGACGGGCAGGGCGAGGCGGTAGAGGCTGACGCCGCAGGCCTTCATGGCGGTGATCTCGTTGTTCTTGGTCATGATGCCGAAGGTGACCAGAACGGCGACCAGCACGCTGACCGGGGCGGCGTCGTAGATGAGCTTGGGAGCGAGGAAGAGGAGGTAGCGAAGGAGCTCGCCGATGGGGATGCTGTTGCGGAAGAGATCGCCGAGGAGCTCGAAGAAGTTGAAGACCTCGGTGAGGAGGACGAGGCTCAAGAGGAGGAGCGCGAAGTAGAAGAGGAAGCCGGCCACGATGTGGATATCGATGACCTGGGGGAGGAGGAAGAAGCGGGTGCGGGAGAAGCCGCCGAGGGAAGGGGTCTTGGAGGAGACCGGCCCCTGGCGGAGGAGTGCGCGAAGGGCGAGGAGGCGGTTGTGGATGAAGAGGTGGAGGACGTGAAGGAGATCGCGGTCGCCGGGGCGCTCAAGGCGGAGGAGGAGGACGAGGGCGGCGAGGGCAAAGAAGGCATTGGGGGCCCAGACGGCGAACTCGGCGCGCAGCCTGCCTTCACGGGCAAGGCTGATGAGGGAGATCATCGCCATGTAATAGAGGAAGGCGAACAGGACAGTGATCACGAAGGCGGCGGACTTGCCGCCCTTGCGGGAGGAGACGCCGAGGGGGATGCCGGCGAGGGCGAGCAGGAGGCAGGCGAGGGGAAGGGCGAAGCGCTGGTGGAACTCGATACGGGCTTCGAGGGACTTGCGGGTATCGGCGTAGAGTTCCAGGGTAGGCGAGGCGACGTAGTTCTTAGCTTTGATCTCGCCGCGCTGGCGGGCTTCGAGGACCTGGACGCCCTGGGGGAAGGAGATTTTGTGGTATTCGGCGGGGTCCTGGGCTGCCTCATAGGTGGAGCCGCGGAGGAGGGAGAGCTGGAGGCGGTTGCGGACCGAGTCGGCGACGGCGATGGCGTCAGCGGCGATGGTGACAACGGGGCCGTCGCCCTTTTTGCCGGCCGTCTCCTTGCGCTCGGCGGGGGGCGTGAGGTCGGCCATGAAGACGTTGCGCCAGCGAACGGGCGAGCCCTGGATGACGTCGCCGACATAGAGGACCTTATTGGGGAAGGACTCCTCGAAGACGCGCGGCTGGATTTCGGCGGTGAGCTGTGCGGCGCCCATCTGGTTGATGACGCGGATCATCTCGGAGTTGCACCAGGGGGTGAGCCAGAGCGAGCAGTAGGCGGTGAAGCCCATGGCGAGCATGGCGAAGGCGGCGACGGGGAAGGCGACGCGGCGGGCGGGAGTGCCGGAGGCGCGCAGGGCGGTGATCTCACCGTCGCCGGACATACGGCTGAGGGCGATGAGAGTACCGACGAGGGCGCCGAGGGGCAGGGTCAGCGGCATGGTGGCGGGCAGGAGGAGGAGGAAGAGGTAGCCGACTGTCTCCGGAGTGGTGGTGGAGGCGACGAGGATGGAGAAGAGCGGGCCGGCTTTCTGGAGGAAGAGGACGAAGGTGAAGAGCAGCGCGCCGAGCAGGGCGCTGGAGGAGATCTCGAGAAAGATGGTGCGCGAGAGGATGCCCATGCGTGTTGGGGGCGCCTGGCTCCAGCTTACCTTCCCGCGGCCTGGGGCGGGGCGGGAGCGGCGGCGAGGGGTGGCGGCGGGACGACGGGCGGTTTGGGAAGGTCGTCCGTATCGGGCTCGAGTTCGAGTTCCTGGAAGAGGAGTGAGGGGGCGATGGTGGAACAACCAACGATATAGTTGCCGACGCCCATGAGGGCGAGGGGAGCGGCGTTGTCGAGGAAGTCGAATTGGTGCTCCTGGTCGCCGGCAGCGAGGATATCGCGGAAGGCGCGGGTGGTGAAGCCGCGGAAACGGAGGCCGCGGAGGAGTTCCTCGCGGCCGTCGGGGTAGACGCGGTAGAGGAGGACGGGGGAGGAGACGGGGCGGCCGCCACCGCCGGAGCGGCCGGCGCGGGCGCTGAGGCGGCGGAGGTCGTCGGCAGAGCCGGAGGAGGGGAAGTCCATCTTGCGGACGATGATGCCGAAGGGGCGGTTCTGCTGCCTGATGAGGTTGATGAGGCGGGACTTGAGCTGGGCCTCGGGTTCGGACTTGCGGGAGCGGAGGAAGAGGTTGGAGGAGCGGGCGAACTTGACGCCAAAGACGCCGGGCAGACGAGCGCGGCCGTTGGGCCCGGTGACGCCGCGGATGGGCTGGCGGGAGGTGAGGAGGGTTTTGAGGATGCCGTTTTCGACGAGGGTGAGCGGCTGAGGGAAGATGCCTTCCTGATCGACGTCGTAGTGGCCGAGGAGGGGGCGTTTGGCATGGGAGGCCAGGGTGGGGTCGTCGACGAGGTCCATCCACTCGGGCAGGACGCGGGCGCCGATGCGGCCATCGAATTCGCTGATGGGGGTGGGGATGGCTCGGCCGGGCTCGCTGACCGGGCGGCGCATGACGCCGAGATGAGCACCGACGATTTCCGAGATGACTTGAGGGGCGGCGGCGCCGGCAAAGAGGACAGGCCCGGAGTAGGCCTGGCCGACGGGGGCGGCGGAGAGGGCCATGACGTTGCGGGCGACGCCGTCCACGGTCTTGCGGAGTTCGGCTTCGGCTGGCATGGCGGAGGGGTCAAGGGACTGGACGACGGCGCCATCGTAGATGACCATGCCGTCGGGGGCCTGGCGCGAGGCGCGCACGCGGAGGTAGGCGACGCGGTCGGGGGTGCGGACGACGGCGCCGGTGGTATTGGCGTGATAGAAGGCGCCCTGAGAGGATTCGAAGTCGACGGAGGAGTTGGTGATGTCGGGGTAGTCGAGGAAGACGGAGGAGAGGGCACGGACGCGGGCGGTCCAGACGTCCTCGTCAATCTTGGCGCGGCGCGGCTCCTCGATGAGGGCGCGGGGCGGGGATGTCCAGTAGTCGGGGAGGGGATCGGAGACTGTGACGCCGCGGAGGGCGGCGGACTTGCGGCCGATGGCCTCGGCGGCGGTCTTGTAGGCGCGGTCGAGGGAGAGCCAGATGGTGTGGCGGAGGGCGATGGGGTCGTTGTCAAGGGGGAGAGAGTCGGCGCCAAAGCGGGAGCCGGAGAAGTAATCGGAGAAGATGGAGTTGGTGTTATCGAGCTTGGGGGAGCCGACCCGGACCTGGGCACGGAGGGGGCGGAAGCGGGCGCGCGTGGGAGCGAAAGCGGCGCCGAGGGTAGCACCGACAGAGAAGGACTCGGCATCGTCGACGGAGACTTCGATGTAGTAGATGGTTTCGCCGAGAGTGGTGATGCGGCGGGCGCGGGAGATCTCTTCGAGAATGGCGCGCAGGACGGGATCGGAGTTGAGGGCGGCGTTGATGCGGGCCTGACCGGGGGGCGAGGCGGCGTCGATGCCGGGCGGGGCGGGGGCGGGTTTGGGCTGGGCGAAGGCGGCAGAGGCCAGCAGGGCGAAGATGATGAGGCGGCGAATCATGATGGTGAGATCTCTCATTGCCGGACGGCCTGGGGGCGCGGGAGGAAGGGGGGCATGTCGCGTGTTTCGGGCTTGCGCTGAATTTCGATCTCGGAGACGAGCAGCGCGGGGGAGACGGCGGCGACGGGGACATTACCGGACTCGGCGCCGCAGTAGCCGTTGAAGATGCCGGCGCGATCCGAAGTGGCAAGGATGCGGGAGAAGCTGGCCAGAGGGGTTCCGACGATATCGGCGCCGCGAACGAGTTCGTCCGGGCGGCCGTCGGGGTAGACGCGGTAGACGACTAGGGGAATGACGGTGAAGGCCTGGAGGCCGGCGCGGCGGGTGGTGGTATAGCCGCCGGTGACCTGTTCAAAGAAGAGGCCGTAGGGCTTGTTCTGGCGGGCAACTTCGGCGATGAGGAGCTTGCGCAGTTCGGGTTCGGGGACAGTTTTCGAAGACTCGACGAAGAGGTTGGACTGGCGGGAGACGACTTCGAGCCCGGGCTGGCGGCGGCCGTGGCCGTTGGAGTTGGGAAAGCCGGCGGCGGGGGTACGGGACATGAGGAAGGCCTTCAGGATGCCGTTTTCGACCAGCGGGAGGCGGCGGGCAGCGACGCCCTCGTCGTCGAAGGCGTACCAGCCGTTGAGGTCGGTGGAGCCGAGGGTGCGGCGGGTGGGATCGAAGACGACGGAGAGGAACTCGGGCAGGACGGCTTTGCCGATGGAGTTGGAGAAGGTCTGGCCCTCGGTTTCGTCGCGCTGGCGGTGGCCTTCGATGCGGTGGCCGAAGATTTCGTGAAAGAAGACGCCGGCGGCACGGCCGGAGAGGATGGCAGGGCCGACATAGGGGTCGGCGGGCTGGGAGCGAAGGAGTTTCACGAGATCGGAGCCGACCTTGTTGACGGCGGCGGCGATGACGTCGTCCTTGGGGAGGCGGGCGGGGTCTTCGGTTTCGAAGGATTCGGAGGTGCTGAGGTCCTGGCCGTCATAGGTCTTGGCGGAGGCGGAGATGGAGATGCGACAGAAGCTGCGTCCATGCTGTAAGCGGGCGCCCTCGCTATTGAGGAAGGTGCGGACCTCTCGCCGCCATGAGATGGAGACGTCGGAGGAGAGGATGCCGGAGAAGCCGGAGAAGCCGGCGGAGAGTCTGCGCAGGCGCGGGGTCCAGTCGTCGGCGGCGAAGCGATAGCGGGGGACCGGCTGGGATTCGGCGATGGGCTTTTCCGTGGAGAAGTCCGGGAGGGACTTTTCACGGGTCTTGACCTGGGAGGAGGAAGAGACGCGGAGGAAGCGCTGGGCGGCGGCGCGCCACGCGCGATCGGTTTCCCGCCAGGCGATGCGGGCGATGGCATCGGGACGGTCGTCGACGGGGAGGTTGGCGGCGGCGGCGAAGCGGGGGCGGTCGCCATCAAGGAGGTGGTAGTTATCAAGTTCCGGAGAGCCGACCCGGACGGAGCAATCGAAGAGCCTGCGGTGGGACTTCTGCCTGGCCTGAACGGCCCCGAGGGTGGCGGAGAGGACCTCGGACTCCTCCTCGAAGACGGCATAGGAGAGGAAGTAGGGCTTTGGGTCGGCTTTCTCCTTGAGGACGAGCAGGTTGCGCTCGAGTTCACGCGAGAGGGTGTCGAGGAGGGGGGGGTCCGGAACGGGCTTGGGGGCCGGAGGGGCGGCCAGGATGGCGGTGGCGCAGGCAAGCAAGGCCGCGTGAGTGAGGAACCCCGGCAAGTGCACGAGACTCAGGATATCACGCGGCCTTTTGAGGGTGGCCAGGCGCGGCTAGGCGGAGTGGGTGGCCTCGATGGGCCGAGCGGAGAGCAGGCCGCGCTGTCGCATGCCGTTGAGGGCGAGGCCATAGCGGCCGTGCACGCCGGTTTTTTCGAAGATGTGCTTGAGGTGGATCTTGACGGTGCCGGGGCGGATGCCGAGCTCGGCGGCGATCTCTTTGTTCTTGCGTCCCTGTTCGACGAGCTGGAGCACCTGTTGTTCGCGGCCGGTGAGGCCGCTGTGGGGCTGCCGATCAAGGCGGGAGCTTTCGCGGAAGACGCAGTCTTCCATCCAGATGGTACCGAGGCCCACCGCTCGGATGCAGGCGAGGATGGTGTCGAGGTCGGCGGACTTTCTGAGGATGCCGCGCGCGCCGGACTGGAGGAGGCGGAGGACCTCGGACTCGTTCATGGAGTTCCCCCAGACGACGACACCGAGCTGGGGCACGAAGCTGCGCAACTCACCAATGAAATCAATCAGTTGGGATTGCCCGAAGGCCTTGTCGACGAGCACAGCCCGGACGGGCTGCTGGCGGGCCAACTGGGAGGCAAGCAGCAGGTTGGGGACAGACCAGCGACACTCGAGGTCGTCGCTGGACGAGATCAGGGCGCGCACGCCCTCAGCGGTTGCGGGTTGTATTTCACACAACCCAATAGGGGTTTTGGCCATGGCGTTGTACATAGTTACAGCAGCGGTTTCCACCCGCGGCGATGCGATGCTGTGCGGGGAGGCCGGAGGCCCCGCCGAGAGCGGGCGAACCAGCCTTCTTCCAATTAGTTGCGGGAGGGGGGTAAGACTCTCAAGTTTCATTGGAAACCGGCCGATAGTGGGGGTGAACGACAACCTACAGCAGGGAAGCCATCCTAAGAGGAGAGCGATGTCCTCGTCCGCGCCCAGCCGCAACTTTGGCCAGTGGAAAATCCTGATCATCAGCCCGAACACGGCACTATCGGCGGAGCTGATGCCAATGCTGGCGGAGTATCTTCCGTTTTCGCCGACGCTGGAGGTGAAGGACTACCCGACGAGGGCTGTACTGGGCGAAGCGTTGCAGGGACAGGGGACGAATCTCTGTTTTGTTGACGTGGAGAGCAACCGGGATTGGGCGCTGGCGCTGCTGAGCGATCTGTCGATGCTGGATCCGAAGCTGCCGATTGTGGCGCTGCACAAGGGGAACGACTCGGAGTACATTCTCAGGACGCTGCGGCAGGGGGCGACGGAGTTCCTGTTCTCGCCGGTGGGCGGGGAGCAATTCGCATCGGTAATGGAACGAGTGAGTTCGCTGCACCGGGTGAAGGGCTTGAGCAGCGCGCGGGTGTATTGTGTGATGCCGGCCAAGGGGGCATGCGGCGCCTCGACGGTAGCCTGCAATCTGGCGCACCACTGGAAGAAACTGGGAGCGAAGCGGATCCTGCTGGCGGACCTGGACCCGCTGGCCGGGACGATTTCATTCCAATTGAAGCTGAAGCAGAGCTACAGCTTCATGGAGGCGTTGACGCGGGGCGGCCAACTGGACGAGGACATCTGGAAGGGCGTCGTGCAGACGGTGAACGGGGTGGACGTGGTGCTGGCGCCGGACCAGCCGGTGCACGGCATTGACGAGGCGCACAACGCGGCATCGATCATCGAGTTTTCGCGGTCGATCTACGACGTGGTCGTGCTGGACTGCAACGGGGCGTACGGGCAATGGAGCCTGACGATCGCCAGGCTGTGCGACGAGTTGCTGCTGGTGACGACCAACGAGCTGCCGGCGCTGCAATCGACGCAACGGACGCTGGCCTACCTGGACAGGAACCGGGTGGACCGGTCGAAGGTGCGAATCGTGGTGAACCGCTACCACAAGGACGTGGGTTTGAGCCGTGACGTGATCGAGGCGGCGCTGCACTGCGACGTGTTTCACCTGATCCCGAGCGACTATGAGGACGTGCAGCGGGCGCTGGTGGAGGGCAAGCCGATCCCGGCCAGTTCCACCGTGGGGCGGAGCATGGTGTCGCTGGCGGAGAAGTTGTCGGGGAAGGAGGCGAAGGTCTCTTCGCCGAAGACGTCCTCACTGGCGAACCTATTTGGACTGCTGCGGCGGTAGGGCGCGGGCGGGTACAATCGTCGCATCGCGGTGGAACTGAACACCTCACAAGCCCATGAGTGGATAGCGGCGCGGCTGGGGGTGCGTCCGGAGGATCTGCGGACGGCGGCGCTGGGGGGCGGGGTGTCGAATCACGTGGTTCTGGCAGAGAGCGGCGGGATGCGTTGGGTGTTCAAGCAGTCTCTGGAGAAGCTGCGGGTGGCGCAGGAGTGGCGCAGCCGGAGGGATCGGATCTGGGTGGAGTGCGCGGCGCTGCGGGCGATGGCGGGAGTGCTGCCAGCGGGAAGTGTACCGAGGGTGTTATTGGAAGAGCGGGAGGAGCACGTGTTTGCGATGGAGGCCGCGCCGGAAGGCTGCATGCCCTGGAAGACGGCTTTGCTGGCGGGTGAGGTCCGCCGTGAAATCGCCGTGTGGGCAGGCAGCCTGCAAGGCACGTGGATTCGCGAGAGCGCCCGCCATCCGGAATGGGCTCAGGCTTTCGGCGACCTGACCGTGTTTGGGGAGTTGAGAGTGGACCCGTATTACCGTAGCACTGCGGCGCGGTACCCGGAACTGGCTGAGCGATTCGCGTCCCTGATAAGAGAGTGCGCGCAGCGGCGGATTTCTCTCGTGCACGGCGATTTCAGCCCGAAAAATTTGCTGGCGGGCGGCGGGGCGATGATGGTGATCGACTGGGAGGTGGCGCACTGGGGGGATCCGGCGTTTGACGGCGGATTCCTGACCAACCACCTGCTGTTGAAGGCACTGCGGCGGCCGGCGGCCTGGACGGAGTACGAAGGCGCGGCGGGGGCCTTCTGGGAGGCGGCCCGGGCGGAGGCCGGGGCAGGATACGACTGGCTGGAGGGGGCGGCGATGAGGCATCTGGGGTGTCTATTGCTGGCGCGGGTGGACGGGAAGTCGCCAGTCGAGTACATCGAGGAGGACGCGATGAAGGAGAAGATCCGAGGGGTGGCTCGCGGACTGATCACGAGCCCGGCAAAGACGCATCGGGAGGCATTTGAGAGGGCGGCCGCATGAGCCCGCGGATTGCGCGGCTGCGGGCGCTGGAGATTCTGGATTCGCGGGGAGTACCGGCTATAGAGGTGGAGGTAACGCTTTCCGATGGGGCAACGGCGACGGCGCAAGCGCCCTCGGGCGCGTCGACGGGCAGGCATGAGGCGGTGGAGCTGAGGGACGGCGAGGCGGAACGTTACGGAGGCAAAGGGACAAGGCGGGCGTGCGGGCACGTGGAGGGGGAGATAGCGCGGGCCCTGGCCGGAATGGAAGCGAGGGACCAGGCGGCGGTGGACGGCCGGATGGTGGAACTGGACGGGACGGCGGACAAGTCACGGCTGGGGGCAAACGCGATTCTGGGGGTGAGCTGCGCGGTGGCGCGGGCGGTATCGGTGTCGAGGCGGGAACCGCTCTGGCGCACGCTGTCGGAACTGGGCGGCGACGCGGGGGAGGCGAAACTGCCGGTCCCGATGGTGAACATACTGTCGGGCGGGCTGCACGCCGGGCGGCGGATGGAGTTTCAGGATTTTCTGGCGGTAGTGCACGGCTTCGGAAGTTTCTCCGAGGCGTTGCGGGCGGCGACCGACATTCACGGGGAAACGAAGAGGATCCTGGACGAAGCGGGATACACGTTGACCGGGGTTGCGGACGAAGGCGGCTGGGGACCGGCGCTGAGGACAAACGAAGAGGCGCTGCAGGTGCTGACGGAGGCGATCGAGAGGGCGGGTTACAGGCCCCTGGAACAGGTGTCGATTGCGATTGACGCGGCGGCATCGCACTTTTATGAGGACGGGCGGTATGAACTGCAGTCGGAGGGACGATGGCTGACGGCAGAGGAGATGGTGGAACTATACGCGCGCTGGGCGGGGAGGTATCCGATCCGATCGCTGGAAGACGGACTGGAGGAGGACGACTGGGCGGGATGGGAGGCGCTGACGCAAAGAATGGGAGGCGCGATGCAGTTGGTGGGCGACGATTTGTTCACGACCAACCCGGCGCGGTTGCGCCGGGGGATCGATACGGGTGCGGCCAACGCGGTTCTGGTAAAGATGAACCAGATCGGGACATTGACGGAAACGTTTGCGGTTCTGCGGATGGCGCGGGAGGCCGGCTACCGGGCGGTGGTGTCGGCGCGGAGCGGGGAGACTGAGGACAGTTTCCTGGCCGACCTGGCGTGCGCGTCGGGGGCGGGGCAGATCAAAGTGGGATCGGTGACGCGCTCGTCGCGGCTGGCGAAGTACAACCGGCTGCTGGGGCTGGAACGGGACGGCGAGCTCAGTTGGCGCGCTTCGACTTCTTACCCCGAGTGACCTTTCGGGGCGGGCGGGGCTCCTTCTTGAGATTGATGGTGCCGCGGCAGGCGAGCGCGCCGCACGCGCAGGGGACCTTTGGGACGTTGTGGTCGAAGCGGTAATCGACGGTCAGTTCCTCGCCGGGCCGAATGTCGCGCAGCGCGAAGTAGAGGATGTGGCCTTTGACGATGCGTGCCTGGCAGGTGGGATCACAGGAGTGGTTGATGTACTGGGCGCCGCTGCCGCCGACGTTGCCGTCGATAGTCCAGTAGTCGTCGAGCGTAAACAGGTAGTTGAGGGGAGCGCCGGAGCGGCGGGCGGTTTCGCGGCGGCTGATTCTCTGGCCGGTGTACTCGATGACCTTGTGGCCCCTGGGGATGTGTTCGCCGGCGTAGACGCCCCAGCGGTGGATGGGCGATGGGCGCACGGACATCCGGAAGCGCGTGTATCTGGAGTCGATGGAAGGGTTCTGCTGGTTGGCGGAGGGTGGGGACGGCATGGACAAGACTTCAGTTCCGGGAAGACGGTAAACATGGGAGGGCCGGCGCGCGGATGCTGGAGCCGGCCCACCACCTGAGGAGAGGCCAAGACGGGCTAGAAGTCGTCCTGGGTGGTGCTCTTCTTCTTCGACTTGCGCCGCATGATGATGACGACGACGCAAACGGCGGCGAGCACGCCGCTTATGATTCTGACTGTGTTTTCGTCCAAGATCGGACCTCCATGGATTAGGTATTGTATATGATCAACACACGGGAATGTAAGTCCCAGACGAGGAAGGCACAGATGTTGTTTCGAGTACTGTTGGCGGCTGCCGGATTGACGGCGATGGCGGCCGGGAGCGACCCGGCGGCGGAGCGGCTGAAGCGCTTCAACGAGTGGAAGTTCGGGATGTTCATCCACTGGGGGCCGTATTCGCAGGCGAGCGTGGAGGCGTCATGGCCGCTGATGCGGCCGGCGCAGCACGCGGGCATTAGCGAGGCCGACTACCGGGCGCTGGCCAAGACGTTCAATCCGGTGCAATTCGACGCGAAGGCATGGATGCGGCTGGCCAAGGAGGCGGGCCAGAGGTATGTTGTGTTCACTTCGAAGCACCACGACGGTTTCTGTATGTTCGACTCGGCCTACACGGACTATAAAGTGACCAAGTCGCCGTACGGGAAGGACATCGCACTGATGCTTGCGGAGGCGGCGCGCGAGGAGAAGATGCCGCTTGGTTTCTACTACTCGCCGCCGGACATGAACCACCCGGGCTTCCGGGACACGTCCAAGCCGTCGTCCACGAACTGGACGGGCGAGCCGTGGCGGGCGGAGTGGCCGCTGTACATCGACTACATGGAGATGCAGGTGCGGGAGCTGCTGTCGCGCTACGGCGATGTGGCGGTGGTGTGGTTTGACGGGCTGGGCGAGCAGCGCAAGTACGACGGCTGGCGGCTGCACCGGACGATTCGCGAGATGCAGCCGGATACGCTGATCAACAACCGCATCGGGCTCGCGGGGGACTACGACACGCCGGAGCAGCGGATTCCGAAGGGGATTCCGCGGAAGGGCGCGGTGGTAGGCAACACGGACGGGTCGAAGGACAAGGGAGTGGACGCGAGGGCTCCCAGAGCCGAGGAGTTCCGGCCGTGGGAGACGTGCATGACGATCAATGGCACTTGGGGCTACAACAAGAACGACAAGCGCTACAAGAGCACGACGCAACTGGTGCAGATGCTGGTGGACGTGGCGAGCAAGGGGGGCAACTTCCTGCTGAACGTGGGGCCGACGCCGGAGGGAACAATCCAGCCGGAATTCGTGGAGAGGCTGCGGGGGATCGGCGCGTGGCTGAAGACCAACGGGGATTCGATCTACGGGACGACGTACGGCCCGTGGCAGAACCTTTCATTCGGGAGGAGCACGGCGCGGGGAAAGACGGTGTACCTGCACGTGTTCGAGTGGCCGGCCGGGCCGCTGACGGTGGCGGGAGCGGCGGAGAAGATCGCCTCGGCGCGCATGCTGGCGGGCGGGAGGCCCGTCCGGTTTTCGCAAAAACCGGAGGGCCTCACGCTGGAGCTGGCCGGGCGCCCGGCGGGAGAGCACGCGACGGTGATCGAGCTGAGATTGAAGTAGCGGCCGGCTTACATGCCGGCTTTTGCCTTGAGGACCTCGATGAGCTCCCGCACGGCGCCGGCGCTCTTGTCGAGCATGGCCTTTTCGGCGGGCTCGAGCTTTACTTCGAAGATCTTCTCGATGCCGGTGGCGCCAAGCTTGCAGGGGACGCCGACAAAGAGCCCGTCGTAGCCGTATTCGCCTTCGAGCAGGGCGGCGCAGGGCAGGACCTTCTTCTTGTCCTTGAGGATGGACTCGGCCATTTCGACGGCGGCGGCGGAGGGCGCATAGTAGGCGCTGCCGGTCTTGAGGTACTTGACGATTTCGGCGCCGCCGTTGCGGGTGCGGTCGACGAGAGCGTCGATACGGTCCTGCGGCAGGAGTTCGGTGATGGGGATGCCGCCGACGGTGGTGAGGCGGACGATGGGGACCATGGTGTCGCCGTGGCCGCCGAGAACGAGGGCGGTGATGTTTTCCACCGAGACGCCGAGTTCCATGGAGATGAAGGTGCGGTAGCGGGCGGTGTCGAGGACGCCGGCCATGCCGACGACGCGGTTGCGGGGGAAGCCGGAGACCTGCCGGGCGACCCAGCACATGGCGTCCAACGGGTTGGTGACGAGGATGAGAATGGAGTCGGGAGAGTACTTGACGGCCTGCTCGGTGGCGCTCTTGACGATTTCGTAGTTGGCGAGGAGGAGGTCGTCGCGGCTCATGCCGGGCTTGCGGGGGAAGCCGGCGGTGATGATGACGATGTCGGAGTTGGCGGTGGGCTCGTAGTCGTTGGCGCCGGTGATGGAGACGTCGTAGCCCTCGACGGGGCCGGACTGGAGGATGTCGAGGCCTTTGCCCTGGGGCACGCCTTCGACGACATCAACGAGGACGACATCGGCGAGTTCCTTGCCGGCGATGCGCAAGGCGCAATTGGCGCCGACATTGCCGGCGCCCACCACGGTGATCTTTTTCCGCATGGGTAATTCCTCTCTTATGGATGTATGCAGAGCGGGGCGGTCCGGGGAAACGGACAGCCTGATCTGATTGTAGCGGGCGGGGGGGTGGGAGGGGAGGGCGGCGGCGGCTATAGAATAGGTAGTTCATGCAGATCCCGGAGTCGGCCCAGGAATATTTCGCGTTGCAGACGGCGCGCCTGCGGAAGCAGCTCAAGAAGAAGCGGATCGCTTTCCCGGAGGGCGAGGATCCGCGAGTGATTGAGGCGGCGTCGCGGCTGTGCCGCGAGGAACTGGTGATCCCCATCCTGATGGGGCGGCCGAAGGGCGACGTGGCGTCGTGCGTAGTGGTGGAGCAGCCGGAGAACAATCCGAAGCTGAAGGAGTACGCGCAGGTGCTCAGGGACCGGCGGCGGGCGCGGGGCATGATGGAGACCGAGGCGCAGAAGATGGCGCTGAACCCGCTGGTGTTCGCCGGGCTGATGGTGACGTCGGGGGACGCGGACGGATTCGTGGGCGGCGCGGCGACGACGACGGCGGAGACGTTCCGCGCGGCGCACATGACGATCGGGATGCGGGCGGAGATCAAGACGGCGTCGGGGATGGTGGTCATGTGCACGCACGCGCGGCACTGCGGAGCCAACGGCGTGCTGGCGATGGCCGACCCGGCGCTGATGATCGAGCCGACGGCGTCGCAACTGGCCGATATCGCCATTGCCACCGCGGAGACGACCAGGATGGTGATCGGCGTGGAGCCGGTGGTGGCGATGCTGTCGTTTTCAACGAAGGGCAGCGCGAAGCACCCGCTGGCGTCGAAGGTGATTGAGGCGCGGCGGATTGTGGAGGCCCGGCGTCCAGATATCCACGTGGACGGCGAGTTGCAGGCCGACGCGGCGCTGATCGACAGCATCGGACGCTCGAAGGCGCCGGGCTCGACGGTGGCGGGGCGGGCCAACACGCTGATCTTCCCGGACGTGGGCGCGGCCAACATCGGGGTGAAGCTGGTGGAGCGGCTGGGCGGAGCGGTGTGCACGGGTCCGCTGTTCCAGGGCTTCAACAAGCCGGCCAACGACCTGTCGCGCGGCTGCACGGGCGAGGACATTTACCGGCTGGCGATTCTGACGGCGCTGCAGGCGGGAGCGTAAGCCGGCGGTTTTCAGGCCATGCTGCCCTTTTCGCTGATCTACCACGACGGTTACGATCTGCACTTCGGGCAGCACGTTTTTCCCACGCAGAAGTACCGGCTGATCCGGCGCAGCCTGATCGACGATTACTTCGCCGGGCCGGAGGACTTCATCACGCCCGAGGCGGCGACGAGGGAACAGTTGCTGCTGGTGCACACCGCAGAGTGGGTGAAGAAGATGGAGACGGGGACGCTCACCTACCACGACATCCTGAAGCTGGAGGTTCCCTACTCGCGCAAGATGGTGGAGGCCTTCTGGCTGGCCGCGGGCGGGACGATACTGGCGGCGCGGGAAGCGCTGGTATGCGGGATTGGGATGAATCTGGGAGGCGGGTTTCATCACGCATTCCCGAACCACGGCGAGGGCTTCTGCGCGGTGCACGACGTGGCGGTGGCGGTGCGCGTGCTGCAGAAGGACCGATCCGCGCGGCGGGCTCTGGTGGTGGACTGCGACGTGCACCAGGGCAACGGCACGGCGGTGATTTTCGCCGGCGACCGCGAGGTGTTCACGCTGTCGATCCACCACCAGAACAACTACCCGTCGGAGAAGCCGGCGTCGACCATCGACATCAACATGCCGGACGGAGCGGGTGACGGCGAGTATTTGGACAAGCTGCGGCCGGCCTATGAAACGGCGGTGGCCGGGTTTCGTCCGGACATCGTGTTCTACGTCGCCGGAGCGGACCCGTATTACGACGACCAACTGGGCGGGCTTTCGCTGACCAAAGAGGGGATGTATCTGCGGGACAGACTGATTTTCGATGAGGCGGTGAAGCGCGGCATCCCGGTGGCGGTGGTGCTCGCCGGGGGGTACGCGCGCAAGCTGGAAGATACGATCTACCTGCACGCGCAGACGGCGAAGGCGGCTTTGGAGTCCTACAAGGAGTGGAAATGACGAGACGCGACTTGATGGCGGCGATCGGATTGACGCAGATTCCCGGAGCGCCGGGCGCGTGGCGCGACCTGTTCAACGGCCGGGACCTGACCGGCTGGGTGGAGGACACGCGGGGCGTGTGGAGCGCGCGCGACGGCATGATCGTGGGCAAACACACGGGCCAGAGGTGGAACGACTTCCTGCGGACGAAGGAAGAGTTTGAGGACTTCGAACTGTCGCTGGAGTTCCGGCTGGTGGACGGGGTGGGCAACAGCGGCATCCAATTCCGCAGCGTGGCGGCTGAGAAGGACCACGAGTTGTCGGGCTATCAGGCCGACATCGGGCAGCAGTACTGGGGCTGCCTGTACGACGAGTCGCGGCGCAACAGGGTACTGGTGCAGGCGCCGGCGGAGATGGTGGCGCGGCTCGACAAGAGCGGCTGGCACAGCTACGTAGTGCGGGCGCAGGGGGCGCACATCACGCTGACGCTGGACGGCATGAAGACGGTGGACTACACGGAGGCGGAGGCGGGGATCGGGCGGCGGGGGATCATCGCGCTGCAGGTGCATTCGGGGCCGGGGATCGAGGTGCAGTTCCGGCAGATCAGGATCCGGGGGCTGGCCGGGGCCGGCGGGCAGGAAAAGTGAGTTGGGGGCGAACCAGCCGCGACCATTGGAAGCCGGCGCGCATCTGATGAATGCGCACGATTTCTTGCGCAGGTAGAATAGTGACCAAGGGAGTCCGCTTCGCGGCTCCTTCTGGGACTTCAACGAAAAACCTATGAGCGGACCATGGCTGAACCGGTTGGCCCTTGTTTTGTGCGTCTTAGCGCTGGGGCTGGTCGTGTCTGGAGGGCTGGCGGCGCAAGCCGGGGGCGAGGCCGGAACCGAGGCGGCGCTGGCCTGGATGGGCCATGTGCTGTTTGCGGGTTCGGCACTGCTGCTGCTGGCCACGTCGAAAGCGTGGCGGGCGGATCGGGTGGCGGTTGAGGACAACGGCTTCCCATCGTTGCGGTCGTTGGGCTGGGTGGCGCCGGTGTCGGTACTGGCGCAGGTGGCGCTGGGTGCGGCGTACCGGCACAAACTGATCGGCGCAATTCCGCACGTGGTGTGGGCGTTCGTGGCGGCGATGGTGGTGATGCTGGCCGGCGCGTTCGCGCTCGGGCCGGCGCAGGGGCAATTGCGGAAGATCTCCATCGCCATGATCAGCGCGGCCGGCGCGCAGGTGGTGCTGGGCGTGGCGGCGCTGCTGGCGAGGATCACGGGCGGCGAGGCCGGGCCGGTGATGAAGGCGGCGGCGTTGATGCACGTGGGCACGGGCTCGCTGGTGCTGGGGCTGACCTGCGGCTGGGCGGCGTGGATCCTGCGGGACGCGGAACCGGCGGGCGTATCGCGAGAAGAGCTGGCCGTACCGGGGCGGCAATCATGAAGAGCTATCTGGAGTTGACCAAGCCGAGGATCACGTGGCTGATCCTGATGAGCACGGGCATCGGCTATTTCTTCGGCCAGCAGGGGCCGGTGGACCTGCTGCTGCTGTTCCACGCGCTGGTGGGCACGGCGCTGATCGCCAGCGGGACGGCGACGTTGAACCAGTGGTACGAGCGCGAGGCCGACTCGCGCATGAGCCGCACGAATCAGCGGCCGATTCCGGCGGGCAGGGTGGGAGCGGCGCAGGCGCTGCTGTTCGGCCTGGTGCTGCTGGTGGCCGGAGAATTGCAATTGGGGCTGGGCGTAAACGCGTTGACGGCGTGGTTGGGCCTGTTCACGGTGGCGAGCTACCTGCTTCTGTACACGCCGATGAAGCAGAAGACGTGGTGGTCGACGACGGTGGGGGCTTTCCCGGGCGCGATGCCGCCGCTGATCGGATTCACCGCGGCACGCGGGCATCTGACGGCCGAAGCGTGGATCCTGTTCGCCATTATTCTTCTCTGGCAGTTCCCGCACTTCTACGCGATCGCCTGGATGTACAGGGACGACTACGCCAAGGCGGGCATCCGCATGCTGCCGGTGGTGGAGCCGGACGGCGGCTCGACGTCGCGGCAGATCCTGGCCTTCGCGCTGCTGCTGGTTCCGGTGAGCCTGGCGCCGGCTTTCTTCCAGATGACGGGGCACTGGTACCTGGCGGCGGCGCTGATTCTGGGCGGGCTGTTCCTGAAGTCGGCCGCGAAGCTGAGCAGGGAGCGCACGGCGTTGAACGCGCGAGGCGTGCTGAAGGCGAGCGTGATGTACCTGCCGCTGATCTACCTGGCGCTGGTGCTCGACAGCGGGCGGCTGTTCTGAGATAGAGCAATGCGACTGCTCCGGATTGCGGCTGTTGTTCTGGCCGGCGCTTTCCTTTCCGGCTGTCTCAAGTCGAACCTGCCTGAGCTGGGCGATGTACCGGCGTTCGAACTGACCGGCGAGGACGGCTCGGCCTTCAGGAGCGCGGAGGAGCTGGCCGGCAAGGTGTGGGTGGCGGACTTCATCTTCACCACCTGCAACGGCCCGTGCCCGCGCATGAGCACGCACATGCAACGTTTGCAGGAGATGACGGCGGAGATGACGGACGTGCAGATGGTGAGCGTAACCATCGACCCGAAGACGGACACGCCGGAGGTGCTGGCCGCCTATGCCAGGCGGTACAAGCACGACCCGGCGCGCTGGCATTTTCTCACCGGACGGCCCGCGGACCTGCAGGCGCTGGGCAAGGACGCATTTCACCTGGGCGACGTGAACGTGGACCACAGCGCGCGTTTCGCGCTGGTGGACCGCAAGATGCGCATCCGGGGCTACTACGAGCTGGCCGACAGCGGCGCGCTGAAGCAACTGGTGGCCGACATCGCCAGCCTGCGCAGAGAGGTACTCTAAGCGCATGGAACTGCGCGACCTGCCGGCATTGAATGCGCTGCTGAACACCACATCGGCGCTGCTGCTGTTGCGAGGTTACGCGCTGATCAGGCAGCGCCGGACGGAAGCGCACAGGAAGACGATGCTGGCGGCCTGCGCGACGTCGGTGCTTTTTCTGGCGAGTTACCTGGTGTACCACTACAACGTGGGGTCGGTGAAATTCACGGGGACCGGGGCGGTGCGCACGGTGTACCTGGCGATCCTGCTGACGCACACGGTGCTGGCCGCGGTGGTGGCGCCGATGGCGGCGGTGACGCTCTACCGCGCCTGGACGGGGAAGGTGGACCAGCACCGCCGGCTGGCGAAGGTCACGCTGCCCATCTGGCTGTACGTGAGCGTGACGGGAGTGGTGGTGTACCTGATGCTGTACCATCTGTAAGAGGTTCGGAAGCCGCCTTGGAATGGAACGCCAGCCTGTATGACCAGCGCCACTCGTTCGTGTGGCGCAGCGGCGAGGACCTGATCGCGCTGCTCGATCCGCAACCGGGCGAGCGGATACTGGACGCGGGCTGCGGTACCGGGCAGTTGACGGAAAAGCTGGCCGCGAGCGGAGCCCTGGTGACGGGAATCGACAGCTCGGCGGCGATGCTCGAGCAGGCGCGCATCGTCTGCCCGCAGGGCGCATTCGTACAGGCGGACCTGCTGGAATTCGAGGGACGCGGGGAGTTCGACGGCGTCTTCTCCAACGCCGTGCTGCACTGGATCCGGCCGCCGGAACGGGCGGCGCAGAGAATGTACGCGGCGCTGAAACCGGGCGGACGGCTGGTGATCGAAATGGGAGGGACGGGAAACGCCGCTACTCTGGTCGGCGCGGTGAATGCCATTCTGGCCGAAGAGGGCCAGCCGGCGCGCGAGCCGTGGTACTTTCCGGGGATCGGCGAATACTCGCACGTGCTGGAAGAGGCGGGATTCGAGGTGGTCTACGCCATGCTGTTCGACCGGATGACCCCCCTTGAGGGTGGAGAAGAGGGGCTGGACAACTGGTTGAAGGTCTTTGGCGGGCCGCTGTTGGACGGCGAACCGCAGTGGCGGGCGTCCGCGCTGGAGAGAGTGAGGGAAGCGGTGCGGCCGCGGCTGTTCGATCCGGACAGCGCCGCGTGGCGCGTGGATTACCGCCGCCTGCGCATCGCCGCCCGCAAACCCGCCTGAACCATGTTTCCCAAAATCTTCTCCCTCGGTTCCTTCTTCCTGCCCACCTACGGCCTGCTGGTCACGCTGGGATTTCTGGCGGGCATCGCGCTGACACTGAAGCTGGCGCGGCGGGCCGGGCTGGACGGGGAAAAGGTGATGAACCTGGCGGTGTATTGCGCGCTGACGGGTCTGGCGGGGGCGAAGCTGCTGATGTTCGTCATGGATTTCGACTATTACAGCCGCAATCCGGGAACGATCTTTTCCATCAGCACATTGCTGTCGGCGGGTGTGTACTACGGCGGCTTTCTGGCGGCGCTGGTCTTCGCCTGGTTTTACATGCGGCGGCAGGGGCTGCCGTGGCTGGCGGCGGCGGACGTGTTCGCGCCGGGGGTGGCGCTGGGCCACGCCATCGGCAGGCTGGGCTGCTTTGCGGCGGGCTGCTGCTGGGGCGCGCTGTGCGAGAGGCCGTGGGCGGTGACGTTTACCAGTCCGGAGGCTCACGAGTTGACGGGCGTGCCGCTGAACCTGCCATTGCACCCGGCGCAACTGTACGAATCGGCTGCGGCGGGCTTACTCGCCTGGTGGCTGTACCGGCAAAGCCTGAAGAGCCACCCGGCCGGGCGCATCCTGGGCATGTACCTGGTGCTGTATGGGGTGGCGAGGCTGGCGCTGGAGATGTTCCGGTTCCACGAGCAGGCGCTGCCATGGGGCGGGCCGCTGACCTGGACGCAGTGGATGGCGGTGGGGCTGGCGGTGTGCGGGGCGCCGCTGTGGAGGGGGCTTTCGGCGACTCACCGGCAGCCGGGCCGGTAGTTGACTGTTCCGCGACCCCATCCCGGGGACTCATAATAAGAGATGCCAATCTCAGACAAGGCCAGGCGGCAGGTGTGTAAACTGCATCCAACGCGCGGCTGGCGCATCCATTTCCAGAGAACGTGTTGAGAATCCGTGAGTGAGAGGATTGTACGGAGCCGGCCACTACGGGGCCACTACTTGCTAAGCCCGGTTGTGATACAGTCATTCACCATCGCCTGAGATCGGACATACCCGGGAGGGTATTATGAGGAGCTGGAAGAGGGCAGAATGGTCGTTGCTGGCGGCGCTGGCGGCGCCACTGGTGTGTGAGGCACAAGACCTGGCGGCGCGGCTGCGGGAGGCCGAGGTGCGCGGCGAGGCGCGGCAGGCCCGGCAGGAGCTGGAGAGCGCGGTGAAGGGCAGCCCGCGGAACGTGGCGCTGCTGGCGCTGCACGCCGAATACCTGGATCAGCGGCGTGACCCGGGGGTCCGGGCGGCCTATGAGCGGCTGCTGGCGGCGGCAGGTCCGGGCAGCGCGCACGGCAAGGCGGTGTTGCGCCGGCTGGCGGTGCTGGATCTGCTTGCCGGCGACCGCGCCTCGGCTGTCAAGCGGCTGGGCGTCTTGAGCGACCCTGAACTGGCGTTGGCTGCGGCGACTGGTGCGGTGAAGGGGCTGCCGACGGGCATCGTGGAGATTCCCGGCCCTATGCGCAGCTTCGCGCGGATGGCGGCGCTGAGTCCTGACCTGCCCTCCGGCGATACCCTGCTGGCGCTGGCGCGGAACATTGTGACCAACGGCTACCAGGCGGTGAGCGGTTCGGGCTCCCTGGAGCCGACCGAGTACCTGAAGCTGGTGATCCGCTACCTGGGGCAGGCGCGGGAACTGGACAGGTTGGCCGGCGAATCCAAGGTGATTCAACTGGAAAACTGCGATTCGACGCGGACCGGGGAGCTGTTGAAGATCCTGGGGTTCCGGATGCGCGGCGGCTGCGGCAGCGACGTGATTCTGGAGACGGTGAACGCCACACGGGCGTTTCTGGCGATGGACTCGGGCTTCCCGCTGACGGAGCTCGAGCAGGCGCTGCGCACCAACCGGCCCTTCACGCTGGATTACAGGCCGACGCGGGTGCCGGTGCTGTACTCGTCCGAGTACTGGCTTTCCTCCAGGGAGAAGCAGAGCGGCGAGTTCATCGACGCGTTCCTAAACGACCCGTCGCTATGCCGGCTCTACCTGGGGCTGGCCAAGCTGGACCCGGAGACGGCCGAGGAGATGAGGAAGGCGCTACCGGTGGCGCGCATTCGCGCCTTCGCCCACGTCTTCGACTTTTTCGGCGGCATGTTCCGCATTCGGGAAGGCAAGGTGGGGGCGCCGGGCGGCGCGCGTTCGGCCGGGGCGTGGACGGAGTTGGCCGGGGCCTCGCCGGACGACGGCGTCAAGTTCGTGGAGAAGCTCGTCACCAAGGACGACGGCTGGCTGGCGAGTTACTACGACTCGCTGTCGCGCATCCAAGGGCCAGCGCTGGACTATCTGACGGAGCCTTCGCGGTTGAGACGGTTCTACGCCGCGCTGCGCGGGAAGGTCACCAGCCCGGGTCCGGCGCGGCCGGTGTTCCGCGCCAACACCGATCTCATGCTGCTCACCGCGCGCGTGCAGATCAAGGAGGGCCGGCCGCACATACCGGGGGGCCTGGAGGTATGGAAGCGGCTGTTCACCGAGAACCCGCACGGCAAGTACGACGGCAAGCTGACGCGGTCGGCGGCGGGATGGAGGGAGCCGGACGATCTGCTCGAAGCCCTGTTCGGGCTGTCCCGCAAGGCCGTGGAGAACGAGCCGCTGAAGATCTACCTGGCCATCAGCGACGTCGACCGGAGGCGGGCAAGGCCTTTGGAGCAGGCCACCGTGGAGAGGATGGTCAACCGGTGGCGGGTCTTCGGCGCGCAGTACGCCCTGTTCAGCGAGACGCCGCAGGTGTCGGACAGGACCATCGCGCTCTATCTGGACGCGGCCCAGGCGGTCAGCGATCTGAGGGACAACGGCACGAAGGCGGACGCGGCCGGCATCATGCAGTCGCTGGCGGGGATGTGGCAGGTGCTGGTGAGGCAGAAACTGGTTCCGGCCGGGCAAGCCGATGCAACGCTGGCAGCGGTGCTGGAACCGTTCCAAAAGGCGAAGAGCCCCGGCGAGATCTTCGATTGCGGCCGCGGTGGCGTCGTGGCGCTGCAGAAGGCCGCGGGCGTCGCCGCCGGAGCGAATCCGCAGGACCGCATGCTGGACCTGTTGGCCGGCGCCGTCAGCCCGGCCGACGAGGAGACCCACCAGGCGCTGCTGACCGAAATGATGCGGGGCTTCGAGGCGCAGAAGCTGGTGTCGCTGAAGGTGCTCTTCGATCTCGACGATCATCTTGGGTCGGCCGCCCGCGGCGAAAAGGCGAACGCGGCGCTGCTGACCCGGCTGGTGGCCCGCGTGTCGGAACTAAACCTGCCCAAGGCGTCCCTGAGCTCCCAGGAGCGAAACGCCTTTGCCTTCGGCTATTGGACCGAGAAACACATCGAGAACCAGCGGAAGCTCAACTTCCGGGCGGTGATCGAGAAGGCTTCGGGTCAGCCGGAAAAGCTCAGGGACGCGCGCGGGCTGCTGGCGCCGCTGCTCAGAGACACGCTGGTGGGGCTGCTCTACATTCACTACGCCCCTCCGGGCGCGCAGGTCCTGTACACCAACCCGCTGTTTGCGCGCAGCCATGATTTCATCGGCATCCAGGGCAACAACCAGACCTGGAAGCCCACTGAAGTGCTCGGGTCCGGCTGGCCCTCCAGCGCTGGCGGCAGGCTGGTGGGCTCGCTGGTCAGCCTGCCGTACGCACTGGCCGAGGCCGAGCAGAACTTCCTGATTCCGACTCGCGAGCAGGCACTGATCTGGGGCGACCTGGTGCCGCAGATGCTGGTGAGCTCCAAGCTGCCGCGGTTCTGGAACGTCGAGCCTGTGCAGGCGCACTACGTGGGGCTGCACATGCGGGTGGGAGAGACGCTGCTGGCCGAGTCGGCGCTGTCGGCCGGTACGCTGCGGCGGACGCTGGAAGTGCTGGACCGGGTGGCGCCGCCGGCGCGGGTGCGTCGAGTGGCCGACTATCTCGCCGCCGGCGAGGTGAGCTCGGCGCTGGAACAGGTGACGCCTTCGGAGATCTACCAGCTTGGCGTGGCGGGCGTGTCGCTGGAGTTGGGCGCCGGCATTGCGGCGGCTGGAGAGATCCGGAGACTGGAGGCGGCCGCACCGCAGGCCTGCAACCAGGCGGCGGTCTCGGAGGCGTTCGGGACTCCCAAACCGACGCTGACCAATTCCCAGCATCCTGAGTTGCTGTATTTGCGAACCTTTCCCACCTTGATGGGCTACTCCAGCCGTATCCTGGCCGAGAGCTGGGAGTCCAACAACCTCTTCTTCGCGGAGCTGGCCGACGAACTGTATCTGCCTCCTTCGCAGCTCAACGTGCTGTTGCCGGAGTGGACCCAGAAGACGGTGGAGCAGATCTTCGCCACCCACCTGGAGGACTGGCCGGCGCTGCTGCGCTCGATGCGCATCACCGCCGAGGGCGTGCGCACGCAGACCCGCAAGCTGCAGGCGCTGGAAACGAAGGCCGGCCTGGAGGACTGACCGATGACGGAGGGCCCGATGAATCTCACTCGCAGACACTTTTTCGCCACCGCCGGCGGCACGCTGATCCCAGCGGCCGCCGCTCCGGCCCTGCTGTTGGGCCAGGATACGCGCCCCACCTTTCGCGTGAAGGTGGACATGGTGGTACTGAGCTTCACCGTGACCGACTCCCGCGGCCGCTATGTCAACGGGCTGAAGCCGGCCGACTTCAGCATCAAGGAAGACGGCATCCAGCAGAAGATCAACACTTTCGCCGAGGGCAACAAGCCGCCGGTCCAGATTCTGGAGGACGGCTCCGTCAAACCGCTGGTGACGCTGCAGGCCGATCCGGAGAAGGGCGGCATCGCCACCGACGCCTTCGTAGGCACGAACGTCTTCGTGCTGTTCGACACCTCCAACTACATGTACCGGGGCTTCGTCTACGCCTCGGACGCGATCGCCGACTTCGTCCGCGGCCTGGACCGTGCCGACTCGGTGGCGGTCTACACGTTCTCGCGGAACCTGACGCGGGCCGCCTCGCTGACGCGCGAGCGCGCGGACGTGTTGCAGGGGCTGCGCAGGGCGGTAGTGGGCGACGATGCGGCGCTGTACAACGCGCTGCTGCTGACGGTGCGGGACGCGGCCAGGATTCCCGGCCGCAAGGTGGTGATTGTGTTCTCCAACGGGCCGGACTCGGCCTCCATGGTGGCTCCGGACGACGTGCGCGCCGTGGCCGAAGACGAGGGCATCCCGATCTACGTCATCTCCACCAGCGATGTGAGCCGCGACCCGATTTCAAGCGGCGTGTTCCGGCGGCTGGCGTCGCGCACGGGGGGAAAGAGCTTCTTCGCCAGGACGTGGCAGAAGCAGGTGGAGGCCTTCGAGGCGATCCGGGAGGACCTGGGGAACTCGTACACGGTCACCTACTACCCGTCGCCGAACCCGAACGAGGGGTTCCGGAGGATCAGCGTGGAGGTCAAGACCGACCTGGCGCGGAAGTACCGCATCAGCGCGCGGCCCGGTTACCGGCCGCGTACGGGGGTGTGAGCAGGGGTCAAGACGGCCACCGCCGCCTGTGTGCTAGATTCAGAGTTTGGTCGTAGCCTGAGGCGGTCTTCGTGCAAGTTTTCCTGCAAGGCAAGCTGCTTGGTGTGGAGCCATTTCTCCAGGACACGCGGGACGGGTTCGCCCCGCTGGCCGGGCGCTGTCTATATGTGTCGCTGCTCTCCGAGGTCCTGCCCCGGGCGCTGCTGCAGCATTTGGGCCTGGCGCCGGAGCTGCTGGGTTCGGCCGGTGGCGGGCAATTCCTGGTGGCGCTGACTACCGAAAGCCTGCCGCAGGCTAACGAGTTCCTGGTGGACGCCACCCGGCGACTGGCGGCTTTCAGCGGACAGCGCTTGCGCCTGGCCTGGGCGGCGACGGAGAACCTGGGCGCCTGGAGCGACGTGCGGAAGCGGCTGGAGGAACAGTTGACGCGCTGGCGGGGCGCGGGCGCGGTGGAGCCGGAAGGGCTATTTGAGCCGTTCGCCGGGGAACCGGCGGATGCCTGGTTCAAGGCGCTCTACCAGGATCTGCCGGCGTCGGCCGCTGCGGTGTGGAATACCGGATGCGAAGGGATGCTCTCGCGGGAGGGCGAGCCCCACTGGCTGGCCACCCATTGCGCCGGCGGCGGCCAGGCGCCGCTGGCCGAATTGGCCCGGCGGGCGCGCGGCCGCAAGGCCTGGGGCGTGCTGCGCGGGGACGTGGACCTGTTTGCCCTCCGCCTGCGCAAGGCGCAGAGCGTGGAGGAGCACATCCAGCTTTCGGTCTTCTTCAAGCAGTTTTTTGCGGGGGAAGTGCAGGTGCTCTGCTCGCAGCCGGAGTTCGCCTCCAAAGTGGCGGTGCTCTACACCGGCGGCGACGACTTTGCCATAGCCGGAGCGTGGGACGCGCTGATTCCCTTCGGGCGCGAGATGGAGCGGCTGTTCCAGCGCTCCTCGGAGGAACTGCTGAAGGAGTTCCCGGGCGCCGAGGGCAAGACCCTGTCCATGGCGGTCGCGCTGGCCCCGTATGTCGATTCGGAACTGGTGGACGTGTTCGCCGAGGCGGGCCGTCAACTGGAGATCGCCAAGAGTTCCGGGCGCGACTCCATCGCGCTGTTCGGACGGGTGCTGGACTGGAAACAACTGGGGGAGGCCGCCGACCTGCGGAGTGCCATGCTGAGGCTGGTGGATGCCTTCGGTTGCCCGCCGCAGTTTCTAGGCGAACTGGGCGCCTTCTATCGCGAGACGGACCGGATCTTGCCGGCGCGCAGTTCGCGCCGGGTGATCGAGACACAGCAGCGGCCCTGGCGGCTGCACCGCAGGCTGAACCGGGTGCTGGACGGCCCGGAACGGAACCGGGATTACCAGAAGGCCCGCAATACTGTGCTGGCGGCGTTCCTGACGCGCGGCCAGGCTCAGTTGAAGCTGAAACCGTCGGGCAGGGTCGCCCTGGAATGGGCACGATTCACGGAAGAGACCGAGTAAGAGGCTGAGTACCATGAGCGAACTCGAACCGCAACAAAGCGCGCCGCCCGAGACGGCGCCAGAGCCGCCGGCGGAAGCACCGGTGGCGCAGCCCGCCGCCGAAGCGCCGCCGGAACCAGCCCAGGAGCCTTCTCCGGCGGTCGCCGCCGCGCCGGAGGCTGCGCCGGCAGCCACGCCACCGGCGCCTGCCGCCAAACCGGCCGGGCGTCCGGAGCAAAAGCAGGTCGAGCGGCGGGACAAACCTGCCGGAAGGCCGGAGGCGGGCGAGCGGCGGGAGCGGCCCGACCGCGGCGAGCGCGGCAAGGGACCGGATCGCGGCGGAGAGCGGGGCGAGCGCCGCGGGCCGCGCGAGCAGGGGCGCGGCGGGGACCGGCCGCGCGGCATCGAGCCGCAGGCCGACATGGACCTGGAGAAGCTCATCGCCGACAGCCTGTACTTGGACAACCAGGCGCATGCCGTTGTCGCCCGCATGCGCGACATGGACTCCGGCACGCGCAGCCAGTTGCGGCGGTTTTTCAGCGCGGTGCGCCGCGCCTGCCGGGCGGCCGAGGGCGAGCGCCAGCACCAGTTCGTGATGCTGCGGGCGCGCCTGGCCTACACCATCGCGCGGCACCAGTTGCGGAGCCTGGATTCACTGGAGCGGCTGCTGCTGCAGGTCACCCGCAAGAACGACGTGCGCGGGTACGAGAGGTTCCGTGACCTGTTTGAAGCCATCGTCGCCTACAACGAGTAGGCCTAGAGAAATAAAGGACTTCCGGAGTATTCCATGAGCGCTCACACCTCCGACACCAAGCTCGGCCTGATCGGCAAACTGCTGCTGGATGGCGAGATGACCTGCGAAACCGGGCTGCATATCGGCGCCGGGAAGGGCTCGCTGGACCTCGGCGGCGCCGACAACCCCGTCGTCAAGGACGCCTTCGGACGGCCCTATGTGCCCGGCAGCACGCTGCGCGGGAAGATCCGCAGCCTGCTGGAACAGTCGGCGGGCCTGGTCTCGCCGGCCGACCTGGTTTACCTCTCCCGCCGCCGCGGGCAAGAGGTGCGCATCCACCAGAGCGACGAGCCGGGAGACGAGATCTGCCTGTTGTTCGGCCGCAATCCCGGCCGTATGGAGAGGGTCTCGGGCGATGTTCTGGAGCCGGCCTTCGCCACGCCGGCGCGGCTCACCGTCTACGACGCCCCGCTGGACCTCGACTCGATTTCGCCGCAGATGCGGGAAAACCTCGACGATGAACTGACCGAGGTGAAGAGCGAGAACGCCATCGACCGCGTCACCGCGCAGGCCAACGCCCGGACGCTCGAGCGGGTGCCGGCCGGCGCGAAGTTCCGCGTGCGCTTTGTCATCGACATTCTCTGCCCCGAGGACCGCGAACTGGTGGGAACGTTCGTCCAGGGCCTGCGGCTGTTGGAAGACGACGCTCTGGGCGGGGGCGGCTCGCGCGGCAGCGGCCGGGTGTCGTTCAACGGCTGGAAGGCCACCTGGCGGAACAAGGCATACTATGCCGCCGGAGAACCGGAGCAGACGCTGCTGGAATCCGCCGGCACCGCCGCGCTGCAGTCCGGCATCCGGGGCGAGGACTTCAGCGGACAGCTCGTCTGACGCATCGGAATCCAATGAACCCCGCGCTGCTCATTCGCTTGCGGCCCACCACGCCCTGGCGCATCGGTCCGGACACCGGCGCCCGGGACCAGGCCTCTGCCATCCTCCACAGCGATGCCCTGTATTCGGCCGTCTGTCTGGCGTTCGAACAACTGGGCCTGTTGGAGGAGTGGCTGAACGCCACGGCCAAGGCATTCGGCGAACCGGCCGTGCGCTTCAGTTCCTGCTTTCCGTGGCAACGCGGCTTCCTGTACGCGCCGCCGCCGGCGCGGCTGTGGCCGCCCGCCGAAGGCCCCTCTTCGCGGGTGAGGTGGAAGGGCGCCACTCTGCTGCCTACCTCGGTGATCGCCGGTTTGCTGCGCGGCCAGTTGCCGGCCGAGGACCAGTGGACCGTGGACGGGCATAGCGGCTGCCTGATCCCGGTCAACAGCCGTTCGGCATCCGGCCCGTTCCGGCTGCTGACGCGTTCCTGCGCGGCGGTGGACCGCGTGACAGGCGGCTTGGCCGAGCCGCACCTGACCACCTGCGTTCAATTCGCGCCGGCCTCCGGGCTGTGGTGCGCGGCGCAGTTTTCGAATCCGTCAACTTACGCCGTCTGGGCGCCCAAACTGCAGGCAGCGTTCCGGCTACTGGCCGACAGCGGCTTGGGCGGGCTGCGTTCGCGCGGCTTTGGACGTTCCAGAACACCGGATTTCCAGCCCGGCGAGTTAGCGCACCTGCTCTTTGGCGGCGATGCCGTGCCGGCGGCCAGGAAGGCGTGGTGGCTGCTGTCGCTCTATAGCCCGGCCGACGGCGACGCGGTGGACTGGTCGTCGGGCGACTATCAACTCATCCAGCGTGCCGGGCGCACCGGGGCCTCCCGCAGCCCGGGACGCGAGAAGCTCTCTTCGCGCATGGTGGCGGAGGGCTCGGTGCTGGCCGGCGACGCGCTCCGCGGCGCGGTCCGGAATGTGGCGCCGCCGGGCTGTCCCCACCCCATCTACCGAGCGGGCTATGCGCTCGCCATCTCCATCCCCTGGCCGGTGAACGCATGAAACTCTACCGCCTCACCGTCTTGACGCCATTGCTTGCCGGCGATGGGCAGAGGCTCTCGCCCATCGACTACATGGTCTGGAAAGACCAGGTGAACGTCCTGGACCAGAAACGGATCTTCCGCCTGCTGGCGAAGGGGCCCCGGCTGGATACCTACTTGACCCAGATTCGCCGCGCCGAGAAGCTCGATTTCGCGTCCTGGGGCGGATACGCCCAGAACTACGCCAGCCGGCGGATCCCGTTCGATCATCCCGCTTCGGCGATCTACTGTGCGCGAACTTCGGCCGAGAACCTGTTCATCCCGACCTTCGCCGCCTCGCCCTCGGGTGGCATCTACATCCCCGGCAGCGCGCTGAAAGGGCCGCTGCGAACCGCCGCGGTGATGGAGCGGACCTCGGAAGCGCAGTGGGTGGACCTGGCGGCGCGAATCGATGCCGCGGAACGGCCTCCTCGCCGCCCGGCCGAACCGTTGGAGACGGCGGCGATGGGAGCCGGCGGCGCCAGCCGCACCCGGGCGCTGCTGGTCGCAGATTCCAAGGCCATCCCCTGCGGTGGAGCCACCAGGATCTACCTGCTCCGCACCTCCACTCTGCTGGCGCGGGGTAATCGCCTGGAGTTGGGTTGGAAGATGAGCCCGCGCGGGGCCGTGGAGGCCCGCAGGCCGGCCGACTCCACACCGGTCTTCGCCGAAATGGCGGCGCCCGGGACCGTGTTCGAAGGCGCCTATGAAGAGAGCGCACCGCTGTCCCATCCGGAGATGCTCAAGGCGCTTCGCTGGCGCGATGCGGCCGGCGCCCGGCGTTTCGCCCAGGCGGCCAACGACGCGGCGGAGAAGCTGATCGCCGTGCAGTTCAACTACGCCGAGGCCGCCGGTTTGACCGCTGTAGCCCAGTCTCTGTCGAGTCTTCGCGAGAAGCTCGCCGCGGCCCGGGCCGGGCAGAACTGCTGTCTTATCTGCTTCGGCTGGGGAGCGGGCTTCCTGGCTAAGACGGCGAGTGTAGACCTGAATCAGGATCCCTACCGCCAGATTCTCCGCAAGCTGCCCGTGTATGGACCTCAGGCACGAACCGGGTTGCCCTTCCCCAAGACTCGCAAAGTGGTTTTCTTGAACGATCAACCAGCGGCGTTGCCGGGATGGGCGCAGCTTTCATTCGACGCCGGTTAGGATCTGGGCGTCCGGCCTGGTACCTTCGCCGACGAATGTTCGGGAGACGCCCTAAGCCCGGGGCCCGGGGATGCCGATGGAGCATGTTAGAATGAGGCTAACTTCCTGCCCAATCCCGAATCTGGGGCGGGCGGAGGGCAAGACACGGACTCTATGTACAACGCTTTCTTTGGTTTCAGGGAAAACCCGTTCAACCTGAGTCCGGACCCTGCCTTCCTGTACCGCAGCCCGCAGCATGAGGAGGCGCTGGCCAATCTCATCTACGGGGTCCACAGCCGCAAGGGATTTATCGTACTCACCGGCGAGGTCGGCACGGGCAAGACCACGATGCTCGAGTGCCTGCGGGACTACCTGGAGTCGCAGTACGTCGAGTTCGCGTTCCTGTTCAATTCGCGCATCAACACCGAGCAGTTCTTCGAAATGATTGCCTACGACCTGGACCTGCGGTGTGCGCACAAGTCCAAGACGGAAGTGTTGTTCGCCCTGAACCACCTGCTCATCCAGCAGGCCAATGAGGGGCGGACCACGGTGCTGATCGTGGACGAGGCGCACAATCTGGAGTGGGACGTATTGGAAGAGATCAGGCTTCTCGGAAACCTGGAGAATCCGCGGCTGGGCAAACTGCTGCAAATTGTCCTGGCCGGCCAGCCGGAACTCGACCGCAAGCTGGACGCGCCGAATCTGAGGCAATTGAAGCAGCGGATCGTGTTGCGCTGCAGCCTGGCCCCCTTCACACTCGCCGAAGCCGTCGAATACGTGAACTCCCGGCTGAAGAAGGCCGGCATGCCGGAACCGTCGGTGTTTTCGGATGGCGTGATGCAAGAGATCCACCTGCGCAGCCAGGGGATCCCCCGTCTGATCAACGCCATCTGCGACAACCTGCTGCTCACGGCCTTTGCGGCGGAAGAGAAGCAGGCGACTTTCGCGATGCTCGACGAGGTGTGTCAGGACATGCGCCTCGAGTGGCCGGGCAAGCGGCTTCGTGGCCGCTCCCCCATCTCAGCGGATTCCAGCGAGGGCGCTCCCCTGTTCTCGCCCCGCGAGCAGTTCTAGGGCAGCACCACTCCTGCTGGGAGAAAAAATCTTCCCGCCCAAACCCACCAGTACCAACAAGCGCCTAATACTATTCACTTCAACACCTTAGACAGCGTCAGGTGAAGAACTGATTTAGTAACTAGGATAAATCCTACCACATAGACCGAAGGTCCTCCTCTAGCATCAGGTATAACCCTGAGTAGGAAGGGGATTTGACCATACCTTCGGTATCGCCGGGTGTATGGCAGGTGCGAAGGAAGGTAGAAGCCGAATGTCGAAGCTTCGTTGTCTGAGTGCCGTCTGTGTTTTGATCTTGCTGGCGACCGTCGCTTCGGCGGCCGTGTTGCCGGCAGGCACAGGCTGGGCGATCACGCCAGAGGGTCCCCCCGATCCGTGGGCGATCACGCCAGAGGGTCCTCCCGATCCGTGGGCGATCACGCCAGAGGGTCCTCCCGATCCGTGGGCGATCACGCCAGAGGGTCCTCCCGATCCGTGGGCGATCACGCCAGAGGGTCCTCCCGACCCCTGGGCGTAAGCCGCAAACCGAGTTTGACATGGGCCCCGCAACGCTCGTTAGAGCGTTGCGGGGCTGAGTCGTTTTAGGGCAGCACGGTGTAGGTGCCGAGGAGCGGGGAGGGACTGGTTAACCCACCGCCGTCGGTGGCGTTGGCCCAGATGCTGCGGGTGCCGGAGAAGGCGGTTTTCAGGGAGAGGTCCAGGAGAAGAAGGACTTGGTTGCCGGTCGCAGTGGCCGAGGAAGTGAGACCCCAGACGATGCATTGGCTGTTCTGCGCCGACTCGGCTGCGCCGAGGCGAACGGGGGCCCAGTTTACGCCGGCGTCGTCGGCCAGATAGAGGGTGGCCGCGGCGCGGTTCAGCAGGACATAGCAGCCTCCATCGGCGCGTTGCTGCGAGTGAATGAGGACGCGCGGAGTGGCGATGTCCTGGGCGCCGTTGGGGTCGCTGAACGTGAGTGTGAAAACCTGGCGGTTGCCGCTGGCGCCGGCAGGGGACACCGAATCGGCCGAGGGCGGCAGGTTGGCTACGCCGGTGGAGACGGTAAAGGACCCGAGAAGGGGCGAAGGGCTGGTGGTTCCGGCGAGGTCGGTGGCGTTGGCCCAGATGGATTTGGGCCCGGCGAAGGCGGGAGTAAAGGTGAGGTCGAGGACGAGGGAGGCCGTGGTTCCCGACAGGGTGATGCCGCTGGCCGAAGCGCGCACCGAGCACTGACTGTTTTGGGCGGTATCGGCGGTTCCGAGACGGGCCGGCGCGCTCCAGACCGCGCCGGCGTCGTCGGCCAGGTAGATGAGACCGGCGGCTCGATCCACGGCCAGATAGCAGCCGGCGGCGGCCGCCTGCTGGGCACTGATCAGGACACGCAGCCAGACCAGGTCCGCGGCCCCCTTCGGGTCGGCGTATGAGAAGGTGAACAGTTGCGCCGATCCGCTTCCGTTTGCAGGCGCAACAGAGACAGGGCCCAGAGGCTGCTGGCCGCCGGCGGTGACGTTGAACGTGCCCAGCAGGGGCGATCCACTGGTGACGTAGGCCGAGTCGGTTGCGTTGGCCCAGATGGACTTCTGACCGCTGAAGGCGGCGGCAAAGGTGAGGTCAACAACCAGCGTGGCGGTGGTTCCGGCCAGGGTCAGGCTGCTGGTCGCGCCGCGCACGGTGCATTGGCTGTTCTGGGCGGTGTCGGCGGTTCCGATGCGGGCCGGGGCGCTCCATGTTGAGCCGGCGTCGCCGGCGAGGTAGATGAGGCCGGCCGCGCGATCTACGGCGAGGTAGCAGCCCGCCACAGCCGACTGCTGGGCGTTGATGAGGATGCGCACCCAGGCCAGGTCGGCGGCGCCTTTCGGATCGGCGAAGGCAAAGGTGAAGATCTGGGCCGCGCCGCTGCCGGCCGAGGGGGCCACCGAGACGGGCCCGAGCGGCTGCCCGGCTCCGGCGGAGACCGTGAAGCTGCCGAGCTGGGGCGAGGGACTGGTCAGCCCGGCGGCATCGGTGGCGTTGGCGAAGATGAGCCGCTGACCGTTGAAGGCCGGGGTAAAGGCCAGATCGACGGCGAGGGTGAGGGTGGCCCCGCTGGTGGCGATGCTGGATCCGGCGGCGCGGAATGCGCACTGGCTGTTTTGCGCGACGTCGGCGGTTCCGGCGCGGGCCGAGGTGGCCCAGGCGGCGCCGGCGTCGTCGGCCAGCCAGATGACTCCCGTGGTCCGGTCCCAGGCGAAGTAGCAGCCGCCTGCGGCCGACTGCTGGGCATTGATCAGGACGCGGAGGACAGCGATATCAGCGGCGCCATTGACGTCGGTGAATGTGAAGGTGAAAACTTGCGCCGCCCCCGAGCCGGCCGAAGGGGCGACCGAGACGGCAGAGGGCGGCTGGTTGGCCGTGGGGATGCTGACGGTCCAGGCGCCGAGCGTGGTCCACCCGGATTGGGCGCCTTGCGAATCAGTGGCCGCGCCGTAGATGGTCCTGGCGCCGGAGAAGGCAGACTTGAAGGTCACATCGGCGACAAACACGAGGCTATTTCCGGCCACGGCGATGGAGGTTCCGGCAAGGCGGAGGCGGCACTGGCTGTTTTCCAGGTATCCGGGGTCGCCCGGGATGCCGGCGGCCCAGACGGCGCCGCTGTCGTCTGCCAGCAGGACGCGGTTCACCGACCGGTCTGCGCGCAGGGAGCAGCCGGCAGCGTCTACGGCCTGGGTGTTGAACAACAGCCGGCCGGCGGAGATGTCGGCGCCGCCGTTGAGGTCCGAGAGGGTGAGAGTGAAGATACCGCCCGGCCCGGAGCCGGAAGGCGGTGAGACGGATTGCGCCGAGGGCGCCTGGTTGGCAGGCGCGAACACGGTCCAGGCGCCCGCGGGAGCAAAGCCCGTTTCCTCACCTGAGACGCCGGCGGCGTTGGCCCAGAGCTGCTTTTGTCCCGCAAATCCGGAGGCAAAGGTGAGCGCGGCGGTGAACTTCCAGCCACCGGCGATGGCGGCCGCCGCCGACGCGGCGCCGCTGAGGGTGCACTGCGAGTTGCTCGCCGAGTCCGCGGTTCCGGGGCGGACCGGTGTCCAGGTCTGCGCGGCATTGTCGGCCAGGGCGAGCAGCCCGGACGCGGGAGAGTACCGGACGCGGCAGGCGGGGAGTTTGTTCAGCGACGTCGCGATGGTGAACTCCATGACGCCGATTTGTGCGGCTCCGCCGGGGTGCGTCACCGAAAGCTCGAACGCCTGGGCGGAGCCGGAGCCGGCGTTGGGCAGTAGACCCTGGATGGACGGCAAAGTGCCCATGGCCACGCGGGAGACGAACATGCGGAGAACCGAACCGGCGGCCGGCTGGGCGGGGTTCTTCTGTGTGAAATCCGGCGAGGAGCTTTGGCCGGCCAGGATGACGCTGCCGCCTGGGGAAAGCGCGAGGGCGGCGGCGCCCTCGGCGCCGGAACCTCCGAGGTAGGTGGAAAAGGAGACGGCGGTTCCACTCTGGGAGATGCGAAGGAGGAAGGCGTCGTAGCCGCCTCCGCTGGCCGCCTGCAGCGGCGATTGCAGCGGGAAGTTGGAGGAGCTGGTGGAACCGGCCGCCAGTAGCCCGCCCTGGCCGTCGAGCGACAGGCATGTGACCGCTTCTTTGCCTGCGCCGCCGACAAAGGTCCCCCAGGACTGCGAAGACAGGGTGCTGTTCAGCCGTACCAGGAAGCCGTCCTGAAGACCGGAGAGCGTCCCGGCCCAGGCGGCGGGCGCCGGGAAATCCGGGGACGGGGTCACACCGCCGGCGAAGACGTTCTGCGAGCCGTCCACGGCCAGCGCAAGGACCATCTCGACGTTGGCGGCATCGCCGAGCGTGCCCCCCAGATAAGTGCCGGCCAGCAGGGTGGCGGCCGGCGGATCGAGCTTCATGACGAAGCCGTCCTGGCTGCCGCGCAGGCTGCTCTGCGCCGCGCCGGCCGGTACCCCGAGATTGGCCGAGCCGGTCGCTCCGGCGGCATAGACGTTGCCGGAGGCGTCCACGCTGACGGCGCGGACGGTGTCGTCGCCGGCGCCGCCGATGAACGTCGCGGCCTGCCGTACTCCCGATGGCGAGAACTTCGCCAGAAAGCCGTCCTGCATCCCTCGATTGGCGGTCTGCCATCCGGAGACGCCGGGCAGGGTGGCGGAGGAGGTGTCGCCGCCGATCCAGACGCCGGTGGAGGTCAGGGCCAGGGCGTTGGCGGTGTCGGCCTGGGTGCCGCCGTAATAGGTGCTGAAGGCCAAAGCGGTGCCGTCGGGGGCCAGTTTGACCAGAAAGGCGTCCCTGGACCCGGAAATCGTGGCCTGAGCCGGGATGGCGACCGGGAAGTTGCCCGACGAGGTCGCACCGGCGATGTAGGCCGAGCCCATGGAATCGACGGCGATGGCGGAGGCGCGGTCGTCGCCGGTGCCGCCGATGTAGGTCGCGTAGACCAACCGCCCGGTGGCGGGTTCGAGCTTGGCGACAAAGGCGTCGACGCCGCCGGAGCGGGGCGAGGCGGGCGATTGCGTGGGGAGGTCGGGAGCATCGGTATAGCCGGCGACATAGACAAAGCCCGAGGAGTCGACGGCGGTTCCGGTGGCGGCGGAGATGCCGTTGCCGCCCAGCAGCGTACTGAAGGTCACCACGGGATCAATCACCAGCGGCAGCGCCCGGTCGTAATCCCCAACCTGGAAGGCAGCCTCTCCGCCGGGTCTGAGAACGTAGCGCCCCTCCACGCGCACGGTCCGGCCGCCGTGGCGCTGGAAGAGCAGGGGCGGGGCCTCACGCCAGTCGCCTCCCGAGGTTTCGACACGCAGGGCGCCGTCCGGTTCGATTGCCAGGCGGGCGGCCGGTGAGTAGCGCAGACGGATGATGTCGGGCGAGGCGCCCGGCTGGACGACGAATTCGGACTTGATCCGGCCGCCGGTCGAGCCGACGCGCAAGTCGACGCCAGGATAGAGACCGAGCACCCACGCGCATTCGTAGGCGGGCACACCGCGCAGCCAGGCCGATTCGTCCCGGCCGCGGAAATAGGAGACGACCCCGGCGTCGCTGCCGCAGGGGGAGAGCGCAGCGCCGGCGGCCGAGCCGGGGAAGTCCAGCCGCAGCAGGTGAGCGCCGTCACGGAAGGTCATCCCGGCCGGGTCGATGGCGCTTTCGACATTGGCGCCACGGGCCACCCACTGACGGGCTGAAACGGCGTGGAATACGACCGGCAGGCCGCTGGAGGCCCAAAGCCGGCTGGCAGCCAGCAGCGACAGCCCGATGAATCCTGCGCTACACCGCACGAACTGTTTGTCGGCCGCGCGGGCGCAAGCGTGAACGGAATAGGGTTCGATTGTTGGTGGACTACCGAGCCCAGCCGATGGAATAGAGCCGCCAGGCGACGGGGATGCGGCCGGGTGCGCCGGAGCCCCGCGCGCCGCGGGCGGCGCGCGGGGCGTCGAAGCGCAGGCTCAGGGCGTCGGCGGCGTCGCCGGCGTCGAAGCGCCACTCAAAGGGGCCGGGCGGCAGGCTGCGCTCAGAGAGAACTCGTCCGCCGGAGGAGACCCTCAGGCGCAGGTTCCAACCCAGCCATTCGGGAACCTCGCCTCGCACCTCCACCGGCCCGCGACCCCTGGGGAGCATCCAGTACATGCGGCGGCCGGCCCAGCCACCGCAATAATGGCCTTGGGAGTGAAGCTCGGCCATGTCCAGCTTGTAGCGGGAGAGCATGAACACCAGGTCCGCCAGGGGACCGGCGAGAAGGCGCAGTGGCCCGACTCCACAGCGGCGGATGGCCTCGCGCCAGGTTTTGCCGTAGGTGTCCAGGCCGTAGTACCAGCAACCGGGCGCCCAGCGGGAACCGGTCTGACGGCGCAGCAGGGCGCGAATCTCGCGGAATCGCGCGGCGCCGCCGGATGCGGTCTTGGTTTCGCCGTACTCGCGGAGGCAACCCAGATCGCGGGGCACATAGGTCAAACCGAAGCGTCTGCCGAGCCGGGTCAGGATATCCCAATCCATGGTCCAGTGGAGCGATTCGTCAAGCCAGCCGGCATCTTCCAGCGCGGAGCGGCGAAAGAACGTGGCCTGTTGCAGGATGTAGTCGCAGAGCCAGTTCAACTTCCAGAGATTGAAGCTCTCGGTGGCGGGGAAGCGCATGGTGACCGAGCCCTGGCGATCGATGCAGCAACCACCCCCGTAGACCGCTCCGGTATCGGGCGACCGGCGGAAGGCGTCCACGGCCGCGCTGACGGCGCCGGGCAGCAGGATGTCATCGGAATTGAGCCAGGCGACGATCTCGCCGCGGGCGCGCTGGAAACCCTTGTTGATAGCGTGGGTCTGGCCGTGATCGGGCTCGGAGATCCACTCCAGCCGTCCGGCGTACCCGGCGGCGATGGCGGCGGTGCCGTCGCTGGAGCCGCCGTCCATGACGATGTATTCGATCCGCGGGTAGTCCTGTGACAGGACGCTTTCGATGGTGGCGCCAATGAACTCCGCCTGGTTGAAGGAGGGGGTGACGATGGTGACGAGGGGATCGCGCATGGGAGTCACGCGCCGCGCTCGGGACGGATGACGTCGATGATGCAGGCCAGTTGACGGTAGTCGCCGGCGCCGGGGCGCCACGTTTTATTGAATTGGAGTTGAAGATCCACATCGCGGCCGCGCAGTTCGGCGGGTAGCGGGCAGGAGAGTTGGAAGGGCCCCTTTTTTCGCATGGACAGGCCGCCGAGAGCGATGCCTTCCGCGCTGACCTCCATGGCGAGGGGGAAGAGGAACGGCGAGGCGTGGCGGCCTTCAATACGCAGGAGTGAATCCACGGCGCCGACCCTGACCACGCGGCGATGACAGCGGGAGACCCAGCCGTCCTCCCATCTGCCCTCGAAGCCGCCCGTGAGTCCGGCGTAGGTGGCCCACTCGCGCAGGTAGCGCCGGCGGTTGGACGCATTGACGCGCAGTCCCACGGCGAGCGCGATGAGCTGGGTCAGGCGAGTGGGCATGGAGCGCTCAAAGAATTGGTCCTTGCCATCGGCCAGGTAGCAGGAGTAGGCATTGAGCCAGGTGTAGGGGACGTAGCCGAAGTACTTCTTCACCGTGGCCATGGCCTCGCGCAGGGCCTGCTTCTTGTCGCGTAGGGATTTGATGCCGGGGTACATGCGCCAGTTGGCGAGATAGTCCGGCAGCTTGACCACCTGATTCTCGGCTGCGACCCGGATCCAGAGGTCGAAGTCGAGGGCGAAGTGCAGGCGCGCGTCGAGCATGCCGGCGCGTTCAAAGGCCTGGCGCGAGAGGAAGGCGGCCGGCTGGCAAATGAAACACTGATGGTTCAGGTTCTGGTAGTCGAAGGGCAGGGTCTCATAGCGGCAGAGGATCTCGCCCTGTTCGTCGACGTGATAGGCCTCGCCGTAGATGAGGCCGGCACGCGGGTTCTTCCTGAAGGCCTCGCCGATCTTGGCCAGAGCGCCGGGGCGGTAGGTATCGTCGGCGTTGAGGAAGGAGAAGACCTGGCCTTGCGTGGCGAGGAAGCCCTTGTTGACGGCGTCGGCTTGGCCGTTGTCTTTTTTGGAAAGCCAGCGGATGCGGTCTCCGTAGGCGCAAAGCAGATCAAGGGTTCCGTCGGTGGAGCCGCCGTCCAGGACGAGATAATCGAGCTTGGGGTAGCCCTGGGCGAGAACGCTATCGATGGTCGCGCTGATGTGACGGGCCATGTTCAGGGAGGGCGTAACCAGCGAGATGGCCGGGTACTCTTCCACTTCGATGGAGGAGAGTTTGCGGAATCCGGGGCTGGTGATGCGCTCAAAGGCGGCCAGCAGCACCTCCATGTAGGCATCCCAGGAGAACTTCGCCGCGCGCGCCAGGCCTCGCGCCACGAGGCCGCGCCGCAGCCTTTCGTCGCTCAGCAGGTCGAGGATGCCCTCGGCGATGCCTTCCGGCAGTCTTTCGTCGACCAGCATTGCGGCGCCGGCGGCGATCTCCTCGCAGGCGCCGCCGCGAGAGGTGATGACGGGCGTGGCGAGGTTCATGGCCTCCAGCACGGGCTGGCCGAGGCCCTCAAATTGAGTGGCGAAGACAAGCGCCTGGGCGTGGCGGTAGAGCTCGGCGACAACGCGGCGCGGTTGGTAATCGAGCACGCGAACCGCCTGTTCGAGGCCGAGGGCGCGAATCCCGGCGAGTACGCGGTCGCGATCCGGACCGGCGGCGCCGGTGCACACCAGGTGCAGATCGGCAGGGCCCCTTTGGCGGACGAGCTTGAGGGCGCGGAGGAGGTTGGAGTGGTTCTTGTGCGGCCAGTAGTTGGCCGGGAAATAGAGATAACTGCGCGGCAGGCCCAGCGCCTGGAACTCTTCCACGGCGCGCGGATCAGCGGGCGAGTGGAACTCGGCGTCGACGTCGTGAGGACAGGCAACCACCTTTTCCGGAGGCACGGCATAGCGGTCGACGATGGTGCGCCGGGAGAACTCCGAGGGGGTGAGCACGACGCTCGCGTTGATGGCGCTGGGCAGGTAGTTGCGGCGGCGCCAGGCAAGCACCTGGCGGTCGAAATACTCGGGGTAGAACTCGTGCTGGATGTCGGGGATCATCACGGCCGAGGGGATGGGCGGGTCGAGAGGTTCCAGCACCAGGAGGGGGCAGAAAAGCAGGTCAAACTCGCCCTCGCGGATGCGGGCCAGAATGGCCGAACCCCCGTCTGGACCGGGCTCGAAGAGCTCCGCACGGGGAGCGAACTGGCGGATGTTGTCGAATTCGGAGGGCTGGGCGAAGATGGTGAGCGTGTGACCGGCCGCATCCAGCCGCTGAATCACATTATGGAGGTAATGCTCCTGGCCTCCAATTTTTCCCCTATAGAATTGACGGAGGTTGATGGCGATGCGCATGAATGAAGGCGAGGGCGGCATGCCGCCCGATTTCACCGTAACATACTGATCAGAGCCTCTTGCCTGAAACTATTTCAATGTTGACGCCCGCCTTCCGCATGGCCCGGTTTCTGCCGGAGGCCGTGGACAGCGTGCTTGCGCAGGACGTGCAGTGCCTGGAGTATACGGTGCTGGACGGCGGCTCGGACGACGGCACCGTTGAACTGCTGCGGAGCTACGGCACGCGGGTCAGTTGGCGCTCGGAGAAGGACGCGGGCGCGGCCGACGCATTGCGCCGCGGCTTTGCGGAATCGAACGGCTCCATCCTGGGGTGGCTGAACGCCGACGACATCCTGTTGCCGGGCGCGCTCGGGTCTGTCCTCGCGGCTTTCCAAGCCCATCCCGGGGCGGTGGCGGTGTACAGCGGCGGCTGGTGGGTGGAGGAGGATGGCCGCCGGTTAAAGCCGTACCCTGTGTCTGCCGAGGCGGCGGCCCAACTCGGCCGGGAGTGCCTGATCTGCCAGCCGGCGTGTTTCTTTCGGGCAGATGCCTACCGCGCCTGCGGGGGGATCGACGCGTCGCTGCGCTCGGCGTTTGACTACGAGCTGTGGATGCGGCTGTCGCGCCTGGGCGCCTTTCTGCACGTGCCGGGAGAGTGGGCGCTTTCCCGGATGCACGCATCCAACAAGAGCCTGGGCAACCGCGGCGAGGTATTCCGCGAGGCGATGGAGGCACTCGACCGGCACTATGACTACGTGCCCTTCCAATGGGTTTACGCGAGTCTCCTCCATGAGCGGGACAACCGCGATCAGTTCTTTGAGGAACTGCGGCCGTCGCTGGCGGCCTACGCCCGGAGCCTGCCCGCAGGGTTGCTGCGGAACCGTCATCATCCGTTGTGCTACATCAAGGAGTGGGGCTCGCAGATGAGCTGGGCAGGGCTGCGGCGGCGCCTGGGCCGGTAGCTGCTTTCCTCGCCCGGCGGAGTGCTGGTATGATGAAAGCGACGCCCGTGGCGCTATCGTCTAAGGGTTAGGACGAAGCCCTCTCAAGGCTTAAATACGGGTTCGAATCCCGTTAGCGCTACCATCGGCTCCTCAGCCGGCGGGCTCCACGCCAAAAACGGGGGCGACCCCGGCTCCCACACCAGTTCGCTTCATAGGCGCCCTGCGGCTAGGAACGACGACCCGCGCTTACCGGTCACGTTCACATGCGGCTGTCGGCATCTTGCGAACGGCTCTGCAAGCTGTACCGGACCACTGGCTGTACTAGCCCCGCGCCCTCGAGTCCCGGCCGGCGGGCGCGTGCGATGATCGACGCATGATCCCGTGGGAGACGCTCAACGCGGAGCAGCGGCAGGCCGTGGAGGCCTGGGACGAGGCGCTGATGGTGATGGCGCCGGTGGGGACGGGCAAGACCAACGTGCTGTCACTGCGGGCGGCGCACGCCATCGGTAACGGCGTCAAGCCGCGGTCGATGCTGTGCCTCTCCTTCACCAATAAGGCGGCGCGGGAGGTGAAGACGCGGCTGCTGAAGCACCTGGGGAAGACCGCCGGAGAGGTGACGGCGAAGACCTTTCACGGCTTGTGCGCGCAGATTCTGCGGGCCGAATCCGACGCCGTGGGTTGGGATCGCGACTTTGTCATCTACGACGAGGAGGATTGCCGCACGCTCTTCGGCGGAGTGCTCAGGCGGGAAGGCATCCGGGCTTCGGAGACGGAGCAGAACCAGTTCGAATTCATGCTGTTCGACGCCGCGGCGCGGGCGCGGCTGAGCCGCTTCGAAGAGCCGCCGGGGCGCACGCCGCAGGACATCTTCGACGAATGCCTGCGCGAGTCCAAGGTGGAATCCATCAAGCGCAAGGGTGGAGTGCGCTTCAAGCCGCTGCTGAGCGAGTACGTCTACGCGCTGCGCGAGCGGCACGCCGTGGACTTCGCCGACCTGATCGTGGGCGTGAACCGGCTGTGGGACGAGAACCCGGAGGCGCTGGAGCGGTGGCGGGCGAAGTTCGGCTGGATCCAGGTGGACGAGGTGCAGGACACCAATCGCAGCGAGTACCGGCCGCTGCGGATGCTGGCCGAAACGCACAAGCGGCTGTCGTTCTTCGGCGACGTCGACCAGACCATCTATGAGTGGCGCGGGTCGGCGCCGGCCGAAGTGCTGGCGGACTACAAGTGGCGATTCGCGCCGGTGAGGGTGCTGCATTTCACGCGCAACTACCGCTCCACGCGGCGCATCATCGAGGCGTGCGAGCGGCTGATTGTGGCCTGCCCAGGCGCGCTGACCAAGCAGATCGTCCCGCAGTCGGCCGATGACGGCGAGGCGGTGGGCTACTACGAAGCGGCGAACTCCAGGGACGAGGCGCGGTGGATCGCCGGACGGGCGCGCGAGCTCGCCGGCCAGGGCGTGGCCTACAACGAAATGGCGGTGCTGGTCCGGACCAACTTCACCGCGCGGGAGCTGTCGCGGCATTTCGAGGAGCTGAAGCTGCCGCACACGAAAGTGGAGGAATTCAAGTTCTTCCAGCGGGCGGAGGTCAAGGACGCGCTGGCGCACCTGCGGCTGCTGGTGAATCCGCACGACAACAACGCGCTGGCGCG
>JACRBC010000060.1 GCA_016213245.1 Candidatus Solibacter usitatus | reverse complement strand
TCGCCTTCCGCAATGTGACGAGTCGGTCTCTATCGGCTTGGGTCATCAGTAGCTGTCCTTCTTGCATCCCCCCAAGCTTGGGGCTGTCAAGAGGACATTTCTACTTTGCTCAAAGGGGACATTATCACGTTGCCGCCACAGACCTAGTTTCGTTTTTCTGCGGGACCTTCGAAGGTGATGTGGCTCACCGCGTCGGTCTGGCGGAAGTCCGTGTTGGTTACGTTCATTGTGATGTTGCGCTTATAGCCAAACAGGACCTTCAGCCCGAACTCGGTCCCATAGGTCGAGGGGAACCATAGGCCGTCAGCGACCTTGCGGTAAGTGACATTGAAGCCAAGTTGCTTGATGTCGATGCCGAAGATCACTTTGACGGCCACTGGGATCTTCAGTGCCAGCCGGGTGGAGACCAACAGCGGCTGAAACTCCTCCGGATGGATCAAGACCTCGCCCGCCCAGACGCGGTCTTCGTCCCCGTCCGGGACTTTCTTCGGCTCGAAGGTCACCCGCAGCGCCTCCACCCCTGCGATTCTCCGGGCGCCATCAAGCTTGAAGATGTAGTGGCGCTGTTCGTTGCGCGTAAGCGGAAACAGATCCTTGGAGATACCGTCGCGGGACTTGGTATCGTTCACCAGGTCGTTCGTCAGGTCCTCGATCAGGTCGCCATCAATGTCCAGATCCTTGTACTTGTGGTTCGGTTTCTCATAGGTGAGCAACTTGCCGCCCCGCTCGTAGCGCCCCTCGAAGCGGTCCAGTTTCTTGTCGAAACCCTTTGCCGACGGCGCGACGGTGTACTGCCGCTTCTCCTCCCTCGACAGTTTGCCGTTGGTTCGCAGCAGGCGCACCCAGGTGTCCTGGCGGTACACGATGGACTTGCGTGCCTCCACCGCCCTCTCCTGGCCATCCGCCAACTTGGCAAGGATTTCCTCCAACCGCGCCTGTCCCAGGCAGGCCGGGACGCCAAGCAGCAGGACCCATGCCGGGCGTGAAACGCTCATCACACAGCAATTACGAACCAACCGGGGCTCGCGTTGCGAACTTTATTGCGCGGGTGGCCTCCTGCCCTTCGGCGCCGCCTGGCGCGGCAGCGGAACGAAATACATGTCACGGACCACATTCCTGGCATCGAGGATCACCACCCTGCCGCCGATCAAGGCCCGGCGGTAACCCGCCGGCAGCGGGCTGAGGCTCTTCTCGAGTCCGGACGGCAGCAACCGGTAGTGCTTCGTTAGCGACGATGTCAACCTTCCGCCTATGCCGATCGACTGTGCCGAACTGGGTGGCAGATTCGATTCCATAGCCTGAATGGCAGCCAGGACCTGGGGAGGCAAATTGGCAAAGAACCCGCGCAGGGCTACCAAATCGTCGGAAACAAACTGGGGAGGCGCCGCCTGGCCTTGCAGACACACCGGCAGCAGGAACGTCACCACCGTAAGGAACTCCACACGACTGACCATATCTACCTATTTTAGTCGGGGATCAGCCCGCGAAGTGTTGCCGAACCGGCTCACACCGCCCGTTCAGAAGCTCACGCTGATGATGTCGACGATCAGTTTGGTGGTGTTCTGAACCAGTAGGGCCGCCTTGCCAAATAGCAGGCGCCGATAGCCGGCCGGCGCCGGCCCGATCCGCTTCTCCAGGTCGGCCGGAAACGGCTCCACCTTGCTCTCAAGGCCCGGGGGCAGGGTTCCACCGCGGCGGAGTTGCTGGGTCAGGCCGGGAGGGAGGTCTCCGCCGCGCTTCGCCAGGCCCGGCGGCGCCTTGCCTGACCCCGGGCGGTAGTAGTCCTCAATCAGGCGTACCTCCGCGTCACGAAACGCCGGGTAGCGCTCTTTCCGCTCCTGCGGGGGGCCGCCATTGCCTTGTGCCGCTGCGCCCACCGTGGCCAGCAGCGTCAGGATGAAGACTCTCCACATCGGGTCCAGCATACCAGCCGCTGCGCTATTCGTAGCGGAGCGCATCCACCGGATCCAGCCGGGCTGCCTTGCTTGCAGGCCACAGGCCGAAGAATAGCCCCACCCCCACGCTCACCAGAATGCCCATCGCCGCCGCCCACAACGGCACGCTGGTTGGCAATGAGGGAAACGCCATGGCGGCGATCCGCGAAATCGCCCAGCCCAGCCCCATGCCCAGTAATCCGCCGGCGAAGGTCAGCACCACGGCCTCGGTCAGAAACTGGATGACAATGTCCATCTTGCGCGCGCCGATCGCCTTGCGTATGCCGATCTCCTTGGTCCTCTCGGTCACCGACACCAGCATGATGTTCATCACGCCGATGCCTCCCACCAGCAGCCCGATGGAGGAGAGCACAACCATCACCAGCGCCGTCACGCTGGTCACCTGTCTGAAGTCCTCAATCATCTGCTCGGCGGTGGACAGCCCGAAATTGTCCCGCTCGTTGTACTTCAGCCGCCTCTCCTGCCGTAGCACCCCCCGCACCTCGTCCATGGCCTTGGAGAGCTGCCCCGGCCAGGCCGTGACCACGATCATGTGCTCCTGTGCAGCGGGCTCCAGCTTGCGCATGGTGTGATACGGCAGAAGGACGCGGTTGTCCTGCTGGCCCGGAAAGGAGTTGGCGGGCCGTTTCATGACCCCGATGACGCGGTAGCTGTGCCCGTCCACCTGCAGCTCCTTGCCCACCGCGTCCACCCCGGCGAACAGGTTCTTGTACATGTCCTCGCCGATCACCGCCACCGGCTCCTTGTGGATGTTTTCAAACTCGCTGAAGAAGCGGCCGCTCTTCATCTCGGCGTTGCCGCTGCCGGCGTACTTCTCGTCCGTCCCGCCCAGGTTGATCTGGAAGGCGTCGTTGCCCTTGTAGTGCGCCTTGTGGAAGCCGCGCCCGGGGAACAGGTACGGGCTCACCGAGGCCACCGAAGGACAGCGCTCCCGGATGGCGATGGCGTTCTCGTAGGTCAGCGGCTTCCTGAGCAACTCCGCGCGGGAACGGCGGCCGAAACGGATGCCCGCCTGCCACTTGAAGACCATCACCGAGTCCGTCCCGAAACTCTTGATCGCGCTCGTCACCGCCCCGTCAAAACCGGTCAGAATGCTGCCCACGCCGATGATGGTCCCCGTGCCGATGATCACCCCCAGCACGGTGAGAAAGCTGCGCATCTTGTGACCGCGGATGGCGTCCAGCGCCAGCCCGATGCCGGCCAGGATCAGGGCTGAACCGTGGACACGGGGCCTCACTTTTCCGCCCTCAGCGCCTCAATCGGATCCAGCTTGGACGCCTTCTGCGCGGGGTAGATCCCGAAGAACAATCCCACCGTCGCCGACAGTCCCACGCCCACCACGATGGAGGAGACCGGCAGTTCCATCGGCACCGGCGTAAACGTCCTCACCACCACCGCCACGGCCCACGCAATCAGTACCCCGGCCAGCCCGCCGGCGCCGGACAGCACGGCCGACTCCACCAGAAACTGCCGCAGAATGTCGCTGCGCCGTGCGCCCAGTGATTTCCTCACCCCGATCTCGTTGGTCCGCTCCGTCACCACCGCCAGCATGATGTTCATGATCACTACCCCGCCCACCACCATGAAGACGCTCACCACCGCCATCGCCGTGGCCGCTATCGCGCCCGTCAGCCGGTCCCACGCCCCCATGATCGACTCCGAATTGAACACCGTGAAATTGTCCTCCCGCCCCGGCGGCAGATTGCGATAGGCCCGCAGCAGCGAGCGGACCTCGTCCATCGCCTGCTGGAAGTGCTGCTGGTCCAACGCCTGGCAGGTGAAGTTGATCCAGCGCCGCGAACCGAACATCTTGAAAAACGCATACACCGGCACGTGGGCGAAGTTGTCCTGCGACTGCCCGAAGACGCTGCCCATCTTCTTGGCTACCCCCACCACCGTGAAAGGCCGCCCGGCGATGTCGATTGTCTTGCCCACCGGATCGACATTCTCGAAGAACTTCTCCTTCAGGTCCGCCCCGATGAATGCCACCGCCCTGTGGTTCACGTTCTCCGCTTCGCTGAAGTAGCGCCCGCTCTCGGTCTGGACGTTCTGCAAAACGTTCATGTTGGACGATCCACCAGTGATGCCGACGTCCTCCAGGCGCTGGTTGCCCGCCGTCACGTCCGCCTGCGTATTGCTGCGCATGCAGATCTCCCGCACCAGCGTCGCCCGCTGCTTCAGGAACTCAAACTCGTCCTGTCGCAGCTCCGGGTTTCTGCGCATCATCTCCAGAAACTTCTTGGGCTCAAAGTCTCCGAAAAACGCAAAACGGGTAACGACGAAGCTATCTGCGCCAAGATCTGCAATTTTTTCAGCAACATAGACGTCCATGCCATGGATCACGGCCATCACCGCGATCAGCGTGGTCGTGGACAGAATGATGCCCAGCAGCGTCAGAAAACTGCGCAGTTTGGCCGAGCGTAGGCTGCCGATGGCGATGGAGAAAGCCTCGTAGGTCGAGGCGCCGGATTTCATCGTACTAGCCTAGACGGTCCCAACCGGGTGATTGTTTCGAATCTGGAGGATCCAGTCGCGAATCAGCGGGTCCAGCCAGAAGCGCGGCCTGTTCCGCGCAATAAAGCCCAGATGGCCCCCATGTTCTGACCGTACGATTTGAATCCACTGGTTTTGCCGGACGGCTTCCGTCTCATAGATGTCGTAGGGGATCATCGGATCGTCCTTGGCGTGCACCAGCAGTGCAGGCAGCGAAATGCCGGCCAGGAAGCGGTGGGCCGATTGGGTGGCATAGTAGTTGGGCGCGTCGCCGAATCCGAAAGCCTTTGCAGTGAACAGGTTGTCAAAGTCGAAGACCGTCCTTACCCCCTCCAGCCCGGCAATGGGAAAGCGCGCCGGATCGCCCAGGTGCCTCCGGCGATACCGCTCGCGCAGGCTGCGCACAAATCTCTGCTCATAGATCCAGTTTTCCCGCGCGCCCAGCCGGCGAACGCAGGCGTGCAGGTCCATGGGCGTGGACACGGCACAGACGGCCGAGGCCAGGTCGCGGAATCCCTCGCCGGACTCTCCGGCCAGCTTGAGCGTCACGTTGCCGCCCAGCGAAAACCCCACCAGAAAGCGCGGGCCCCGTCCTGCCTGCCGCAGCGAGGTCAGGATGGCGCGTACGTCCTGGGTCAGACCGGAGTGGTAGAGCGTATCGGTCAGGTGTTCGGTGCCTCCGCAGGAGCGCATGTTCACCCGGTGTACCGCAAACCCGGCCTCCAGCAGGCATTGGGCCAGCGAAATCATGTACCCGCTTCGGCTCGACCCCTCCAGTCCGTGATGCAGCACCACCTCGCCTAGTGGCTCGCCCGCCGGGCGGTTCTCCTCCACCAGCACCCGCGTTCCCGGCTCGGTGGCGTGGATGGTCTTCCGCGTGGGGAAGCGCGCCTCATCGATCGCGCGCGGCCAGAAGTTACCCGCGATGGTCAACAGGTGGGGGCTCGAAAAGTAAGGGACGAAGGGCCGCAATACGCTATTTTACCGTGCCGGTGCGCTCGCCGGCCTCCCACCTCCCGGCCGCTAATACAGCGAAGCCTCGCCCGGCGGCCGCGTCTTCCACCGCCGGTGGATCCATAGCCACTGGCCCGGATCCCGCCGGATGGCCGCCTCCAGCCGCCCGTGGATCGCCTGCGTGTCCGCCGGCGTGTCCCCTGTCATCTCCACCACGGGCTCGAAGCGCAGTATGTACTTCCCTTCCCCTTCCGACCACAGCGCGTAGCCCGGAATCACCGCCGCGCCCGTGCGATGCGCCAGCCTGGCAAATCCGGAATCCACGCAGGCCTTCCTGCCGAAGAAATCGACAAAAATCCCCCGGTCTGCCGTCACGTTCTGATCGACCAATACCCCGACCGCCCGGTTGGCGTGCAGCGCCTCCACCAGCGGACGAAGGAAATCCTTGCCGCGCCCGATCACCGTGTTGCCCGAAAGCGTCCGGTAACGCACCGCCATCTCGTCCAGCGCCGGATTGTCCAGAGGCCGGACCACGACCGACATCGGCTCCGCCATCAGCGCATGGGCGAAGGCAGAAAACTCCCAGTTGCCCACGTGCGCAGTGGCAAACAACACCCCCCGGCCGGCTCGCTTGGCGCGCTCGAAGTGCTCGAACCCGTCGTACCGGATCAGCCGCCCGACGTTGCTCTTGTCAATGTCCGGAAACCGCGCCAGCGTGGCGAATACCCGCCCCAGTGAACGGAACGTGCCATCCACAATGGCCCGCCGTTCCCCCTCCGCGCTCTCCGGCAGCGCCAGTTCCAGGTTGCGCATCGCCACGCGCCGCAGCCGCGGCACCGCCGCGTCCAGGACCTGCATCCCCATCCCGACCAGCCACGGCGCCCGCCTCACGCCGCCCAGCATCCCGCGCACCAAGGCGGCTTCCAGTGCGTTGCGAAATGGGGATCGGCGCGCCAAGAGGGTATTGTAGCGCCCGGCTCAGATCAAAACCGGATCAGTCTTAGCCCCGGAAAGGCAGCCTCGTACAAACCCTCGTCCATGGTCAACAGCCTGCCCGCGGCGTGCAGCGCATGCGCACCGATCAGGAAGTCAGCCAGAAGCCGGCGTGGCCCGGCTTCCATCTGCCGTCGCCGGCGAATCGCGTACTCCTGATACGCAGCCCCAGCCGCCCGCCAGACCGCCTCGGGAATATCCCAGTCCACGGCGACTCCCGTATCCTGCAGAAACCGATCGACAGCCTCGCGATCCCTCCCCGGTGCGGCGATCATCTCGCAATAGACAAGCGCCGATATCAGCAGTGCTCCGGCATCCCCCGCCCGGTCCAGCGCCCGTTGTGCGTCGAAACTCAGCGCCTCCTCTTCGCCCCAGAGCGAGATGAAGACGTTCGTATCGACAGCCGTGATCATTCGCCGCGCAGTTCCTTTACGAGCCGCGCCACGCCCGCCCTGCCGGGCTCGACGCCCGGGTTCCCAATCCCCCTGTACGCCGCAAACCGGCTGGTCTTCCTGACGGCGCGCACCCGAACTCCCCCCTCATCCAACTCGAAAACTAGGCGATCTCCCACCCCCGCGCCGAGGCTGCGCCGGATCGCAATGGGAACCGTGATCTGGCCCTTGCTGGTGATCTTCGCTTCGTTGTTCATTGGAATTCCCTACTTCCAATGTACTCTCCTTACCAGTGTCCCACAAGGCCCTACTCGATCCAGCCCCCGCCCAGCACCAGATCCCCGTCGTACATCACAGCCGCCTGCCCAGGGGTCACGGCGCGTTGCGGCGTGTCGAAGACTACTTCCACGCGGGAGGAATCTGAGCACGGAATCAGCGTCGCCCGCGCCGCCTCGTGCTTGTTGCGGATTTTCACCTGCGCCGGCCGCGGCTCGGTGATCGGCGCGATGGAGACCCAGTTCACGTCCTTCGCCATCAGCCCGGACCGCAGCAGGTCTTCATTTCGGCCGACAATTACCTGCTGTGTCACGGGGTTGATCGAGATAACATAAAGTGGTTCTCCAACGGCAATTCCGAGCCCCTTGCGCTGCCCCACCGTGAAATGATGCACCCCGTCGTGCTCGCCAATCGCCTTCCCGGAGGTATCCACAATCTCGCCGCGGGCCGCCTGCCGGGGAATCCGCTGCTCCTCGAAATAGCCATCGATGAAGGCCGCGTAATCGCCGTTCGGCACGAAACAGATCTCCTGCGAATCGCTCTTGGCCGCCGTCGAGACGCCCAGTTCCGCCGCCAGCGCTCGCACCTCGGGCTTGGTCATGCGGCCCAGCGGAAACAGCGTGCGCGCCAGTTGGTCCTGCCGCAGCCCGAACAGGAAGTAGGTCTGGTCCTTGGCCTCGTCGCGGCCCCGCCGGATCTCCCAACGGCCGGTGGCCTCGCTGAAGTCGAGCCGCGCATAGTGGCCGGTGGCAACCTGCGAGGCTCCCACTCCGTCGGCCATGCGCAGAAACTGTTCGAACTTGACGTGGTTGTTGCAAAGAGTACAGGGGATCGGCGTCCGCCCCTGCAGGTACTCCTCCACGAACGGCCGCACCACCGTTTGCTCGAACTGCTCCTCGAAATTGACCACGTAGTAGGGGATACCGAGGGCCGCCGCCACCGCCCGCGCATCGTAGACATCGTCCAGCGAGCAGCACCGCCCTGACGCGCCCTCCACCTGCAACTGCGGCAGCCTGCGCTGGTTCCACAACTGCATCGTCATCCCCACCAGGCGCCGCCCGTCGCGCTTGAGCATCGCCGCCACGGCGGAGGAGTCCACGCCGCCCGACATCGCCACCGCGATCAATGGCTCCGGCGTCATCGTTGCAGATTCACCAGGCCGCCCGCCGGCGCCAGCTTCCTCAGCCGCGCCGCGGCCGCCTCCACCGCGGCAATCAGCAGGTCCACTTGCTCTACCGTATTCCCCAATCCCACCGAGAACCGGATTGACGACCGCGCTTCCGCGGTCGACAATCCCATCGCCGTCAGCACATGGGACGGCTTCACCGCCCCCGACGAGCACGCCGCCCCGGCCGACACCGCAAAGCCCGCCAGATCCAGCGCAATCAGCAGCGCCTCGGAATCGAGGCCGGGGAATCTCATGCTCGACGTGTTCGGCGTCCGCGCCGCCCCCCCGGTGTTCACCACCGCATCCGGAACCCGCGCCAGCACTCCGGCCTCCAGCCGGTCGCGCAACGGTGTCACGTCCCGCCGCGCCAGCGAGGCGGCTTCGCCTAATCCGACGATCGCCGCGACATTCTCAGTCCCCGCCCTGTGGTTGCGCTCGTGCCGCCCGCCCAGTTGCAGCGAGTTCAACTTCACCCCATCCCTGACATACAGCGCTCCGGCGCCCTTCGGACCGTTGAACTTGTGCCCGGTGATGGAGTAGAGGTCGACACCCAGCTCGCCCACATCGGTCGCGATCTTCGTCGCCGCCTGTACGCCGTCGGAGTGCAGCGGCACTCCCGCCTCGCGTGCGATCGCCGCGATCTCGCGCAGCGGCTGGATCGCACCGGTCTCGTTGTTGGCGTGCATCACCGAGATCAGCACCGTGTCCGGACGCAGCGCCCGCCGGATCTCGTCCGGATCCACCACACCGTGCGGCCCCACCGGCACAATCGTGAAGTTCCCCCGTGCGCGAACCGGCTCCAGCACCGCCGGGTGCTCCATCGTCGTCGTGATCACGTGCCCGTCCGGCCCGTGACCCGCCACCCCGAAAACGGCCAGGTTGTCCGCCTCCGTCCCGCCCGAGGTGAAGATCACCTCCTTCGGGTCGCACCGCAGCAGTCCTGCCACCTGCGCCCGCGCCGCCTCCACCGCCTTTCGCGCGGCTTGTCCGGCGGCGTGGATCGACGAAGGGTTGCCGAAAAGCTCCCTCTGCGCCCTTTCCAGTGCGGCCAGGACTTCGGATGCAAGCGGCGTGGATGCGTTGTGGTCGAAGTAGTACATGAAAAGCCCGATACTGTTAATTGTATCTATGCCGATCATCACCCTGTTGACGGACTTCGGCGCCCGCGACCCCTACGCCGGAATCATGAAGGGCGTCATCCTCTCCATCGCCCCGCGCGCCCGCATCGTCGACCTGTGCCACGAGGTGGAACCCTTCCAGGTCGGCCAGGCGCGCTTCCTCCTCCAGCAGTCTTGGCCCTACTTCCCCAAGGGCTCCATCCATCTCTGCGTCGTCGATCCCGGCGTCGGATCCGCTCGCCGCCCTCTTCTCGTCCAGGCCGCCGGCCACCTCTTCATCGGCCCCGACAACGGACTCTTCACCGGCGTCCTTCACCTGAAAGGCGCTCGCTCCCGCCACCTCACCAACTCCAAGTTATTCCTGAAGAATGTCTCTCGAACCTTTCACGGCAGAGATATTTTCGCCCCAGCCGCCGCCCACATCGCCGCCGGTTTCGCCCCTGCAAAGGCAGGGCCGCTGGTCCACGACGCTCTGCGCCTCACATCCGGCGCGCCCCTGCGCACCGGCCGCCGCTTCTTCCAAGGCGAGGTGGCCCACGTGGACCGCTTCGGCAACCTCATCACCAACCTCGACTCGCGCGAGTATCTTGCTCTTGCCGAAAAGGGCCTGCTCCTGCGCGTCGGCCTTGTCGCCGTCGACCGTCTGGCAGCCAGTTACTCCGAAGTTCCCCCAGACCAGCCCGCTCTCATCGCCGGCAGCTCCGGTTTCCTCGAAGTCGTCTTCAATCAGGCCTCGGCCGCCAAAGCGCTGGGCGCCGGCGTCGGCGCACCGGTGGAACTGGAGGTCTGGTAGATGCCCGAACTGCCCGAGGTGGAGTCCGTCGTACTTCGCCTGCGCCAGACCGCGCCGTGGGCGAAGATCGTCGCCTGCGGCCAGTTTCGATCAACCACCGCCCGGGGCCTCAAACGCGCCCTCGGCCACACTGTGGATGCCGTCGACCGGCGCGGCAAGAACATTCTGCTCCGCCTCAGCGGCGGCGCCTTCCTTCGCATCCATCTCAAAATGACCGGCGGGCTGAACGTGATCCCCGGCGTCAACCTGCGCCAGTCCACCGTCCGCGCCTGGCTCACCCTCGAAGACGGCCGCGCCATCGTTCTCAACGACCCGCGCGCCCTCGGGCGGATCTCCTTCCACCACGCGCGCGAAGAGCGGAGCCTCTTCGCGCGTCTCGGGCCCGAGCCCTTCTCCGAAGCATTCACCCCTGAGCACCTGATCGCCGCCGCCAGGCGCACAGCCAAGCCCGTCAAGATCTTCCTCATGGACCAGCGCGCCGTCGCCGGCCTCGGCAATATCTATGCCGCCGAGGCCCTGTTCCACGCCCGCATCCACCCTGCCGCGCCGGCGCGCCAGCTCAGCGCGAAGAAACTCGCGGTCCTCCACCGCGTCATCCGGGACGTACTCGAACTGGCTTTGCGCTCCGCCTCAGTCGCCTATGAAGACCCGGGCGGCTTTGCGGAAGCTGAGGACTTCCCCGTCGCCGTCTACGGCCGCGAAGGCGAGCCCTGCCCCCGCTGCGCCGCCCGCGTCCGGCGCATCGCCCAGGGCGGCCGTTCGACATACTACTGCCCGAAGTGCCAAAAATAGATAAGGACACATGACGGACAAAGGAAACACCACATCCCGCGCGGGTGAGTTCCGCGCGCTGCTCGGCAAGCGCGCCATGGTCGCCGACGGCGCCATGGGCACCATGCTCTACACCCGCGGCGTCTTCATCAACCGCTGCTTCGATGAGCTCAACCTCAGCATGCCGCAACTGGTGAAGGAGCTGCACCAGGAGTACGTCCGCGCCGGCGCCGAGATCATCGAAACCAACACCTTCGGCGCCACGCGCGCGCGGCTGGCCACCTACGGCCTGGCCGACAAAGTCGAGGCCATCAACCGCGCCGGCGCGCGGCTCGCGCGGGAAGCCGCCTCCGAGCGCGGCGACGTCTTCGTCGCCGGCGCCATGGGCTCGCTGGGGCTGCACATCGAACCGCTGGGCCCTACTTCGTTCGCCGAGGCGCGCCAGATGTTCGAGGAGCAGGTCTCCGCCCTGGTCGCCGAAGGCGTCGACCTGCTCGTCTTTGAAACCTTCTCCAACCTCGCCGAACTCGGCCAGGCCCTCGCCGCCGCCCGCCATGCCGCCGGCGGCGAGATGGTCATCGTCGCCCAGGTCACCATCGACGACGAAGGCAACCTGCACGACGGCACATCCACCGAGACCTTCACCAAATGGCTCGATGCCTCCCCGGCCGACGTCATCGGCCTGAACTGCTCGGTCGGCCCCAAAACGACGCTTGAAACTCTCGAACGCATGATGCAGTGGACGTCCAAGCCGACCTCCGCCATGCCCAACGCCGGCCACCCGACAAAGGTCGAAGGCCGCAACATCTACCTCAGCTCCCCCGAATACATGGCCCAGTACGCCCGCCGTATGCTCTGGGCCGGCGTGCGCATCGTCGGCGGCTGCTGCGGCACCACGCCGGAGCACATCAAGAGCATCAAAAGCGAGGCCCGCAGCCTCCAGCCGGGCATGAAGAAACTCCAGGTCACCGTCGAGGAGCCCGCCGCCAAAACCAAGGCCATGGATCTGGTGCCTGTGGCCGCCAAGTCCGCCCTCGGCGCCAAACTCGCCGCCGGCAAGTTCGTCGCCTTCGTCGAAATCCTGCCTCCCCGCGGCGTCGACGCCTCCAAGGAAATCGCCGGAGCCCGCCTCTGCCAGCAAGCCGGCATCGATGCCATCAACGTCCCCGACGGTCCGCGCGCCAGCGCCCGCATGAGCGCTCAGGTCACCTGTCAGCTCATCGAACAGGGCGCCCAAATCGACACCGTTCTCCACTTTTGCTGCCGCGACCGCAACATCCTCGGCATCCAGAGCGAACTGCTCGGCGCCCACGCCGCCGGCATCCGCAACCTCATCTGCATCACCGGCGACCCGCCGCGCATGGGCTCCTACCCCGACGCCACCGCCGTCTTCGACGTCGACTCCATCGGCCTGGCCAACATCGTCACCAACCTCAACCACGGCCTCGACATCGGCGGCAACCCCATCGGCAGCCAGACCGCCCTGCTGCTCGGCGTCGGCGCCAACCCCGGCGCCCTCAACATGGAGGAGGAGATCCGCCGCACCGAATGGAAGGTCCAGGCCGGCGCCGAATACATCGTCACCCAGCCCGTCTTCGACGTCGATCAATTGCAGCAATTCCTCAAGAGAATCGCCGCTTTTCGCATCCCCGTCATCGCCGGCATCTGGCCGCTCACCTCCTTCAGAAACGCGGAGTTCATGGTCAATGAACTGCGCGTCCCCGTGCCGGAGTGTTTCATGGAGCGCATGAAGTCCGCCGATAACCCGGCGCGCGCCCGGGCCGAAGGCGTTGAAATCGCCCGGGAAATGGTCCGTCAGGTGCGCCCCCTCGTCGACGGCGTCCAGCTCAGCGCCCCCTTCGGCCGCTACCAACTGGCGATCGAGGTTGCCCAGGCCATCGGCTCGCGCTAGACTGTCCCTTCGCTACCTGTAATTCCACGTGGCTACTGACCTCATCGAGATCGACGCCGGCCAGCCCTCGGTCGAAGCCATCGAACGCGCCGCCGTCGCGCTCCGCCGCGGCGAAATCATCGCCATTCCCACCGACGCCCTCTACACCCTCATCGCCGATCCCTTCAATCTCCACGCCGTCGGCCGGGTCTTCGCCGCCAAGGGCCGCGAACCCCATCGCTCGCTCCCTCTGCTCGTCAGCGACTTCCCCATGGCCGAGGACCTCGTTACCGAACTGCCCACCCGCTTCTATCTCCTGGCCCGCCGCTTCTGGCCCGGACCGCTCACTATCATCGTGCCGGCCTCGGCCAAGGTGCCCCTCAAGGTCACCGGCAATACAGGCCGCCTCGCCCTGCGCCAAACCCGCTCCCGCGCCGCCCAGGCGCTGATCGACTGGCTCGGGCAGCCCCTCATCTCCACCAGCGCCAACGTCAGCGGCCAGCCCACCTGCCGCACCGGCATCGAAGTGTTCGGCACCATGGATGGCCGCGTCGACCTCGTCCTCGACGGCGGCAGATGCACTGGCGCCGGCTCCACCACCGTCGATGTCACCGAGCCGTACTGGCGTCTGATTAAAGAAGGATCCATCCTCGAAAAGGATATCGCTGCATGCCTGAAAGGAGCTTGAAGACCCTCCTCTCCCTCCTCTTCGCCTGCGCCATCCTGTTCGGCCAGAATTCAGCCGGCGATATCCGGCCCGGCGGCAAGAACCTCGGTCACAAGTGGCGAGTTCGCGACTGGATCGGCCGCGACAACCAGTTCACAGGCACCTGGACACGCCGCGGCGATTCGTCCAGCTTTGAAATGGAGTATGTCCGCGCCTCCGACCACAAGACCTTCTTCGGCGTCATGACCCTGCTGTCGGTTGAGGGCGCCACGGTGACTTTGCGATTTGAGGAGACCAAGGTGATCTACCGCGGCACCATCGGGCCCGATGGCCGGACCATCCGCGGCAAGAGCGAAACCTGTCAGATCAAGACCTTCTGCGGCTTCGAAGCCGTGGCCGATTGGCAGGTGGCCGAGCGCAAGACGCTGGTCTCCAAAGGAAAGGCCGACACCGCCATTCTCGGCGCCGTCTGGAAGGTTCACGACTACACCAGCGAGGGCTTCGACTACCACGGCACCTGGACCATCGATCCCAAGCTGGGTTTGATCACGTTCGACTACAAAAACTCCATCGATGGCAAAGCCGCCAACGGCGTGCTCAAGTTCGCCACCTCCCATGGCAACGAAGTTCGTATCTTGAACCCCGGCCGCAAAAAGCTCTATCACGGCTTCATTCAGCCCGACGGCAAGACGATCAAGGGCACTGCCGAGTGGTGCGTCAAGGGACGCAAATGCGGTTGGGACGCCTTCATCGTCAAGTAGCCTCATCTCTCTTGTCACCGAAGCCCTGCTGCTCAGTCTGGCGGGCGGGGCGATCGGCATCGCCTTCGGCTGCCTCGTCAACGGCCTGCACATGGGCGTGCCGCATGCCAGCATCAGGATCGCGGTCACCTCCGGCGCGGTTCTCGCGGCGAAGCTTCTCTCCGTCATCGGCGGGCTTCCCGGGGGGATCCTCCCGGCCCGGGCGGCGGCACGGCTTGAGATTATAGTCTTTGGAGCGCAGCCCGCCCTCGCGCTATCCTGGTCTGTGAGGGGCGTTCCTGCGGGGCAGGCGCCGGTCTCCATAATTGATCCGTAGCAAGTGAATCAGGAGTTCGACTGAGAATCCTCTTCATCGGCGACATCTTCGCCTCCCCTGGCCGCCGCATCGTCGCCGAGAACCTCCAGCGCATCGTCTCGGAAGAGAAGATCGACCTCGCCATCGCCAACGTCGAAAACGCAGCCGGCGGTTTCGGCGTCACCCCCGCCGTGGCTCAGGAGCTCCTCTCCCTTGGCCTCGACGTCCTCACCACCGGCAATCACGTCTGGGACAAGCGCGAAATCTACGATTACCTCCCTCGCCAGCCCCGCCTGCTCCGCCCCGCCAACTACGGCGACTCCGTTCCCGGCATGGGCCTCTACCTCGGCAAAGCCCGCAACGGCGCCCCCTACGCCGTCTTCAACCTCCAGGGACGCGTTCACCTTCCCCCCATCGAGTGCCCTTTCCGCAAAGCCAATGAAATCCTCGCCCAATTACCGTCCGAGGTGAAGGTCCGCTTTCTGGATTTCCACGCCGAGGCCACCAGCGAGAAGGTCGCCATGGGCTGGCACTTGGATGGCCGTGCCACCGCCGTCATCGGCACCCACACTCACATCCCCACCGCTGACGCACGCCTCCTGCCCGGCGGCACCGCCTATCTCACCGACTGCGGCATGACCGGCCCCTACGATTCGGTCATCGGAGTTGAGAAAAAGACAGTCATCCAGCGCTTTTTCACCCAACTCCCGGCGCGCTTCGAAGCCTCCAAAGGAATGGTGGAACTCCACGCCGTCATCGTCACCCTCGAGGAGTCCACCGGCCGCGCCACCGCCATCCATCCCTACTCGATCATCGCGCAATGAACCGCCGCTGCACGCGCCGGAACAGCACGCCCACTCCCAAACCGGGCAATATCGCCACAAACGCCCCCAGAAACCGCGAGCCTGCGTCCTCAATCAGCGAGTACCCCGCCTGATAGCCGAACATCAGGTGCGCCGCCACGTTGATCGCCGGCGCCCCCGCCGCCAAAATCATCAGCCACACCCACACCGGCCGCGGCCATTTGAATCCGACCAGGAAAGAGAAACCGAACAATAGCAGCGCGTAGGCCAGAAACCACGAGGAGTGGTCCAGCGCGCCTATGGTCAGGCTGGTCAACACCAGGGTCAGCGCCGGCCTGTTGTCGGATGAGAACATACGTCTCCCTACCCCGTCTATCGGAGGAAACGTACCCTTCCGCCATTCGGCAAACACCCTACCGCTTTGCCCGGTGTTCTCCCATGAGAGCTTCCGCCCGCCCTGCGCGCTACGGCGTGAGTTGCACCAGGTCATCCCCCGCCGCAGCCGAAGGCCCGCAGGTGAATTCGTCCGATTCCAGATCCTCCAGCGGCGCCCCGAGCGGGAAACTGTTGCGCGGCGGCGGACCCGCGTGCCCGCTCAGTATCCGCCCGGCCTCAACCAGGTAATCCGGACCGAACGTCTCCAGCCGGCTCGTCACCGGCTGGGCCAACATCGCGACGTGGTCTTTCAGGAAGTTCGCCGCCGCCTCGGCGGTGATCGCGGCGTGCTCCGAGTCGCCGTCGGCTAGCGCGTATGCCTGCTTGAACTTCAAATAGGCCATGAAGCCCGCCTCCACGGCCAGGTGGTCGTCTGCCTCGGCAGCAGCATCCGGCTTGTACCCGAATGCGTCGTAAAAGGCCGCGAGTTCCGCCATGAGGTAGCCGAACTGCACACCGCCCTGATAGGTCACCTCCCGCACTGGCACGGTGCCCGCGGGCCCGAACAGCGCGATGTGCAGCCCCTCGGTGGCAAATTCCAAAGCCGCCGCCGCCAGCGCCTTCAGTTTCTCGTCCTTGAGGTCGGCCGCCAGCGCCGATACCTGCTCACGCCAGGTTTCCGTCGGATACTCGAACAGCAGCCCCAGCAGCCGCCACTCCGCTGCCTCACCGAGCAGGCCGGCGATCTCGGGCGTCAGACGCTCGGTCGTTTCGCTCATCACTGCCCTTTCCGCAGTAGCGGGATCCAACCGGTTCTCATCTTGCGCGAACCCGACTCGCGCTGCCCGCCCTGCCACACCGCGAATGCCGCGGTCGTTCGCTGGTTCGGCCCTAAACCTTCCGGCATCTTCCGGCTGATTACCACCGACCAGCCCTGCTTGGCGTGCACACCCTTGCCCTTGGCCCCGAGCGACGGCCCCGGCGACAGCGTGCCCGGGCCCGTGGCGATCAGGTCCTCCACCGGGACGCTCCGCGGTCCGCTGCGTATGTTGCCCAGCGCGCGGGCCGGCGCGTAACGCTTGGCCATCTCCTTCTCCGCCTCCGAGCCCTTCTCCAGCAGCTTGGCCTCGAACGGGTAGTGGTCCACCGTGGCGTTGGGATAGAGGTCGCGAATCGTGTCGCCCCTCCCGTTCACCGAAGCCTGCCAGTCCGCCCGCCAGTAGGTCACCTGCACCAGTTTTCCCACCTTGCCCATCTGCGGGTCCGGCAGGTCCTTCTCGATCTTCTCCGGAATCTGCACCGCGCAGGCGTCGCTCATCTTCGACGGACCCGGCGTGTCGCTCAGGTCGGGATCGTCCCACTCCAGCCGGAACGCAATCTCCGAGCCGTTGGTGACCGCCCGCACCCGCACCTCCGCCGTCGTCGGCGTCAGCAGCCGCGGCTCCACCAGGTCCTGCGGGATCATCTTGGCGGCGTGCTCCGGCGCGCCGGCCCAGGCCCCGTCAGCCGGATCGGACGGCAGTTGAGCCGCCGCAATGGCGACCACCTCCTGCGTGCGCTCCACCTGCCTGGAGCAGCCCGCGCTCAACAACAGCACGGCCGGCAGCGCCGCGGACTTCCAATTCATGTACTTCATGGCTTCTGGATCCTCCCGTCTAGGGACAGTTGATGCGCACCAACTGGTTCTTGGCGTCAATGGCCGGCCGCACATGCACCGGTTCCCTCATTGGCACTCGCACCAGCGCCGCGCCCTTCTCGTCGCTCCCCGTGATGGTCTCCCCGGCGCGCTGGAAGCGCGACACCACCATCTCGGTGGAGCCGAACAGGCACAGCAGTCCGGCCAGGTCCATGTCGTTGGGCGCGTTGCGGTAGGCCTTCATCGCCGCGCCCGCGCCCGGTCCGAAGAGTTGGCGGTTGAACGATACCGGCGCGTGAATCGGCGGGATGTAGTACACGTTCGGCTCCAGCCCGAACTGCGGGAACAGCGGCAGAGCGATCTTCTTGATGTGCACCAGGTAGTCCAGCGGGTTGTCCGCCCGCGCCTCGCCGGGCCTGGAAAGGTATCCCGACAGCCGGATCTTGCCGATGCAGTTGACGAAACACTGCGGCTGGATCCCCTGCTCCATCTTCGGGAAGCAGGCGATGCACTTCTCCGACGTGCCCGTCATCGGGTTGAAGAACACCTTCTTGTACGGGCATCCGCGCACGCACTCCTGATACCCACGGCACCGGTTCTGATCCACCAGCACGATGCCGTCCTCCGGCCGCTTGTAGATCGAGCCGCGTGAGCACGACGCCAGGCACGCCGGGTAGGTGCAGTGGTTGCAGATCCGCGCCAGGTAGAAGAACCAGTTCATGTGCGGCAGCGACATGAATGCGCCCGTATCCACCTGCCCCGCGCAATCGTCCTCGCCCACGTTCGGGTAGGCGTAGTCCTGCTGCTCCGGCCGCCACCCCAACACCCGCTCGCCCGCCGGCGCCGATTCGAAGATCGTCTGCCCGTCGTATTTCGAGCCGTTCCACTGCTGTCCGTTCAGCATGTCCAGCAGCTTCAGGTCGTAGGCCAGCGGATAGGAGCCGTACGGCTTGGTCTCCACGTTGTTCCACAACATGTACTCCTGGCCCTTGCCCGAAGTCCACGTCGTCTTGCAGGCCAGGGTGCAGGTCTGGCACGCGATGCACTTGTTGGTGTCGAAGACAGCCGCAAACTGCCGCTTCGGCCTGGACTCGGGATACCAGTAGGACATCTCCCGGCCCAACTGCCAGTTGAATACGCGCGCCATTGTTACTTCTCCCCTTTCTGGTTGATGAAACCGCCGCCAAGGTAGCGCTTCATCGCCTCCGACTCATACTTGGGCCGTATTCCCATGTGGGCCGGCCGCCACAGGCCCTTCTTGTCGATGCCGCCCGGCTCGGCCTTCGTGATCTTCACGAACGCCTCGCGCGGCGCGCCCGTGGGGCAATGGATGTCCGGTTCAAAACCCTTGCGCATCCCCTGCCCGAACATCGCCTTGTGCACCAGCGAGTCGGTCATCCAGGTGGGCTTCAGCCAGCCGCGCGTCGCCGACTGGTGCGAGCCAGACCGGAACATCGCCTGGTATCCCGTCCGCGGATTCTTGGCCAGCCCGTCGGCTCGCGTCTTCTGCCCTTCCACCGAGCCCGGCGTCGCCGTGTACATGTTGAACCACATGCGCGTCACGCCCCGAGGCGTCCCCGGATAGTAGCGCGCACGGCACAGCAGCCGCGCGAACTCCATGTCCTTCTTGTTCTTCTGCCAGCCCCGGAAGGGACGGTCCTCCGGGTCCGGATCGATGTAGACGTAGTCGCCGTCGTCGATCCCCAGCTCTTGGGCGTCGGAGGGATTGATGTCCACGTACCCCTCGGTCACAAACGGACTCCGCTTGTCGTGCCGGTACAGGTCGCCAAACGGCCCGAACAGCACCGCCACCATATCGGTGTCGATCGGCGTCGTGTGCGAGCCGTGCCTGTACTTCGGCGTGTGGAAGATGAACTTGAAGCCGTCCTTCATCAGCGGATGCTTCGTCTTCTTCGTCTCATCCCACGTCAGCACTACGTTCCGCCCGCAGCGGGTCTCGCACGACAGGTCGTCGCGCTTCACGCCGTACTTCTCCGGCCCGTCCGGCCGCAGCGCTTCGTGCTTCGGCGCCACAATCACGTTCGGCTCGTAGAACGTCGAATCCACCGGCTCCCGGTGCACCGGCAGGTTCTCGCCCGCCTCGATGAACTCGTTCTCCTCGCGGTAGAATTCCAGCCGCCCGCTCTTGGTGTACCACGGGATGGAATCGGTCACCTGGTCGTAACCCACCGCCTTCGGCGACGTCCGGCAATTCATCAGCGCCGGGATGCCGCGCTTGGCCTTCTCTTCCAGCTCTGAGAACTTGTAGCCCTTCGTGTTGGTCGAGTTGTCCAGGATGCGCTGCAGGTGCACGTCCGTGCGGAATTCGCGCACCAGCTTCCAGTAGTCGATAAAGCGTTTATCGCCCGTGATCGCCGCCAGCTTCTCGCTCACCAGCGCCTGTACCTCGATGTCGCCTATCGTGTTGAACGCCCGCTTCATCGGCGTGCGCGGGAAGGTCACCAGGAACGGGTTGGTCACCGAAGCCGTCATGTCCGGGTGTTTCAGCTCGAACCACGCGTCCACGCCGAAGACGATGTCGGCCCACTCGCAGGACGAACTCCACCACCACTCGTTCACCGCTACCATCTCGATGCGCGGCAACACGTTCACCACCGTGTTGAAGTGCCACTTCACGTTGCCCAGAATCGAGTTCGCGTTGGCGAACCACATCGTCTTGGTCGGCGCCGGAATGTGCGTCTTGCCCGTCAGCAGCTTGTTGCCCACCCGCAGCGGGTGGTCCTCGTGGTTGTAGTAGTGCGCCGACTCAGGCTTCCAGTACTGCTTCGGACGCGCCGGCTTGGCCGGATCCAGTTCAATGTCGAACGGATTCTCGTTGATCCACTGGCCCACGCCGTTGAACATCGCCACCCGGTAGTTGCCCGCGAAGGATCCGATGTTTCCGCCGATCTTGCCGATATTGCCCGTCAGCGCCGCCAGCAGCATCGTGTCGCGGTCCTTGTTGTCGCTGTTGAAGAACTGGTTCGGCCCCATGCCCACCGCGAACAGAGTCGTCCCCGGGTCCTTGGCGAAATGCCGCGCCAGTTGCTCCACCGCCGCTGCCGGCGCCCACGTGATCTCCTCCGTCGTCTTGGGGTCGAAGTGCGCCGCATACTCCCGGATCAGATCGAACGCCGGGCGGCATCGCACCTTCTTGCCGTCAACCAGCGTCACCTCGATCGAACCCTCCAGCAGCGGGTTCTTCACGTTCGAATTCTTCCCCACCATGTCGCGGCTCAGCAGCTTCGGAGCGTTGGACGTCTTATCCCACCACACGTAGTCGCCCCACTCCGCGCGCATCTGCTCGGTGACGTAGCTCTTGTTGGTCTGCTTGATCGGCGGCGGTTCCTTGTCGTTCTTCCCCAGGATGATCGTGCTCTTCCACTCGGCCAGTTCCCCGCCGAACACCTCTTTCGCCCGCAGGCACTTCAGCGTGTCCATGCGCACCAGCACCGGAAGATCCGTCCACTGGTTTACGTGCTCGGCGTCGTATAGTTTCTCCCGCAGAATCACGTTCGCCAGCCCCAGCGCCAGCGCCGGCGTGGTGCCCGGACGGACCACCAGCACCTCGTCCGCCTTGGTCGCCGTGGCCGAATACTCGCAGGCGATCACGATCACCTTGGCGCCCTTCATCCGCGCCTCGGTCAGCCAGTGCGCGTCCGGCATCTTCGTCGTGATCCAGTTCATGCCCCACACCACGATCGTCTTGGTGTGCTCCACGGCGTGCAGGTCGAACTCGATCGTCTGCTGCCCCGATACCATCGGGTGGCCGGGCGGCAGGTCGGTGTGCCACGAGTAGTTGTCGAAACCCTTCGCCCCCACCGCCTTGTCCGGACCCACCTTGCGCACGTGCGCGTCCAGCAGCGCCATCGCGTTCGCCAGCCGGTACATGCCGAACACGCGCGTGATGCCCAGCAGCGGCATCCCGCCGCGGAACTTCATCGTCCTGACGCCCGCGCCCTCGATCGAATCCACGCACGTCTCGTCGTAGTGCTGGGCCTTCAGCTTGCGCTTGCCTTCCTCGCCGCTGTAGGTCTCGGCGACGTTCTTCAGCACCGCCGCCGCAATCTGCGCACCCTCGTCGTGCGTCATGCGGATCCACTCGTCCCGCCCGCGGTTGAAGTACTTCTTCTCCGGCAGCCCGTCGCTCTCGCGCGGGAATCCGGCGTCGTACCACTGCTTGTAGCCCTTCCTCACCATGCAACCCATCACACGCCGGTCCCCGTAAAACCGCCGCGTCAGCGCCAGCCCCTTCTGGCACACCCGCGGATCCCAGCGGTTCGATACCTTGTTGCCCAGCAGGTCCGTCGCCTCGCCGTACTTCATCGACGGCCCGATCCGCACCACCACTCCGTTGCGCACATAGGCGTTCAGAATGCAGTTGTGCGTGTCGTTCGGCGCGCAGGTGAACGTGTAGGTAGAGTCGTACTTCCACAAGTCGCGATAGACGCGCTCCCATCCGCGGTCCGGATACGCCGCCAGCGGGTTGGACACCGCCTCCAGCCCCCAGGCCTGCCGCGTCGCACTGACCAGCCCGCCAAACCCGGCGGCGCTGGCGATGCCGAAGAAATCCCGGCGGTCGAGCTTCTGACTCATGACTTGCCTCCCTGCAGCGAGCGAAGATAGGCCACCACGGCCTCGATTTCCGCGCGGCTCAGCGCGCCACGCACTGGCGACGGCTCCAGGAACGATGCCATCGCCGTCCCTCGCCGTCCGCGGCTCACCGTCTCCACCAGGTAGCTGTCGGTCGCCGACTCCAGCAGCACCTTGTTGTTCAATGCCGGCCCTTCCCCGCCCTTGGCCTGCTTGCCGTGGCAGCCCGAGCAGGCCGATTCAAAGATCCGGCGCCCCTGCGCCGCGTCCCCGCTCACCCACCGCGCCGGCTTCGTGCTGGCCTCCGCCGGCCCGCCCAGCGTCCGCACGTGCGCCACCACCGCCTGGATCTCTTCCTGCCTCAGCCCGCCTTCCTTCAGCCAGCCCGGCATCTTCCGTCCGGGCCGTCCCTCGCGCACCGTCCGCGCCAGGAATTCGTCCGGCGCCAGCGCCAGGAAATCCGCGTTCGTAATCGACGGGAACGACATCAGCCCCGGCAGCCGCCGGCCCTGACCGTCCTGCCCGTGGCAGCCCGCGCAGAACGCCCCGAACAACGTCGCTCCATCGGTCGCGAACTCGCGCTCGCCGAACTTCACCGCCCGCGCACGGTCCTTCGGCAGATACTGATCCCGCAGTTCGTCCCTTCTCAGAGACAGCGTGAACAGCGTCAATTGGTTCAGTTGCTGGGTCGATATGTTCTCCGGCGGCATCTGCGAACCGGCCACCACGCTCACCGGCGACCGGAAGTGCGCCGCCATCCAGTTCTCCATCGTCGCCTCGCCCGGTACGTACTTGAAACTCACCTGTCCCGGGTCCTTCTCCCCGGCGCGCGACAGGTCCGGGCCGTCATCTCCGCCCACGCCGCTCACTTTGTGGCAACCCAGGCATCCATACGAAAAGAACACGCTCTTGGCCGTCACCAGCCGCGACGCCGCCACGCGCGTGTCCAGGTAGATCTTCAGCAGTCCCTGATCATCCGCCGGGACCCTGGAAAACGCACCCTTCCACGGCCCCGCCGCCGCCTCGGCCGACTTCTTCTCGTGCTTCCCGTACCAGGCCCCGTCGTAGCCCTTCAGCCCCGCGCGGCTCAGTTCCGGCCCCTCCATCCCGCCCCCGCCCGGACGGATCGTCCCGCCGCGCCCTTCCACCCGGTGGCACGTCAGGCAGTCCAGCCGCTCGAACGCCAGCTCCGCGTTCCTCATCTGTTCCTGCTCCGGCACCCGCAGCGTCGCATGACACCGGCCGCAACCGGCGTAGCTCGTCTCCCGCCCCAGCATCGGCGACGGCCAGAAATGGACCTTGCCGTGAGCATCTTCTTTGTCCGTGGCCTGCCCCTGCCCGCCATGGCACACCGTGCAGCCGTACTCGGCCGGATCGTGTACCACCGGCTTGTGCGCCACCAGGATCTTGTCCCCGCGCACGCCCTGCTCGCCGGGCCCCATCGAGACATGGCAGGAGACGCAGCGGTCGCTCACCCCCAGGCTCGCGTTGACGATCTGCCGCAACTGCACCGTCACGGCGCCCTCGTCCGATCGCGCCCTGCCCTGGATCCGCCGCCAGTCCTTCAGCACCATTTCTTCAAACGCCGCGCCCAGCAGCAGCAGCAGCACGCCGAGGCTGGAAAAGAGCAGGAGATGTTTGTTTTCCTTCATTGCTCCGGTACCTCAGTGCTTCGGCCACTCGGACGGCGACCAGTAGAACACCCAGTTCGGCCCGCGGAAGTACGTCCCGATGATGGTCAGCAGCAGGAATCCGCACAGGAAACACGTGAACAGCCCCAGCGCCCCGGATCGCGCCGACCCGTAGCGCCGGATGCACCAGATCGAATACAGCGCGTACACCGCCGTCAGAATCGTCGCCGGATTGATCGCCGTCACAATCAACTGAGGGATCTTCGGGAACCACTCCCTCAGCCAGCCGAAGCGGATCGCGAACGACTCAATCGCCAGCGGCGCGCCGAAGCCGATCAGCATCGACAGCTTCACCAGCCGCCAGCCGCCCGGCCCGCCGAACCATTCCCCCGTCCCTTCCTTCTCGCGGTCCAGATACGGAATCAGCGCCAGCCCCGCCAGCACAATCGCCGGTATGCCGATGCCGCCCATGAACGCCGAGAACGACACCATCTCCTGCAAGCCCAGGAAGTACCACGGCGCCTTGGCCGGGTTCTCCGGAACGCTCGGGTTGGCCAGCTCCTTCAGCGGTGCGTCCGATACCATCGACAGCGCCACGCACGCCAGCAGCGTCAGCATCATCACCCCAAGTTCGGCATAGAACAGGTGCGGCATCGAAGGCACCGTGTTCTCCGGCCCGCGCCCCACCACCGCCGTCTTGCCCCGCACCACCGCCGCCAGTTGATATGTCTTGTTTGGCGCTTCGGTAAACACCGGATACGTTTCGCCCTGCTTCATCTTGGACAGCCGCTCATCGGCGTCCGCCGGACGCACCATCCCGCCGTCCTTCCTGATGCGCCAGAAGTGCACGCCCATCAGCGCCGCCAGAGCCAGCGGCAGAATCATCACGTGCAGCAGGTAAAAGCGGATCAGCGCCTCGGCTCCCACCGTATCCGAGCCCAGCAGCAGCAGCCGCTGCAATCCGCCCGGATCGAAATACTCGGTAATGCCCAGCGCGTCGGTCACCTCGCGCGGCGACTGCGCGATGTTGGCCCCGATCGTGATCGCCCAGTAGGCCAGTTGGTCCCACGGCAGCAGGTATCCGGTGAACGACAGCCCCAGCGTCGTCACCAGCAGCCCGATGCCGATCAGCCAGTTGTACTCGCGCGGCGGACGGTACGCTCCGGTGTAGAACGCCCGAGCCATGTGCAGGATCACCGCCACCACCATCAGGTTCGCCGCCCAGCGGTGCAGGTTCCTGATCAGCCGCCCCGTCGGCACCACGAAGTGAATGTCCTTGATCGATGCGTAAGCCGCTTCCGGCGACGGCTTGTAGTAGAACATCAGCAGCACGCCCGTCACCAGCGTGATCAGGAATGCGCTCAGGCTCATGATGCCCAGCCCCACCGTCGTCGTCCATTTCAGGCTCCAGCGGTGCGTCCGCACCGCATGCAGGTGCAGGAACACGTTGCCGAACACAAACGTCGACCGCGACCTGTCCGTCGTCGGAGCCCCGCCCCGGAACGCCGTCTCATACATCCGCCGCGGCGCCGACTTGAGATTGTCGACAAACTCCCGCAGCGCGTTGTTCTGTGTGGATGCCGGATTCATCACGCCACCTTCGTCCCCGACGGCACCGTCGTTCCTTCGTCCACCATCACCACGCCGCCGCTCACTTGCACCTTCAACCACGGCAGCGCCCGCGGCGCCGGCCCGCGCGACACCGTGCCGTCGGCGTGGAAGCGCGAACCGTGGCACGGGCACTCAAACCCTTCTGCGTTGGCCTTCACCACGCAACCCAGGTGTGTGCAGATCGTCGACACCGCGAATATACCCTCGGCATCCCGGTACACCGCCACCGCGCGGCCGGGCGGCACGAACGCCTCGCCGGCCGGCAGCGTCTCCGGCAACGCCACTTTGAACTTCTTCGACGGGGACGCCAGCACCGCCGCTTTCGGCAAACGCAACATCCCGACAACCCCGAACATCAGGGCAGCGCCCATCGTCCACAACGAACTCAACCCCAGCCAGTCGCGGCGGGCCATCGGCTCGGGATCGAGCCGCGAGCGGGGTGCTTTGGATTGGAGCGTCATACGGTTCTCCAGGTAGTGCAATAGGAAACGCGTTCCATCGTGATCGCATCCGACGGGCAGCGCATCGCGCACGCCGCGCACCGGATGCAGCGGTCTTCGTCCTTCAAGATCGCCGAATGCAGTGACAGATCCTCGCCCATCCCCAGGCTGGCCTCAATCGCCGCCCGCGCCGCGGCCGAATCGGCCAGATCGCTTAGCGCCACCAGCTTCAGGCACAGCGTCGGGCAGACATCGGCGCAGCCGCCGCACAGCACGCACCGCGTCCCGTCAAACACCGGCGTCACGCCGCAATCAAGGCACCTCGACGCCTCGCGCATCGCCTGTCCGCTGTCGTAGCCGATCTCCACCAGCGCCTCGGGATGCTTCAGGCGCTCCTCGGGATGAGCCAACGGCACTTCCACCCGCCGGATCGACTCGTACCCTTTCTCGCGCCGGTAGCGGTCCTGGACCAGATGAACCGTCGTTGCCTGCGCCTCCAGCTTTCTGCCAGTCAACGACTCGTACACCGACCGCGCCGCCGCCTTGCCCGACGCCACCGCGTCGATCAGCAGCCGCGTGCCGTGCGCCAGGTCCCCGGCCACGAACACGCCCGGCGCCGTTGTCGCCAGCGTCGCCGCATCCACCTTCGGCCAGCCCGGCCGGAATTGCTCCACGTCCCGCCCGCCGTCTTCCAGGAACGTCAACACCGGCGACTGCCCCACGGCCAGCAGCACCGTGTCGCAGGCCACCGTCATAGTCTGCTCGGCGTCAAACACCGGCGCGAACCGCCGGCTCTCGTCATACACGCTCAGGCAGCGCCGGAACGTGACGCCCGTCACTTCCCCGCCCTCGCCCCGTTGAATTTCCACCGGACCCCAGCCGTTCAGCCGCTCGATGCCCTCTTCGTCGCCCTCCACGATCTCCACCGTATCGGCCGGCATCTCTTCCAGCCCTTCCAGCGAAACCAGTTTCACGCCCGAGGTGCCCGGCAACCGTGCCGCCGTGCGCGCCGTGTCGTAGGCGATCTGCCGCAGCACCGTACGCGCCACGTCGTAGGCCACGTTGCCGCCGCCCACCACCACCACCTCCCGGCCCATCGCCATGCCCGAACCCAAGGCCACCGCCCGCAGCAGATCCACGCCGCC
>JACRBC010000058.1 GCA_016213245.1 Candidatus Solibacter usitatus | reverse complement strand
TGGTGAGCACGAGGATGGTGCGGAGGGCGTAGGGGGCGTGGCGGCCGTAGGAGGAGCGGAGAGGGGGGTCGGCGACGGCGACGGGGTGGATGGAAAAGGAGGAGATGCGCACGGCATGAATTTATCACGCCGCGCGCGGGAGAAACCGGGGGGAGGCTACTTGCGCATGCCGCCGTTGGGGCTCTTGAGCCGCAACTGGCGGAGCTTGTGCTTCTTGCGCTTGGGCTTGCTGATGATGAACGTGCCGCAGCCGAGGTATTGGGCGGCGTACACGGTTTCGGCGGCTTTTTTGGCCAAGGGGACCTCCAGGGGAAATCGGTAGGCTTTTATTGTAGCGCAGAGGGGGGGCCGAGAGCAGGGGAGCTCAGGGGACACGCCGAAATGCGGCGCCCGTGGCGCCGCATTTCGGGGTGTCCCCACACGGCTCGTAGGCCGCAAGAAGGTAAGCTGGAGGTGTGGCTCGATTCCTGATACTGGCGGCGGCGCTGACAGGCGCGGTTTGGGGGCAAGGCGGGGTCCCTCCGGCCGCGCAGGTGGAGCAAGTAACAAGAGAGATCGCCGAGATCACGGGACTGGCGGTGAAGCGTCCAATTCCAATGGAGACGATCACGAGAGAGGGATGGAAGAAGTGGGTGGAGGACGAGATCCGGCAGAACGTGAAGCCGGAAGAGATCCGGGTTGAGGAACTGGCGCTGAAGATGATCGGGCTGGCGCCGCGCGATTTCGATTTGAAGAAGGCGACGGTGGACCTGCTGGGGGAGCAGGCGGCGGCGGTGTACGATCACCGGCGAAAGAAGATGCTGCTGGTGGAGGGCGGCGCGGCGGGGGCGTTGGGAGACGCGGTGCTGGTGCACGAGCTGGCGCACGCGGTGGCGGACCAGCACTTCAACATGCGTCGATTCCTGGACAAGGGTCCGAAGCCGGACGAGGCGCAGACGGCGCGGCTGGCGGTAGTGGAAGGGCAGGCGATGTGGATCATGCTGGAGTGGCAGATGCGGCGGACGGGGCAGAGTTTGAAGGGAAATACGGCGGCGATCGAGGCGGTACTGCCGTCGATGGGCCAGTTGGCGGCCGAAACGTATCCGGTGTTCAGCGGCGCGCCGCTGTACATGCGGGAGACGCTGATGTTCCCTTACACGGCGGGGATGATGTTCCAGCAGGCGGCGGTGGAGAAGTACGGCCAGAAGGGGTTCGCCGAGGTGTTGCAGAAGCCGCCGGTATCGACGCGGCAGGTGATCCACCCGGAGGTGTACTTCAGCGGGCAGACGCCGGTGGCGGCGAGCCTGCCGGAGGTGGAGACGCGGAGCGAGTACCGGGTTCTGACGAAGGGGTCGATTGGGGAGCTGGATTTCCGGGTGCTGTTCCAGCAGTACGGCGCGGAGAAGCAGGCGCGAGAGGCGGCGGCGGCGTGGCGCGGGGCGGCGTTTGAGCTGCTGGAGCACCGCAAGGAGGGGCGCGCGGTGCTGCGGTGGGGGTCGGAGTGGTCGGGGGAGGCATCGGCAAGGGAGGCGCTGAAGCTGTACGGGCGGGTACTGGAGGGCAAGTCGAAGGGTCTCCGGTGGAAGGAGCAAGGCGAGACGCGGCTGCGGGGCTCGAACGAGGATGGGGAGTTCGAGGTGGCGGTGGAGGGGGCGTCGCTGAGGGCGGTGGAGGGAATGAAGGCGGGGACGAGTAGGCTATATTGAAGGCTTCACAAAGATTATGATGAACCGCAGACAAGTGTTGGCAATCGGCGCGGCGGCGGCAAGCCCGCTGTCTGTTTCCGCGCAACCCAAGCCGGGCAAGCCGGCGGGCGAACTGGTGATTACGCAAACCAGCGGCGAACTGATGCTGCTGAGCAGCCTGAGGGGCAAGGTGGTGGTGCTGGAGTTCCTGCTGACCAACTGCCCGCACTGCCAGGCGTGCGCGTCGGCGATGCAGAAGGTGTACGCGGAGATGAACGGGGCGTTCCAGCCAGTGGGCGCGGCGATCGATCCGAACAACATGCTGGACGCGCGGATGAAGATCCCGCAGTTCATTTACAGCCAGGGGCTGAAGTTCCCGGTGGGGTGGACGAACAGGGACATGGCCTACCAGTGGCTGGAGGCGGACCCGAGCGCGGGGCCGGTGTACTTCCCGCAACTGGTGATCATCGACAAGCAGGGGATCATCCGCGAGTACCATCCGGCGACGGACGAGGCCTACTTCAAGGATGAAGTGAACAACCTCCGCAAGAGCGTGGAACGGTGCCTGGCTGGCGCGCCGGGAAAGGCAGCTCCGAAGAAATGAGAGCACTGACGCGAAGGGCGGTGGTTGGGGCGTTTGTGGCGGCGGCGAGTCTGGGGGCGGCGACTCTGCCGAGGCCGGCGGGCGAGGTCAGCGTGGTTTCACACACGGGCCAGGTGGTGAAGCTGAGCATGATGAAGGGCAAGGTGGTGGTGCTGGAGTTCCTGCTGACGCATTGCCCGAGCTGCAAGCACAGTGCGCGGCTGCTGGCGAAGATGCAGTCCGAGTACGGCTCGCGGGGGTTGCAGGTGATCGGCCTGGCGATCGACGAGGGCGCGGGGCCGAAGCTGGAGGCGTTTGTGCGGGAGACGGGGGCGAATTTTCCGGTGGGGGTGTACGGCAACGCGGCGGCGTACGACTATCTGCAGCACCCGATGATCACTAATATGCTGATGCCGCAACTGGCGATTGTGGACCGCAAGGGGATGATCCGGGAGCAGCACGGCGGCAACGACCCGTGGATGGCGGAGGCGATGGAGGAGAGGAACCTGCGGGCGGCGCTGGAGAAGCTGCTGAAGGAGCCCGCGGGCGCGGCGATGAAGAAGGCGGCGGGGAAGAAGTAGGACTCGATGAAATCTATATTCACGATGATGGCTGTTTCGGCAGCGCTATGGGCGCAGGCGCCCAACACGCTGAGCAAGCAGGAGCAGGCGGCGGGCTGGCGGCTGCTGTTCGACGGCAAGACGACGCAGGGGTGGCAGGCGGCGGGCGCCGATACGTGGGCGGTGGAGGACGGGTGTCTGAAGGCGCTGCCGCGGCCGGTGCTGCGGGAGGACTTGATTTCGACGCAGGAGTTTGGGGACTTCGAGCTGTCGTTTGAGTGGAAGGTGGCCGCGGGCTCCAACAGCGGGGTGAAGTACAAGCTGCAAGACGCCGTGCTGGTGGACGCGCGGCAACTGCCGGACCCGAAGATGCAGTTTGAGAAGCAGGTCGCCTATTTCATGAAGAACCGGGCGGCGCGCAGGGAGGCGGTGCAGCGGGGATCGGGCGCGCAGGTGTACACGGTGGCGTTTGAATACCAGGTGATCGACGACGAGAAGCACACCGATGCGCTGCACAACGCGGCGAGCCGGGCGGGGGCGTTGTACCGGATGGCGGCGCCGTCGAAAAACGTGGTGAAGCCGGTGGGAGAGTTCAACCAGGGGCGGATCGTGCTTCGCGGCAAGCACGTGGAGCACTGGCTGAACGGGGTGAAGGTGGTGGAGATCGACCTGGACTCGGCGCAGGTGCGGGCGAGCGTGGAGGAGCGGTGGGAGGCGGGACACCCGGTGCGGGAGCTGCTGGAAAAGATGCCGAAGGCGCGGTGTCCGGTGGCGCTGCAACACCACAATGACGCGGCGTGGTTCCGGAACGTGAAGATCCGGGAGTTGAAGTAGGCGGCGCTGCGCTATAATCGGGTCATTGGGCGCCCGTAGCTCAGCTGGATAGAGCGTTTGCCTCCGGAGCAAAAGGCCGTAGGTTCGAATCCTACCGGGCGTACCATCACCTGGCGGAAGATCCGGGTCCCCCCTCAAGGCCAGGCAGCGGCAAAGTTGTCCTACGCGGGTGGGACAGAATGTCCCCAAATAGGTATAGAATGCCGCCCGTCTATTGATTTCAAAGGGCTTGCCGGACGGACCGGGGTTTGCATTGAGATTGGTGAAGAGTGGCTGCCGCCGTCAGGCGGGCCACGCGAGTTTCAGACACAAGCAATCCTGATCCTGGGGCCGCCCTAACTCCTTCCGGCGGCCCCATTTTTTTGGAGTGGGGACCGGGTGAGGGCGGAGGCGGGACCCGCTCGCTGCCGCTCGCGGCTCGACAGGCTGACGCCTGGGGACAAAGCGCGGGGACTGATATACTTGATGAGAGGGGAACTGTCGGTGCAGATCAGCAACGGATTCAAGTACTCGATCGTGACGGTGTCGGCCATTCTGGTGACGCTGTTGCTGGTGGGCGCGATGGTGGGGCAGAGCCAGGAAGGGGCGGCGGCGGATCCGTACAAGCACATTAACGTCTTCACGGAGGTCTTTGCGAAGATCAAGGCCGACTACGTGGAAGAGCCGGAGATGAAGAACGTGACGCTGGGGGCTGTGAACGGGCTGCTGGTGTCGCTGGACCCGTTTGCGAGCTACCTGAACGCGGACCAGTACAAGCAGTACCTGAAGACGAAGGAGAATCCGAAGGCGGGGGTCGGGTTGCTGTTGAGCCGGAAGTACGGCTATGAGATCGGGGTGGTGGACGCGATCGAGGGTTCGCCGGCGGACAAGTCAGGCATGTCGACGGGGGACATCATCGAGGCGATCAACGGGATCTCGACGCGGGACATGCCGCTGGCCTATGCCGATGTGCTGCTGCATGGCGAGAACGGCTCGACGGTGGAGTTGACGGTGCTGCGGCTGCGGAGGCCGGAACCGACGAAGGTGACGCTGACGCGGGCGGTGGTGGCGCCGCCGGCGCTGGAGTCCAAGCTGCTGGACAAGGAGACCGGATACATCACGGTGCAGGACCTGTCGGCAGGCAAGAGCCGTGGGGTGGCCGCGGCGGTGGCGAGCCTGCAGAAGCAGGGGGCTACCAAGCTGGTGCTGGACTTGCGACATTCGGCGGTGAGCGCGCCGGAAGAGGGCATCGCGCTGGCGAACCTGTTCCTGGAGAAGGGGACGATCGGGTCGTTGAGCGGGCAGAAGGTGAAGAAGCAGCAGTTTGAGGCGGTGGCGGAGAATGCCGTATTCAAGGGCGAGATGGTGGTGCTGACCAACCGCGGGACGGCCGGGGCGGCCGAAATTGCGGCGGCGGCGCTGCTGGACAACAAGCGGGCGCAGGTGGTGGGCGAGCGCACGTATGGAGACGCGGCGCAACGGAAGGCGATATTGACCGACGACGGCGGGGCGGTGCTGCTGGCGGTGGCGAAATACTATTCGCCGGCGGGCAAGGCGATACAGGACGTGTCGGTGACGCCGTCGGTGGCGGTGGCCGACGCCGAGCCGGAGCCGCTGGAAGAAGACGAGGCGACAGCGGCGCGGCCGGCGCCTGCGCCGAAGCAGGAAGCCAAGCCGGCCGAGGACCTGATCTTGAAGAAGGCGCTGGAAGTGCTGAGCGGCAAGGCGGTTCAGGCGGCGGCGCAGAGCAGGAATTGAGCGATGCCCCTGTACGAATACAAGTGTGACCGCTGCAGCGCGGTGTTTGAAGTGATCCAGAAGTTTTCCGATGAGCCCCTGTCGGTGCACGAGACGTGCGGCGGCAGGGTGGAGAAGCTGTTGTCGCGGTCGGCGATCCAATTCAAAGGGAGCGGGTGGTACATCACCGACTACGCGAAGTCCGGCGGCGGGAAGGGATCGAGCGGGGGGAAAGACAGGGACGCGGCGCCGGCGGCCGAATCGAAGGCGGAGAAGAAGGGAGAGGCGAGCACGGCGTCCTCCGCGGCCACTCCGGCGGCGAGTACGGCCACGACTACGACTTCGAGCGACTCAGCGAAGAAGTAGCCCGTGGAACTGCTGTATCTCTCCCATTGCGTTCCGAGCCCGCCGAACAAGGGTGAGAAGATCCGGTCCTACCACGAGCTGACCGCGCTGGCGGCGCGGCACAGGGTACACCTGGGGTGTTTCGCGCGCGAGCCTGCCGAGCTGGAAGAGGCGCGCAAGCTGATCGACCGGTGTGCGTCGGTGTACGTGGCTCCGCTGTTTCCATTCAGCCTGCACGCGGCCAGGGCGGGGGTGCGGTTTCTGGCCGGCTCGAGCCTGAACGGGGCGTTTTACAGCAGCGGCGGGATGAAGCGGGACATCGCGGCGCTGATGGCGAGCGTGCCTGTGCGCGGGGCGGTGGCCTACACGGCGGTGATGGCGCCCTACGTCCCGGAGGGAGTGCCGTTTGTGCTGGACATGACGGACGTGGACTCGGAGAAGTGGCTGCAATACGCGGAGAGGCGGAGGCCCTCGCTGCCGTATTCGACCGAGGCGCGGCGGGTGCGGGCGATGGAGGTGGAGCAGGCGCGCAGGGCGCGGCTGACGCTGTTGACGACGAAGCCGGAGGAAGAGCTGTTCCGGAGCTTTGCCGGCGAGGTTGCGACGGCGGCTATGGAGAACGGCGTGGACCTGGAGTATTTCGACCCGGCGGTGGCGAGGGTGGAGCCGTCGCTGGCGGGCAGGGAGTATCTGCTGTTTGCCGGCTCGATGGATTACTACCCGAACGTGGAGGCGGTGTGCGGGTTTGCGCGCAAGGTCTTCCCCGCCCTGCGGGCGGCGCATCGGGGGCTGGAGTTTGTGGTGGTGGGCCGGAAGCCGGATGCACGCGTATTCGCGCTGGCAGGGCTCGAGGGAGTGACGATCGCCGGGACGGTGGACGATGTGAGGCCGTATTACAGCGGGGCGCGGGCGGTGGTGGCGCCGCTGGGGATTGCGCGCGGGATCCAGAACAAGGTCCTGGAGGCGCTGGCGATGGGCAAGCCGGTGCTGGCGTCGAAGGAAGTGTGCCGGACGTTCGGGAAACAACTGCCGCCGGGAGTGGCGGAGTGCGGCACGGCGGAGGAGCACGAGGCGGGGCTCAAGATGGAGTGGGCGCCGGGAGGGATCCGGGCGGGGGCGCAGGCGCGGTTCCGCTGGGAGAACGTGCTGAAGCCGCTGGTGGCGGCGGTGGAGGGACTGGGAGCGGCGCGATGAGGTGGGTGGCGCTGGACCGCGACGGAACGCTGATCGCCGAGCGAGGGTACCTGTCCGACGCGGAAGGCGTGGAGGTGCTGGACGGGGCGGCGGAGGCGCTGCTGCGGCTTAGGGAGCTGGGGTTGAGGGTGGTGGTGGCGACCAACCAGAGCGGGGTGGGGCGGGGGTATTTCGACGTGGGAGCGGTGGAGGCGATTCACGCGCGCATCGTCGAGAAGCTGGGGGCGGCGGGGGCGGTGATCGAGGGATTCTACGTCTGCCCGCACGCGCCGGAAGAAGAGTGCGAGTGCCGCAAGCCGAAGACGGGGCTGCTCGAGCAGGCGGCGCGGGAGTTGGGCTTGCCGATGGAGGAGTGCGTGGTGGTGGGGGACAAGGCGGCGGACGTGGAGTTGGGACGCAACGCGGGAGGGCGGTCGATCCTGGTGACGACGGGCTACGGGGCCGAAGACGCGGGAAGCGTGGAGGCGGACTTCGTGGCGGGGTCGCTCAGGGAAGCGGTGGAGTGGATGGCGTCTTCCATCGATAGCTGAGGCCGAGGGCGAGGCCGGCGAGGGCGAGGCCGGCGATGGCGTCAACGGCGAAGTGGTAGCGGCCGTAGACGGTGGCGACGGCGATGGAGGAGGCCAGGGCGAGGAAGACGCGCCCGAGCCAGCGGTATCGCGGCAGGAGCTTCATGACAGCGAAGGCGGCGGAGAAGGCCGCGGCGGAGTGGCCGCTGGGGAAGACGGAGGTGTGGATCCCGTAGTGGCCGACGATGGCCAGGTTCAGCCGGCGGAGGGCGGAGAGCAGGGGCAAGTCGGCCTGGGGGAAGACGGTGCAGGGCGGCTCGCTGGGGAAGAAGGGGTAGAGGGCGTAGGCGGTGAGGGCGCCGAAGAGGAGGATGCTGTAGGCGTCGTCCAATTTTGCGCGGGCGCCGCAACGGTAGAAGACGCCCACGGTGACTATGGGGACGACGTAGACGAGCAGGTAGGAGAGCTCGAGGAGGTTGGGCAGGAGAGGGCCGAGGCTCTCGATGGCGGACTTGAGGCCCCAATCGTGAAGCAGGCGGCGGTCCCAGACGACCCAGTAGTCCTCGAAGGCGGTGGAGGCGTGGGGGAGGGCCATCCAGCCCATTTCGCGGAAGGCGAGGAGGATGAGCGGGATGGGGTACCAGTCGCGGACGTAGTCGAGGGTGTGGAAGCCGCGCTCCTTGTTGGCCCAGGCGAAGAGGCAGAACCAGAGGATGAGGGCGGCATTGAGATAGACGATGAGGACGCGGAGATCGGCGGGGATGGGGCGGAAGAGGGCGACGACGGCGGCGTAGACGAAGTAGGCGCTGAAGAAGAGCTCGGAGCGGCGGAAGCGGAGGTTCTTCACGACGCTTCACCGGCGACCGGGCGTTTAGAATAGATGTATGGCATCGACACGGCGTCACTTTCTACATGCTTCGGCGGTGGCGGCAACGGCCGCGCCGGCGGCGCTCGCGCGACAGGGCAAGAGTGCGAATGACAAGATCCAGTTTGCCACGATCGGGATCGGGGGCATGGGGACTGGAGACACCGAGACGGCGGTGAAGACGCCGGGGACGAAGCTGGTGGGGGTGTGCGACGTCTACCAGGGGCGGCTGACGCGGGCGCGGGAGGTGTGGGGGGCGGAGCTGTTCACGACGCGGGACTACCGGGAGGTGTTGCAGCGCAAGGACGTGGACGCGGTGCTGATCGCCACGCCGGACCACTGGCACGCGGCGATGGCGATCGACGCGCTGGAGGCGGGCAAGGACGTGTACGTGCAGAAGCCGATGGTGCAGCGGTGGCAGGACGGGCACAAGGTGATCGAGGCGGCGAAGAGGCCGGGGCGGATCGTGCAGGTGGGCAGCCAGAGGGTGTCGAGCGTGGTGTATGCGAAGGCGCGGGAGATCTTCCGGTCGGGGGCGCTGGGGGAGCTGAACATGGTGGAGGCGTGGTGGGACCGGAACTCGGCGCTGGGGGCGTGGCAGTACTCGATTCCGCAGGACGCCAATCCGGCGACGGTGGACTGGGACCGGTTTCTGGGCGCGGCGCCGCGGAGACCGTTTGAGCCGGTGCGGCTGTTCCGCTGGCGCAACTACCAGGACTACGGGACGGGGGTGGCGGGGGACCTGTTCGTGCACCTGTTCTCGGGGATGCACTTTGTGACGGGGGCGATCGGGCCGGAGCGGGTGTTCGGATCGGGCGGGCTGCGGTTCTGGAAGGACGGCAGGGACGTGCCGGACATCCTCCTGGGGCTGTACGACTATCCGAAGACGAGCGCGCACCCGGCGTTCAACCTGGCGCTGCGGGTGAACTTCGTGAACGGGGCGGGCGAGAGCTCGGGGTTCAAGTTCACGGGCAGCGACGCGGTGATGACGATTGGGAACGGCGTGAGCCTGACGAAGCTGCCGCCGGAGCGGGACCCGGGGACCTCGGCGGGGAACTTCGACGCGGCGACGCAGAGGCTGATCATGGCCGAGCACCTGAGGAAGTATCCGCCGGTGAAGCAGACAGCGGCGAGCCTGACGGCGTTTGGAGAGGAAAGGTGGCTGGCGCCGCGCGGCTACAGCGACGAGGCGGATCACCACGCGAACTTCTTCGAGGCGGTGCGGACGCGGAAGCCGGTGGTGGAGGACGCGGTGTTCGGATTGCGCGCGGCGGCGCCGGCGCTGCTGACCAACGAGAGTTATCACGCCGGCAAGACAGTGAGCTGGGACGCAGAGAAGATGCAGGTGAAGGGATAGCGCCATGCCATACGCAGCCAACGACAATATCCAGATCGCGCTGATCGGATCGGGAGGGATGGGGCAGGGCGACACGCGCGACGCGCTGTTCAATCCAGGGGTGAAGGTGGTGGCGGCGGCCGATGTCTACGACGGCAGGCGGAAGCGGATGGAGGAGCAGTACCCGGGGATCTTCACGACGCGGGACTACCGGGAGATCCTGGCGCGCAAGGACGTGGACGCGGTGATCATCGCCACGCCGGACCACTGGCACGCGCGGATCTCGATCGATGCGATGGACGCGGGCAAGGATGTGTACTGCGAGAAGCCGATGATCCAGAAGATCGAGGAAGGCAAGCAGGTGATCGAGGCGCAGAAGCGGACGGGGCGGATCTTCCAGGTGGGTTCGCAGTACGCCTCGGCGCTGTCGTTTGAGAAGATCAGGCAACTGCTGGAGCAGGGGGCGATCGGCGAGTTGAACATGGTGGAGGCGTGGCTGGACCGCAACACGGCGCTGGGGGCGTGGCAGTATTCGATACCGCCGGACGCAACGCCGGAGAACGTGGATTGGGAGCGTTTCCTGGGCCACGCGCCGAAGCGGCCGTTTGAGCCGATCCGGCTGTTCCGCTGGCGCAACTACACAGACTACGGGACGGCGGTGGCGGGCGATCTGTACGTGCATCTGCTGACCGGGCTGCACACGGCGACGCGGTCGCTGGGGCCGAAGCGGGTGTATTCGACGGGCGGGCTGCGGTACTGGAAGGACGGGCGGGACACGCCGGACGCGCAGCTTGGGATTATCGAGTATCCGAAGACAGATACGCATCCCGAGTTCACGTTCATGATGCGGGTGAATTTCAAGAGCTCCAAGGCGCAGGAGGATTTCGGCTTCCGGTTCACGGGCAGCGCGGGGACGATCACGACGGACGTGCGGACGGTGACGGTGTCGCGGCAGCCGCGGGAGAGCGAGCCGGGGTACACGATCGAGACGTTTCCGAAGGCGGTGCAGGAGCGGTTCCTGGAGGAGTACCGGAAGAAGTACCCCGTGAAGAAGGCGACGGCGGGGACGCTCGGGGGCAACAGCGAGGAGCGGTACGTATCCGAGGTGGATCCGCACCGGCAGCACGTGGCGAACTTCATCGCGGCGCTGCGCAGCCGCAAGCCGCACTTTGAGGACTCGACGTTCGGATTCCGGGCGGCGGGGCCGGCGCTGCTGTGCAACACGAGCTACTACGAGAACAGGATCTGCACGTGGGATCCGCAGACGATGACGGCGGGGTAGGGCGCCGGAGATGGCGCGCAAGGCGGCACTGTACGTCGACGGGTTCAACTTCTACTACGGGGTCCGCAACCACTTCAAACAGGACGAGGAGAGGCGCGGGTACTCGCTTTCCGGGCTGTGCTGGTGCGACTTTCGGGCGCTGGTGGAGCGCCATTTCCTGAAGGATGGAGAGCGGCTGGAGAAGATCCGGTACTTCACGGCGCCGGTGACGCCGCAGGTGGAGACGTCGCGCATACCGGGTGAGCGCGACAGGTACGAGCTGTGGCTGCAGGCGGCGCGGACGATTCCCGGGCTGGAGATGGTGTTCGGGTTCCACAAGCCGCACGGCGGCGGCAAGGCGCGCGATGAGAAGCTGACGGACGTGAACCTGGCGGTGGAGCTGCTGCTGGATGGGATGAACGGCGTGTACGATCAGGCGTACGTGCTGAGCGGGGACACGGACCAGATTCCGGCGGTGTTCGCGGCGGCGCTGCGGCTGCCAAAGCCGCTGCGGGTGTGCGCGCTGCTGCCGCCGGCGCAGGAGGTGGAAGACTGGAAGTCGCGGTACCTGCACTACGTGCATGATCTGATGGCGAGAGTGGAGTTCCCTCATCCGGAGCCGCACCAGATCGACGTGGGCGGGCTCACCGAACGGCAACTGGCCAACAGCCTGCTGCCGTACCGCATGGGGCAGGTGAGCTGCCCGCCGTACTGGCGGCTGCCGGCGAAGTATCTGGATGCGAAGTGCAGGCCGGAGTACCGGCCGGAGCGGGAGGGCTGATTATTGATGTCGACGGGGGCAAAGGCAGGGGGGACACGCCGATCGCTGGCCGCTCTGGGCGTTCCCGATCGCTCGCAAAGGCAACTGGCCAACAGCCTGCTGCCGTACTGGCGGCTGCCGGCAAAGTACCTCGACGCGAAGTGCACGCTGGAGCACCGGCCAGAGCGGGACGGCTGACTATTGATGTCGACGGGGCAAAGGCAGGGGGGACACGCCAAAATGCGGCACCTGCGGCGCCGCATTTTGGGGTGTCCCCGATCGCTGGCCGCTCTGGGTGTTCCCGATCGCTCGGAAAGGCAACTGGCCAACAGCCTGCTGCCGTACTGGCGGCTGCCGGCAAAGTACCTCGACGCGAAGTGCACGCTGGAGCACCGGCCAGAGCGGGACGGCTGACTATTGATGTCGACGGGGGCAAAGGC
>JACRBC010000007.1 GCA_016213245.1 Candidatus Solibacter usitatus | reverse complement strand
TCCCCCAGACCCCCATCCCCCGCCCGGCCGCACCGGCAGAAAGGAGAAGCCCCCATCGCCCTGAAGCGACGCCTCGCTTCAGGCTCATCCGCCATGAGAATCAAACTTCAGCTCAGGCTCTTTTCTGAATGAGAAAATGCTTCCTTCAACCCTCCGTAGTACGGAATTGTCGGTGAGAGCCGTCTTTGGCTCGCCCGAGCGGCGCTCTCTTCCTGGCCTGCCTGATTTCGCTGCGCCCATCGCCCGCGTCTGCTCTGCCAGCGCAGGCAAGGCGGCGATCCTTTCTACCGTCCCCCCGAACCGCCGCCTGGTCTGGAGCCCGTTGTATCCTGTAGTTTTGGAGGTCTTCCCACCTTGAGCCGTATCACCATGGCCTTCCGTGCGTTCTTCGGCGTCCTCGGCGGCTCGCTCCCCGACGACATCGCCCGCGCCCATGGCTACACGAAAGCAACGCACAAAAGGTCCCCCGAGCCCCCCAGGGACACCGCCCCACGGCCCGAAACCAGCGCCCTCCAGCTCCTCTCCATCCTCCAGCGCGACGCCCGCATGCTCGACTTCTTCATGGAGGACATCACCGCCTACTCCGACGGCCAGGTCGGCTCGGCCGTCCGCAACATCCACGACCAGTGCCGCCAGACCCTCCACAAGCACCTCAAACTCGCCCCCGTCATCGACGGCGTCGAGGGCGCCTTCACCAAGCCCGATCAGGCCGGCGCCCTCGCCACCGACCCCGCTGCCATCAAGTTCATCGGCAACCTGCCCCCCCAGGGCAAGCCCGCCGGCGGCCTCCTCCGCCATAAGGGCTGGCGCGCCGACTCCGTCTCCCTCCCCGCGCCCAACCCCAAGCTCAACGCCGCCATCCTCGCTCCGGCCGAACTGGAAGTGGAATAGCCCCCGTCCATGAAAATCGGCATCGACCTCGGCACCACCAACTCCGCCCTGGCCTTCATCGACCCCGGCGAAGCCGCCGGCGCCGACTTCCCCCCCGTCCACATCCTTCACATCCCCCAGCAACTCGCCGGCGGCCAGCCCGGCGCCCTCCGCACCCTGCCCTCCTTCCTCTTCCTCGAAGGCGATAGCCCCGTCGGTGAACACGCCCGCGAGCAAGGCGCTCTCGTCCCCACCCGCCTCGTCCATTCCGCCAAGAGTTGGCTTTCCAATCCCGAAGTCGACCGCACCGCCAAGATCCTCCCTTGGGACGCCCAGCAGGCCGGCCGCGTCATCTCCCCCGTTGAGGCCTCCGCCCGCTACATCAGCCAACTGAAGACCGCCTGGGAGGCCTCCGGCCGCGGGCCCATCGCCGGCCACGACGTCGTCCTCACCGTCCCCGCCTCCTTCGACGAGGAGGCCCGCGAGCTCACCGTCCAAGCCGCCCGCGACGCCGGCATCGAAAACTTAACCCTCCTCGAGGAACCCGCCGCCGCCTTCTATTCCTGGATCGCCAACCACCTCTCCCAGTCGCAGAAGTCGCTCACCGATGGCATGACCGTGCTGATCGTCGACGTCGGCGGCGGCACCTCGGACTTCACCCTCATCCGCGTCGCCCGCGAAAACGACCGCGTCACCTTCACCCGCACCGCCGTCGGCCGCCACCTCCTCCTCGGCGGCGATAACCTCGACCTCACCCTCGCCTGGCTCGCCGAGTCCAAGCTCTCCAAGCAGCTCTCCCTCCGCCAGCGCTCCGCCCTCCGCCGCCGGTGTTCCGCCGCCAAGGAAAAACTCCTCGGCCCCGATCAGCCCCCCAGCGCCGAAATCACCGTCCTCGGTGGCGGCACGTCTCTCATCGGAGGCACGCTCAAGGCCGAAATCCTCCGCGAAGAAGCCCTCGAGCTCGCCCTCGACGGTTTTCTGCCCTTCTGTTCCCTCGACGACAAGCCCCAGGACGACGACAAGAGCCCCTACCGCGAGGTCGGCCTGCCCTACGTCAGCGACCCCGCCGTCACCCGCCACCTCGCCGCCTTCCTCCGCTCCTCCCAAAGCCCCGCCCCCGACGCCATCCTCTTCAACGGCGGCTTCTTCATCCCCGAGATCCTCCGCCGCCGCGTCACCGATGTCGTCGAATCCTGGTACTCCAAACGCCCCCTCGTCTTCGAGAACAACGACCTCGACCTCGCCGTCGCCGTCGGCGCTGCCTACTACAGCTACGTCCGCGGCACCGGCGCCGGCGTCCTCGTTCGCGGCGGACTCCCCCGCGCCTACTTCCTCGGCCTCGACGCCCCCTCCAGTCAAACCATCAAGACCGTCTGCCTCGTCCCCCGCGGTACCGAAGAAGGCTCAACCCTCTCCCTCGAACTCGAAAACCTCCAGCTCGTTGCCAACAAGCCCGTCAGCTTCCGCCTCTACTCCTCCCTCGTCCGCACCGAGGACCAGGCCGGCGACCTCGTCACCTTCGACCCAGCCGAAGACCTCCACCAGCACGCCCCCCTCGAGGCCGTTATCCGCTTCGGTAGGAAAGCCGAGGAGCGCCTGGTCCCCGTCCGGCTGGGCGCCCGCCTCACCGAGGTCGGCACCCTCGAAATCTGGGCGGAATCAAAGATCAGCGAGAACCGCTGGCGCCTCCAGTTCGAGCTCCGCAAACCCGTCCTCGCCGAACAGGCCAAAGCCGCCAGACCCGTCGCCGTCATCCCTGCCGATGCCGCCGCCGCCGCCGAAGTCCTCATCCGCGACGTCTTCGTGCACGAAAAACTCACTCCGGAAGCTCTTCCCGCCCGCCTCGAACAGGCCCTCGCCCTCGGCCGCAACTCCTGGCCCCTCGAAGTCATCCGCAAGCTCGCCGATCTCTTCCTCGATCTGAACAACGGCCGCCGCAACTCCCCCGCCCACGAGCTCCGCTGGCTCAACCTCGCCGGGCTCTGCCTCCGCCCCGGCTTCGGCCACCCCGCCGACGACTACCGCATCGAGCTCGCCCGCCGCGTCTGGGCCCAGGGCCTCGCCTTCGACAACAAACTCGAGAACGAAACCCAGTGGTGGATCTTCTGGGGACGCGTCGCCGGCGGCCTCAACCGCAATCAGCAGGAGGACGTCTTCCGCCGCCTCGCCTGGGCCCTCATGCCCAAAGGCAAGCCCCCCCGCGTCAACTCCAGCCTCGAGCGCGAAATGTGGCGCTGCGCCGCCTCACTCGAGCTCCTCCCCGCCGGCGTTCGCACCGAGCTCGGCAACTCCCTCGTCAAAAAGCTGCTGGCCCAGCCCGACCCCAGTTCTTTCTGGTGCCTCGCTCGCATCGGCGCCCGCCGCCTCTTCCACGCCCCCGCCAACCACGTCCTCCCCGCCTCCACCGCCGCCCGCTGGATCGACTCCATCGCCAAACTCCCCGCCGCCGAAGAGACCATCGCCCGCCTCGCCCAAACCACCGGCGACGCCGCCCGCGACCTCTCCCCCGCCTCCCTCGAAATGGTCCGCCGTACCCTGGCGGACTCCCCCGGCCTCCTCGCCCTGTTCAGCGGAGAGGCCGCCTCCGATCTCGACTCCCTCGCCCGCGTCTTCGGCGAGGACCTCCCCTCCGGCCTCGTCCTCTCCCATGAATGAACTGGCCCTCATCGCTTCCATCCGCAAATGGTGCCGGACCGCCCCCACCCCCGGCCTCATCGCTTCCATCGGCGACGATGCCGCCATCCTCCGCCCCCGCCCCAACCACGACCTCCTCATCACCACCGACTTCCTCATCGAGGACGTCCACTTCACCCACTCCTCCCTCTCCCCCGCCGATACCGGCCGCAAGGCCCTCGCTCGCGCCCTCAGCGACATCGCCGCCATGGGCGGCGCCCCCACCTACGCCCTCGTCTCCCTCGCCCTCGCCCCCTGGACCACTGCCGCCTTCGTCCGCTCCTTCTACCGCGGCCTCACCCAACTCGCCGCCCTGCACGGCGTCTCCATCATCGGCGGCGACCTCTCCAAAACCGGCAAGTTCACCGCCGACATCGTCGTCATCGGTTCAGTCCCCCGCGGCCTCGCCCTCCGCCGCGACACCGCCCAACCCGGCGACATCCTCTACGTCTCCGGCCCGCTCGGCCGCGCCGCCTCCCGGAACTTCACGGACGTCCCCACTCCCCGCCTCGACCTCGCCCCCCGCCTCCGCCGCAAGGCCACATCCTGCATCGACTTAAGCGACAGCCTCGCCCTCGACCTCCACCGCCTCTGCCTCGCCTCCGGCCTCGCCGCCGAACTCGACGGCCCCCTCCCCGTCGCCCCCGGCGCCACCCTCGACCACGCCCTCTTCGGCGGTGAGGACTACGAACTCCTCTGCACCCTACCCCCAGGCATACGCCCACCCAACTCCCTCGTCCGCATCGGCCGCGCCCTCCCCGGCCGCCCCGGCCAGGTCCGCTTCGCCGGCCGTCTCCTCAAGCCCCGCGGCTGGGACCCCCTCCAAAACTACACTCTCAGGTAGGTGTTCTATATAAACTGCACATGGGACCTGCTATACTCCGGCCAATTGGGTGTCTATGAAAAGCGTCGTATTGGCCCTCTCTCTCCTGACCCTGCCCCTCCCCGCTCAGGACCCCCCCGAAACCTCCGGCCAGAACTGCACCTTCCTCGCCGCCCCCGACGAGTTCCTCTCCCGTGAGTCCCGCGTCCGGCGCGATGCCTACGAGCGCACCCTCGCCTTCTCCCGCGCCCTCCCCAACTCCCGCACCACCGTCGATCCCTCCCAAATCCCCGTTCGCTCCTTCATCGATGAGGAGATCTTCCGCCGCCTCCAAAACGATGGCGTCCCATCCGCCGCCCTCACCACCGACGAGGAGTTCCTCCGCCGCGTCACCCTCGACCTCACCGGCCGCATCCCCTCCTCCGCCGATATCCGCGCCTTCGTCGCCGACTCCAACCCCGAGAAGCGCGACACCCTCATCGATCAGCTCATCGCCTCCCCCGAGTTCGGCGACAAGTGGGCCGTCTGGCTCGGCGACCTCCTCCAGAACGCCGCCACCGCCCAGAACCGCTCCCAGCAGATCGAGGGCCGCAACCGCCTCCACGAGTACATCCGCGACGCCATCTACACCCAGAAGTCCTGGCGCGACATCGCCTTCGAAATGGTTGCCGCCGCCGGCAATAACTACGACCGCGAAACCCCCGGCGCCAACTTCATCCTGCGCGGCCAGGCCGTCATGGGCCCCGCCCAGGATACCTACGACCTCCTCCTCGTCCGCTCCGCTTCCGCCTTCCTCGGCATCTCCCACTACGATTGCGTCCTCTGCCACAACGGCAAGTTCCACCTCGAGCTCGTCCACGCCTGGGGCGTCAGAACCACCCGTCTCGAAGCCTGGCGCATGGCCGCCCACTTCTCCCGCGTCACCCTCCAGGGCTACCCCGGCAACGACCCCGCCAACTTCTACACCAACTCCACCACCGTCCTCGAACGCCCCACCGGCGCCTACGACCTCAATACCAACTTCGGCAACCGCCCCAACCGCACCCCCGTCACCATCGACGGCCGCTCCGTCGCCAGCCTCACCCCCATCTATCGCGACGGCGTCGCCGCCCCCACCACCGACTGGCGCGCCGCCTTCGCCGCCGGCCTGGTCCGCGACCCCATGTTCGCCCGCAACTTCGCCAACCGCATCTGGAAGGCCATGTTCAACCTCGCCCTCGCCGAGCCCGTCGACGGCCTCGACCCCCTCCGTCTCGACCCCGCCGTCACCCCGCCCGATCCCTGGACCCACCAGGCCTCCCACCCCTGGCTCCTCGAAAAACTCGCCCAGTACGCCCGCGACAACGACTTCAACCTGCGCGACACCCTCCGCTTCATCGCCCGCAGCTCCGCCTACCAGCTCTCTTCCCGCTACGACGCCGATTGGGATATCACCAAGGCCCCCCTCTTCGCCCGCCACATCCCCCGCCGCCTCGAGGCCGAAGAGGTCCACGACGCCATCGTCAAAGCCACCGGCGTCATGCCTTCCTATGCCGTCGGCGGCTGGGCCGACCGCGTCTCCTGGGCCATGCAGCTCCCCGAGCCCCTCGAGCCCCGCTCCGACGGCGCCGCCAGCGGCTTCATGAACTCCTTCAACCGCGGTAACCGCGACACCCTCCAGCGCTCCCAGTCCGGCTCCATCCTCATGTGGCTCAACATGATGAACAACTCGCTGGTCACCAACCGCGTCCGTACCGCCGGCAACCCATCCTCCGCCTACCTCGCCTCCCTCGCCGCCAATAAGTCCAACGACGCCGTCGTCGAGGAGCTCTTCTTCACCTTCCTCTCCCGCTCCCCCACCGAGTACGAAAAAGGAGTCGCCCTCAAGACCCTTGTCAAAGCCACCACCGCCCAGTACACCCGCGCCATGGCCGTCGAAGACCTCGCCTGGGCCCTCATCAACAAGACCGACTTCATGTTCAGCTATTGACCAGACCCCGAACAACAGAGCCCCGAGCGGTAGCGAGGGGGTTTCAAACGACAGATCCCCGAGCGTCAGCGAGGGGGTTCCAAACAACAGAGCCCCGAGCGTCAGCGAGGGGGTAAGAGAAAAAAATCCCATGCAACCCACACCCTCCACCTACTTCTGGAAACGCCCCGCCCTCGACCGCCGCGTCTTCTTCCGCCACGCCGGCGCCGCCGTCGCCGGCTCCTTCTTCCTCCCCGGACGCGCTCTGGAAACCGTCGCCCAGGCCGCCCCCGCCACCATCGGTACCGCCAAGTACGTCATCTTCGTCAACATGACCGGCGGGCCCTCCCATACCGACACCTTCGACCTCAAGGAAGGCGCTTGGACTCTCCCCGCCATGGACCCCACCACCTATGGCGACCTCCGCTGGCCCCGCGGCCTCTTCCCCAAGCTCGCCGAAAACATCGACTCCATCGCCACCCTCCGCTCCTGCCGCACCTACGCCGTCGTCCACGGCATCATGCAGACCTGGATCCAAATCGGCCGCAACCCACTCTCCGGCCTCTCCAAGATCGCTCCCCACATCGGCTCCGTCATCGCCCGTGAGCTCGCCGACAAGGCCGCCATCATCCCTCCCTTCCTCTCCCTCAACTCAGGCGGCGGCCCCAACCAGGGCTACCTCGAGCCCTTCACCTCGCCCTTCTACGTCAACCCCGGCGGCGCCGGCCTCGGCTTTACCACCAACCCCCTCGGCGCGGCCGGCTTTGACCGCCGCTACGGCCTCCTCCTCGACCTCGACGCCGAAACCCGCGCCATGGCCGAAATCGGCCCCGTCGTCAAGGAGATGGAACAGTTCAACCTCACCGCGCGAAGCTTGATGTACAACTCCGATGTCGACCGCATCTTCACCTTCGACGCCACCGAGCGCGCCCGCTACGGAACCTCCGGCTTCGGCAACGCCTGCATCACCGCCCGCAACCTCCTCCGCGCCAACCTCGGCGCCCGCTTCGTCCAGATCAACACCGGCGGCTGGGATATGCACTCCACCATCTACACCGGCGCCAACCTCAACCCCACCAACGCCAACTCCACCGGCCGCACATTCGATGCCGCCCTCGGTACCCTCATCGCCGACCTCAAAAACGACGGCCTCCTCGATCAGACCCTCATCCTCGCCTTCGGCGAGTTCGGCCGCACCACCGGCAACCCCAACGCCGGCGCCGGCCGCGACCACCACCAGACCTTCTCCGTCATGATGGCCGGCGCCAAAATCAAGGGACGCCGCGCCATCGGCTCAACCGACGCCGTCGGCAACATCGTCACCGACCCCGGCTGGTCCATGGGCCGCCCCATCCGCCCCGAAGACATCGAGGCCACCATCTACTCCGCCCTCGGCATCGATTACACCAAGGTCTACCGCGACGACCCCCTCAACCGCGGCTTCTACCTCGTCCCCACCAACCAGGACGAAGAGTACGCCCCCATCCACGAACTCTGGGCCTAATCTCCCATGTGGGGGCCACTAACGAATCCATGAGTGCCAACGACCCGTCATCTGCTGCCTGCGACGACGACACACCATTCGTGTGAGACGATGCCCTGAAAGCAATGCGCGACAGCAGCGCCACTCCGGCTTCCGTCAGCGCAATACCTCCGTGTCTCATGCTGTCCACCATCCCACGAAAAGCGCCTGATGTCCTGGAGGACTTCGTACCCGGCATTCGTGTGCACCCCGATGTTGGGGTCCCGGAATAGCGGCGCCGCGGCAATCCGGAGCGTCTCCAGTGGTGTACCGGTCTGCCGGCTGCGGAGTTATCTCGAGCGCCCTCCGTCTGTTGACTGTGCTACACGCCGAACCTACGATTCAATCGCCAGCAGCAGTTCTTTGTCGCTTAGCGCTTCCACATGCTTCCTGATCGTGCTCTCTGGAAAACGAGGCTTCACCTCGCGTACGCGATGCGTGAGGTCCTCCATTGAGAGTTTCCGGCCGGCTTCTCTCTCTTCGCGATCAACGTAGATGATCGTGCTGTCCAGTTCTAGGTCTGAGGTCGCCCCCCCGCCGAACTCCTCAATCACCCAATCCACATCCGCTTTATGCTCTTTCAGAAATCGGCCGGCCAACTCCTGCATGTCTTCATCGGAGAGGGCGTTCTTGATTTTGTACCCGTACCCTGTCGGCAGTGGCGTCTCCGTGATCATTCCAAGCGCTTCCGCCTCCCCTAGATCGCTCAAAACCGCCGAGTCGAACGGTCCATACGAATAGAGAGAGAAGTTGTAGCCGAGCGGAACCATCCTCAGCGTTTGGAGGAAGTAGCAGTACTTCATCAGCGCGGTCCGGCCGATCCACTTGGCGGGAGTGTGCTCGGCCAGGTACGCGATCAGCGGAGTACGCGCGTCGACTTGAATGGTCATGATTTCTTTAGCACCTCATCAACTTTCTTGCGGGCCGCGCCGGCATCTTCAGGTTTGGCGTACAGCAGCACTTGGTTATTCATCTTGAGGTTCGCCAGAACCGATGAAAAGCTCGAAAGCGGTGCCAGCTTCCCGGCCTGCCCAAAAACCGGAATGTCCGCTTTGTCAGTCTTGTACCAGGACTTTGTCGCCGACTCCTCCGCCGCCAACAGAGGGCCAATTGCCTTCTTTATCTCCTCAAGCTTGCTGAGATCGGCCCGCTCTGTTACCTCCGGAGTGTGGTAGATATTGCGGAAGTGGTCACGGCGCCCAAGCCGTCGCCCGTGCTCTCCACCTTCCCCCTGGGCGATCAAGCCCAGTACGCGCCAGTCATCCCAAGCCAGGTAACAGTCTAGTTCCGTCGCCGTGGGCTTCGGAAACACACCACCCGGCAGGATCTCCTTCAGCGCGTGGCGCAGATGAACGTCAAAGGCCACCCGCGTCTTGTGGAAGTAGACTTGCGTGAACATGAAGTACCGCGCCAGCACTAACCCCTCCGCCCCATGAACTCCGCCCTCCAATACCCCCAGCCTCGGCGCTCCCCCGTTCTCTTCTCCCGCCGGACGAATTGCGCATACTGTGTTGATCACGCGGTGAAGGTCGAACCGCCCATACTGCACCCCGGCATGGTAGGAGTCGCGTAACAGGTAGTCCATCCGGTCGGCATCCATCTGACCATCAACCAGATCGCGCCAGAACAACCCCTGCTTCGCCTTCGAACTCCCTTCAAGCAGCGCAGCCACATCCTCGGCCAGGAATCCGTAGTTCGCGTTCAGATCGTGGCCCTCGATGACGGCGGCCAGCTTCCATCGGACTATCGCCGCCGAGTACTGCTCATGCTTGTACTTCTCCGCCCTTTCGTCTCGGTGGGGTAGAAGCTCTTCCGCGGCGTGCGAAAACGGGCCGTGGCCAACGTCATGCAGCAGCGCCGCCAGCCGCACCAGTTGCCGGTCTCGCCTCAGACCGTCTTCATTGTAGGACAGCTCGCTTCGAAGAACCTCCAGTGAATTCTTTACTATCGCGTCGTAGAGCATGGACGCCGTGTGCATCACCCCAAGCGAATGCTCGAACCTCGTGTGCATCGCTCCTGGATATATGTGGTCCGTCCACGCAAGCTGACGTATTCTGCGGAGCCGTTGAAATGCCGGCTCGTCGATGATCGCCCGCTCCCAGTCGTTGATCTCGATGAACCCGTGGATCGGGCACCGGATCTCGTACTTGCGGTGAGGCCTCTTCATCGCGTCAGTCCTCTGGCCCGTCGGTCAGCAGATCTGCTGCTTTAGAGTATGCGAACAAACGGCGAATAGTCAAGCCCAAACAGACATCGGTGGCTAAGAACAATAGAGCAACAAATGTTCTTCCACCCATCGCAGCATCCTATCATAACAGGCTCTCCGCGTACTGCGCCGCGCGTGCGGCTTGACCAGTCCTCGGCCTCATCCGGCCCGCCTCGTGGATGTCGGCGATCTTCAGGTAAAATCGCCGCTCGCTTGCCCGGATCTCCCGGATTCGTTCAAGCAACTCCTCGAAGTAATCGGCCCCGAACTGCTTCCCTTGGCCTTGGCGGGCGCGGCATCGATTGAAGCCCACAGATCCGCGGCGAGTTCATCCACGTAATAGAGCGGCACGGCGACCCGGCCATCGCCGGCTCGATCCTCGACCGCCTGGTCCACAACGCCCACCGCATCGAACTCAAAGGCGAATCGATGCGCCGCAAGCCCGGCCCCAAACCGCCGCAGGAGGACGCATGAGCTTTCCCGGCCGCGCTGGCCTCTCCAGGGCTGGGCGAGGCAAGGGGCCTCAAACGCCGCCCCCTCGCCCCGCACCCCCATATGCGCTAACTTAATTGGTCAAGGCGGAGAGGGGGCCGAGCTGTTTGCCGGGTGCGCCGTCGAGGGGCATCGTACAGGTGACGACGCAAGCGTCGATGGGCGTGAACCAGGTGACCAAGAGGCAATTGGCCCAG
>JACRBC010000056.1 GCA_016213245.1 Candidatus Solibacter usitatus | reverse complement strand
GGTCTGTGCGGCGCCGCCGGTGGCGATGACGGGCAGCGGCACGTTGTACCCAGGTACGGTGCGGCGGATCTCCTCGAAGAGCTTGTCGGCCGCGGGAATGCCGAGGTCCAGGCCCATCTGGCGGGCCAGCAGGCCCATGATGTCGAGGTCGGTTTTGGCGCCCATCACCTTCGGTCCCGGCTTGAGCCGCTGAACTTCGCCGCAGGCGTTGGTGACAGTGCCGCTCTTCTCGTAAGCGCTGGCAGCGGGGAAGACGACATCGGCGCGCCGGGCGGTCTCGGTGAGGAAGAGATCCTGAACGACGACGAAGGCCTTATCGCCGGCAAGTCCGGCAGACTTCAACGGATTGGCGCCGACGACCCAAAGTGCGTCGAGGCCGGGCGAGGCGAGCATCTCATCGATGGAGGCGCCCGGTTGAGCGACAGACTGATAGCCCGGGGCGAGATCGGGCAGAAGGCCCATGTCCATGGCGCCGCGCGAGTTGGAGTAGTCGACAAGGCAAAGGTACTTGACGGGGATGCCGAGCGAGTCGCCGAAGACCACGAGACGGCGGACGGCCTCGCCCTTGATGGAGGCTCCGAACAGGATCACGAGGTTCTCGTGTTTCGCCAGGTCCTCGCGCAGGCTCTCGATGGCGGGCAGTTCGGCGCCGGGGCCGGCGCACAGGCTGCGGGCAGCGTACTGCTCTTCGCGAACGGGCCCGCGGGCGACGGTGTAGGTGGAAGACTGATGATGGCGCCAGTTGGCGCGCAACTGATAGGCGAGGAACGGGTGCTGCTGGGAGAGGTCTACGCCGGCGACCAGCGCCGCTTTGGCCGTGTAGAGATCGGCGCTGGTGGCAAGGGCGTGCTGCCTGCCGCTGAGCGCATCGAGCAGCGTGACGACGTCGCCGGTGCGGTGGTGGTCGATATTGGGAGTCCCGAGGCCCTGGCGGGCGAACTTCTGGAGGAAGTAGTTCTCTTCGTTGGTGGTGTGGGAAGAGCCGATGACGCCGAACTGCCCGCCGGCCGCCTTCACCTGGGTGAACCTGGCGGCGACGGCAGAGAGCGCCTCGCTCCAGGAGACGGGCTGGAGGGCGCCGTTCCTGCGCAGGAGGGGAGATTGCAGGCGCTCGGGGTGGTGGACGAAATCGAAGCCGAAGCGGCCCTTGATGCAGAGGAACTCGCCGTTGATGCCGCCGCGGTCGCGGTTGTTGGCGCGGATGACCTCGCCGTTGCGGACGCTGAGGGTGGTCTTGCAGCCATCGGCGCAGTGGGTGCAGACGGTGCCGGAATAGCTCAGTTCCCAGGGGCGGGACTTGTAGCGGTAGGCGCCGGAGGTGAGGGCACCGACGGGGCAGACGTCGATGCACCAGCCGCATTCGTCGCATTCGAGGTGGTCGCCGTGGCTGGGGGTGATCTCGGCGGCGACGCCGCGGTTGGTGAGCCCGAGGGCGCCGACGCCCAGTCCTTCGTCGCAGACGCGGATACAGCGATAGCAGAGGATGCAGCGCGAGGCGTCGTAGTAGACGGCGGGGCTCCACTGGCGCTCATCGACATGGTGCTTGATGTCGACGAAGCGGCTCTGGCCGGCGCCGTAGCGGAACACCATATCCTGCAACTCGCATTCGCCGCCCTTGTCGCAGACAGGGCAGTCGAGAGGATGGTTGGAGAGGAGATACTCGAGCGTTCCCTTGCGGGCCTCGACGACCTTGGGCGAGTTGGTGTAAACCACCATGCCTGCGGCGGCCGGCAGCGTGCAGCCGGGCTGGAGCTTGGGCATCTTCTCGACTTCGACGAGGCACATGCGGCAGGCGGCCTGCAGGGAGAAGCCTTCGTAGTAGCAGAAGGCGGGAATCTCGATGCCAACCGACCTGGCCGCTTCGATGACGAGCGTACCGGCGGGTGTCTTGATCTGCCGTCCGTCGATTGTCAGCGTGATGGGATCCGCCATGATTTCTCCTACAGGACCACCAGGGGCTGAGTATGCGGCGCGGGCATGAACACCTGGGAGGAGGCGATTTTGGCCTCGAACTCGTCCCGGAACTTGCGCACGATGGCGGTGGCGGGCATGGCGGCGGCGTCGCCGAGCGGGCAGAAGGTGCGCCCGAGCATGCCCTGAGCCAACTGGTCCACCATGTCGATATCGTTCCTGGTTCCGACGCCGGCGTCGAGCCGCGCCATGATCGTCCTGAGCCAGGCGGTGCCTTCGCGGCAGGGGATGCACCAGCCGCAGCTTTCGTGGGCGTAGAACTTCATGAGGCGTGAGAGGACCTTTACCATGTCGGCCGTTTCGTCGAGAACGACGGTGGCGCCGGAGCCGAGCATGGTGCCTGCCTTGGCGAAGCTGTCGTAGTCGGCCGGGATATCGCACTCTTCGGCGCGCAAGACGGGGCTGGAGCTTCCACCCGGGATGATCGCCTTGAGCTTGCGGCCCTTCCAGACACCGCCGCCGATCTCGTTGACCAGCGTCAGCAGGTTCATGCCGAGCGGGACTTCGTAGACGCCGGGCCGGTTGAGGTGGCCGGAGAGGCAGACCAGGCGCGTGCCGCCGTTGCGGGGCGTACCGAGGGCGGCATACCATTCACCCCCCTTCAGGATGATGTCGGGGACGGCGGCGTAGGTCTCGACGTTATTGACGACGGTGGGGCACTGGAAGGCGCCGGAGACGGCGGGGAAGGGTGGTTTGAGGCGCGGATTGCCGCGCTTGCCTTCCAGCGACTCGAGGAGCGCGGTCTCCTCGCCGCACTCGTAGGAACCGGCGCCGGAGTGTGTCGAGAGGTGGAACGACCAGCCCGAGCCGAGGACATTCTCGCCGAGATAGCCGCGAGCGTAGGCGTCTTTGATGGCGCGATCCATGCAGTCGATATACTGCCGGTACTCGCCGCGGATGTAGATCCAGCCGCGATTGGAGCCGATGGCGCGGCCAGCGATGAGGCAGCCCTCGATGAGCCGGTGGGGCTCGTTCTCCATGATGACGCGGTCCTTGCAGGTGCCGGGCTCGCCTTCGTCGGCGTTGACGACGATGTACTTGGGCTTGGGCGACTTGCGGTCCACAAAGCTCCACTTCATGCCGGTGGGGAATCCGGCGCCGCCGCGACCGCGCAGCGAGGACCTCTTCACCTCGTCGATGATCGCCTCGGGCTGCATGGCCAAAGCCTTGCGCAGCCCGTCATAACCTTCCTGCTCAACGTACTGATCCAGGCCGATGGGCTCGGACTGGGGATAGACGTAGCGCCGCGTGAGAACTCTGACTTCCAGCGGGTGGGGCTCGTTCAGAAGCATTCGCGTTTCCTATGGGTGACCGTCACTGCATCTTCCTCAGGCTGTCGATCAGGCGGTCCAGCTTCCCGGGGGTGATGTTGAAGTGAAAGTCATAGTTCACCAGCAGCGCGGGGGCCCAGGAGCAGGCGCCGAGGCACTCGACCTCTTCGAGCGAGAACTGGCCGTCGGCGGTTTTCTGCCGGTGGCCGATGCCGAGCTTTCTGGAAGCGTGAGCGAAGAGTTCCTCGCCGCCGGTCAACATGCAACTGATGTTGGTGCAGATCTGGATGTGGTGTCTGCCGCGCGGCTCGCGGGTGAGCATGGTGTAGTAGCCCAGCACCTCCTCCACCTCGACGGGCTTCACCTTGAGGCGCGCGGCGACTTCCTGAACGAGCTCGGGGGTGACGGAGCCGATCTCGTCCTGGGCGAACAGCAGCATGGGGATCAGCGCGCCCTTCTGCCGCCCGGGCGGGTAGTTGGCGATCATTTTTTCGAACTTCGCCTCGAGTTCGGGTGAGAAGGTCATGGCAGTTTCATTTCCAGTCCGGCGCGCATTCTACCTGTCGATGTCACCGAGCACAAAATCCATGCTGCCGAGGGCAGCGACACTGTCGGCGATGAGTTTGCCCTCGAACAGGGCGGGTAAGCACTGCAGGTTGCCGTAGCTCGGTGTGCGCATGAAGACACGGTAGGGCTTCGAGGTGCCGTCGCTCACGACGTAGAATCCGATCTCGCCGCGGGGCGACTCCACGGGCACGTAGGCCTCACCGGCGGGGACACGGAAGCCCTCGGTGACGATCTTGAAGTGATAGATCAACGCCTCCATCTGCGTCTTCATTTTCTCGCGGTCGGGCAGGACCACCTGGGGGGCGTCGGCCTTCCAGGGGCCCTCCGGCATGCCGTTCAGCGCCTGTTCCACGATGCGGGCGCTCTGGCGCATCTCTTCGAGACGAACGCGGAAGCGGGCGAAGACGTCGCCTTCGGAGTAGACGGGAATGTCGAAATCGAACTTGTCGTAGCTCGAATAGGGCTCCGACTTGCGGATATCCCAATTCAGGCCGGCGGCCCGGATCATGGGCCCGGTGACACCGAGATCGAGCAGGCGTTCGAGGCTGAGCCGGCCCACGCCCCTGGCACGTTGCAGGAAGATCGGATTGGAGTTGAGCAGGTTCTCGTACTCGTCGATCTTGGCGGACAGACCATTGAGGAATTCCCTCACGGTCTTTTCCCAGCCGCGCGGGGGCTCCAGGGCGACTCCGCCGATGCGGATGTAGCTGGTCATCATGCGCTGGCCGCTGAACATCTCACAGATCCGCAGGATGTCCTCCCGCTCGCGGAAGCAGTAAAAGTACACCGTCATGGCGCCGAGGTCCATGGCGTGGGTGCCCAGCCAAACGGCGTGGCTGTTGATGCGCGACAGTTCGGTGAGCATCACGCGCAGCCACTGCGCCTTGGGCGGAACCTCGACGCCGAGGAGCTTCTCCACGGGCAGGACGTAGGCCAGGTTGTTGGCCAGGTTGCTGAGATAGTCCATGCGGTCGGTGAGCGTGACCACCTGCTGCCAGTTCAGCGTTTCAGCCTGCTTTTCAATGCCGGTATGAAGGAAGCCGATGTCCGGCTCGGCGCTGGTGACGATCTCTCCGTCGAGTTCCAGCATGATGCGCAACACGCCGTGGGTCGAGGGGTGCTGCGGGCCCATGTTGAGGGCCATGCGGCGGCGGCCGCCCGGGAGTTTGCCGTCCTGGGCGGGCTCAGCGGCCGCGGAGGTTGCGTTTGCTTCTATCTGGCTCATGACTGCCTTTTGCTCGCGGCTCCCGGTGTTCCTAGCCGTTCTGATAGCTGTACTTGTGGCCGTGGATCGGAAAATCCTTGCGCAGCGGGTGGCCTTCCCAATCGGCGGGCATCATGATGCGCTTCAGATCCGGGTGGCCCAGAAAGCGCACGCCGAAGAGATCGAACGCCTCCCGTTCGTACCAGTTGGCGCCCGCCCAGACCGGGGTGACGCTGTCGACTTCGGGCTGCGCGCCTGTGAGCGCGACCTTCAGCTTGAGCCGTTCATTTCGTTCGATGGAGTGGAGCAGGTAGAGAACCTCGAAGCGCGGCTCGGCCGGGTGCCTGTCGATGCAGGTCAAACCGCTCAGCCGTACGAATTGGAACTTCTCCTTCAGATGGCGGCAGACGTCCGCGATCCTATCCCGGCGAACCCACAAGAGCGTCTCGCCAAAGTCGCGGCCGCCTCCGGTCAACGCCCCGGCGTCCCATAGTTCCAGGGCGGCGGGCACGGTCATCTCTTTCAGATTGTCGGGCAGCATGGATGGGCCCCCTAGCCCGCACTTTCCTCGTCGTTCTCTTCAGCCCAGTTCAGCACGCCCTTCTTCCAGATGTAGAAAAAGCCCGCCAGGACCAGGGCGATGAAGAGGAGCATCTCGAAGAAGGCGAACAGCTTCAACTCTCGATAGACCACGGCCCAGGGATAGAGGAAGATCGCTTCGATGTCGAACAGGATGAAGAGCATGGCGACGAGGTAGAACTTGACGCTGAGCCGATCCTTGGCGCTGCCCACCGGGGTGATGCCGCACTCGTAGGGCATCTCCTTGACCCGATTCTTGACTCGTTTCCCCAGAAGGAAGCCGAGCGAGACCAGCAGGGCCGCCAGCCCCAGGCCCAGCAACGCCTGCACCAGGACGGGGAAGTAGATTTCGATGGATGTTGTGGGCATGTGTACGCGACCGGTCAGCCGAGGCTCGAACTCTTCACTATAATGAGGCTCAGAAGAGCGTGTCAAACCAACCGGCCGATCCACATATCTCCATTCGCATCAACGGGGAGACCCTGGGGGTCCCGCCGGGGCTGAACGTCAGAGAACTGCTTGTTCAGGCGGGGCTCGACCCGGCGAGGGTGGCCGTGGAACTGAACCGCGAGATTGTCCGCAAGGACTCGTGGGAGTCGACGGAGGTGCGGGATGGAGCGACTGTGGAGATCGTGACGTTCGTCGGCGGCGGATAGCGGATCTGATTTCGCACCCCATTCCATTGGGTTTCTGTTCGCTGAGCCCCAAGATCTTGTGAATTGACTTCCCCCGGCCCTCGGATAGACTCGTACTTGAGTTTGTGCCCAAACAGAAAGAGTGGGAGATGTTCAAAACAAAACCACGACCGGCTGGACCTGAGAACGGCGAGCGGACGTTTTCCAGCGCAGACGTCGCCCGGCTGGCGGATGTGAGCCTGCGGCAACTGCAATGGTGGGACGAGCAGCGCGTGGTATCGCCGCGCCACCAGGGGCACAAGCGGCTGTACTTCACCGCGGAGGTGGTGGAGGTGAGCGTGATCGCCGAACTGCGCCGCAAGGGCTTCAGCCTGCAGAAGATCCGTAGGACGCTGCGATTCCTGCAGCGGGAGATGGGCAAGCGGCTGGCCGACATCATGAACGTTGAGAGCGATCTCCACCTGCTGACGGACGGCAAGTCGATCTACCTCGAGGCCGATCACGAACGGATTATCGACATCCTCAAAGGCGCCAAGCAGCCGATGTTCCTGGTCTGCGTGACCGACCAGGTGCGGCGGCTGACCGTGACGCCGCGCAAGCCCCCGCGGTCAGAGACGGCGGCGGCGGTTCGCAAGGCCAAGGCGGTCTGACGGGCCGGGCGCCGGCGTTGACGCTTCACAATTCTCAAACCTGGCGGGGCCTCGCGCCGTCTCATGGCTGAGAGGCGTTGATATATACTTGAGGCAGGTCTGGGGAGGCCCGTTCATGCGCCAATTCCGCGCTTTCGTCTTTTCTTTGCTGTTGGTCGGCCTTTGCGCCTTATTGGCGGGCAACTTCGGCCCGGGTTCGGCGGCGAGGGCTGCCGGTCCGGCGACGGCAGCGGCAGGCGCCGACGACGACCTGGTCTCCGGCTTGAAGACCTTCACCTCCATCTACCGGTTGGTGGAGGAGAACGCCGCCGAGAAGGTGAATGCGGACAAGGCGATCTTCAAGGGCGCGGTTCCGGGGATGCTGCGGACGTTGGACCCGCACTCAAGCTTTTTTGACCCGCGCGATTTCCAGCAGCTACGGGAAGACCAGCGCGGCTCCTACTACGGCGTCGGCATGACGATTCAGCCGAAGGACAACCGCATTGTGGTGGTGGCGCCATTTAGCGGAACGCCCTCCTACAAGGCCGGCATCCGGCCGGGCGACGTGATTCTGGAGGTGAACGACAAGCGCACCGACGGGCTGACCACGGCCGAGGTGGCCGACCTGTTGAAGGGGCCCAAGGGCACGCCGGTTCAAGTGGTGATCGCACGGGAAGGCGTGAAGGACCCCCTGGTCTTCAACCTGGTTCGAGGCGAGATCCCGCGGTTCAGCGTACAGAATGCCATCTGGCTGAAACCGGGCATCGCCTACGTGGACATCGAGAGCTTCAACGAGAACACCTCGCGGGAACTGGAAGAGGCCATCAAGAAGCTGGGTGAGTCGAACATCAAGGGGCTGGTGCTGGACCTGCGGAACAACCCCGGGGGCCTATTGAACGAGGGTGTCGCAGTGGCAGGCCGGTTTCTGAAGAAGGGCCAGACGGTGGTCAGCCACCGGGGCCGCACTTCGCCTGAGAAGCCGTACCTGGCATCAAACGGCGCCGCCACGCGGGACTACGCGATTGTGGTGCTGGTGAACCGCTACTCGGCGTCGGCGGCCGAGATTGTGGCCGGCGCGCTACAGGATCACGACCGCGCTTTGGTGTTCGGCGATAACACCTTTGGCAAGGGCCTGGTGCAGACCGTATTCCCGCTTTCGGAAAACACGGGCCTGGCGCTGACCACGGCCAAGTACTACACCCCGTCGGGGCGGTTGATCCAGCGCGACTACGGGAGCGGCTCCTTCTACGAGTACTACTTCAACCGGAAGGAGGGAGCTCAGCGGGACTCGACCGACGTCAAGATGACCGACTCGGGCCGCGCGGTCTACGGAGGCAACGGGATTCAGCCGGACGAGAAGTTCGACTTGAAGTACAACCGGTTCCAGATCGAGCTACTGCGCCGATTCGCTTTCCGCGACTACCTGCCGAAGTTTTTTTCCACGCACGACACCAAGCTGGCTAAGGATTGGATGCCCGATAACGCGGTGATGAACGACTTCCACCAATACCTACTGAAGAACAATGCGACATTCACCGAAGCCGAGTTCGCCGAGAACCAGGAGTGGGTGAAACAGCAGATCAAGATCGAAGCGCTCATCACTGCGTCCTCCCTGGACGAGTCGCAGCGCTACGCCATTGAGACGGACCCCATGGTGCTGAAGGCGATGGAACTGATGCCGAAGGCGAAGAACCTGCTCGACAGCCAGAAGAAGCAGATGGTTCAATTGGACAAGAGGTCCTACCGCGATTGAACCAGGCTGCTCCGACCGATCCAAGGCCACAGGTTGTCGTTCTCGATACCGGCGGGCAGTACTGCCATCTGATCACGAGAAAGATCCGTGAACTCGGCGTGTACTCCGAAATCCGCCCCTCTGAGACGCCGGCAGGCGATCTGGCCGGATTGAAGGCGATTGTCATTTCGGGCGGCCCGGCCAGCGTTTATGAAGCGGGTTCGCCGCAGGTGGATCCGGCGATCTTCAACCTGCCCTGCGCGGTGCTGGGGATCTGCTACGGCCAGCAGTTGATGGCCTATCACCTGGGCGGGCAGGTGCAAAGGGGCGAGAAGGGCGAATACGGGATGGCGTACCTGGAGACCGGCGTGGGCTGTCCGCTGTTCCAGGGGGCGGAGGGCAGGCAGAAGATCTGGATGAGCCACCGCGACACGGTGACGAACGTTCCGGAGGGCTTTGAGGTGCTGGGCACCACCGAGACCTGCGCGATCGCCTCCATGGGCCACGCGGCGAGAAGGCTCTACGGCGTTCAGTTCCACCCCGAGGTGGTGCACACGGAGCGCGGCCGACAGGTGCTCTCCAACTTCCTCTTCGACATCGCCGGCTGCGAGCGGGATTGGCGCCCGCGCGAACAGGCACTGCGCATTGAAGACGAGATCCGCCGCGTGGTGGGCGACCGCAATGTCTTCTTCTTCGTCTCCGGCGGCGTGGACTCCACGGTGGCGTTCACACTGTGCCTGAGGGCCCTGGGGGAAGAGCGGGTCCGGGCGACCTACGTCGACACAGGCCTGATGCGCGACGGCGAGACGGACTTCGTCAAGGGTGTTTTCGAATCCCTGGGGCGCGGCATCTTCGAAGTGGAACACGCCGAGGGGCGGTTCCTGAGCGCCCTGGCCGGCGTTCGCGATCCGGAGAAGAAGCGCCACATCATCGGCGAGATGTTCGTCGAGGTACAGGAACAGATCCTGGCGTCGGGCCACTTCCTGGAGGGCAACTGGATACTGGGCCAAGGGACCATCTATCCGGACACGATTGAAAGCGGCGGCACGGCGAAGGCGGACCTGATCAAGACGCACCACAACCGGGTGTCGGGCATCCAGAAGCTGATCGCCGAAAACCGCCTGGTGGAACCGCTGCACCTGCTGTACAAGGATGAGGTTCGCGAGGTGGGGCGCGAACTCGCGCTGCCGGAGGATCTGCTGTCGCGGCACCCGTTCCCCGGTCCCGGCCTGGCGATCCGGTGTCTGTGCGAGGACGGCGCCCAGCCGGTGCGGAAGCTGGACGACGGCTGGCTGGCGCCGCTGCATTCGGTGGGTGTGCAGGGAGACTCCCGCAGCTACCGCCCGGTGCTGCTGCTGGAAGAGCCGCCGACCGATGAGGGGATTCACCTGCGAGCGACGGGGGCCATCAACCGCAATGCGGCGATCAACCGGGTGGTCTCGCTGGCGGGCGCACACGTGGCGGTGACGGAGCTGCGAACCTCCGCGGCGTTCATCACGGCAGAGCGGCTGGACCGGTTGCGCGCGGCGGATTCGCTGGTTCGCCGGCTGTGCCGCGAGTCGGGATTCGAGAACAGCGTCTGGCAGTTCCCGGTGATCATCGTGCCGTTGGGCACGGCGGAGCGGCCGGACTCCATCGTGCTGCGGCCCGTCGATTCGGTGGACGGGATGACGGCGCAATCGGTGGTGATGCCGGGGGCGCTGCTCGAAGAGATGACGCGCGGTCTGCTGGCGCTGGAGGGCATCTGCGCGGTGCTCTACGACCTGACGCACAAGCCGCCGGGCACCATCGAATGGGAATAGCCGCGCCGCTCAGATGCGGTGGAAGCTGCGCAGAATTTCGCGCGTGGTGTAACGCAGCGCCACGGGCCGGCCGTGCGGGCAGCTCATGGGGCAGCGCGTGCGCGAGAGCTCGCGCAGCAGGTAATCCATCTTGGCCTGATCCAGGCGGGTGTTGATCTTGATGGCCGCGCGGCAGGCGAGTGAGGCGGCGATGCCGCGGCGGAAGTCCTCCACCTGCGACTTGCGAAACTCACCTTCGGCGATCTCCAGAATCTCGTAGATAGCTCTTTCCAAATCGCCGGGAGCGACATCGCAGGGCGCGGCCTTGATGGCGATGGTCCGGTTGCCGAAAGGCTCCGTCTCGAAGCCCGCCCTTTCCAGTTCATCGGCGATGCGGTCGTATTCCACCTGCTGTGCCGGCGTGAGCGGCAACACCATCGGCATGAGCAGCCGTTGCTGCTCGACACGCCCGGCGGCCTGCTGGGCCAGCACCTTTTCAAACAGGATTCGCTCGTGGGCTACGTGCTGGTCGATGATCCACAGGCCGTCGCGGCCGGCGGCGATGATGAAGCTGTCGTGGATCTGGCCCAGGACGCGCAGGTCGTCCAGCGAGACCATGCCCTGAGGGGCGTTCAGGTCGACGCCTTCGGGGAAGCCACCGTGCGTGTCGGGGATCTTCAGGCGTAACGGTTCAGCCGCGGGCGGCCGCGCGTCGAGCGCGAGGGGCGGAGCGGCGCCGAAGTCAAACCGTGCCGGCGGCGGCTGCGCGGGCCGCAGCGTGTATTCGGGGAGCGGCGCGCCGTCTTCCGGCGGCATGGCGCTGACGGGACGCGCCTCGTCGAAGCGGAAGTTCTCGATGGCCTGCGTGAATTCGGAGTAGGGCAGGTGGGCGCCGGCTTGCGCCAGAGGGTTGCCGGGAGGCGGCGCGCTGGGGACGGGGCGCTGCTCGATGATCGTGTCGCGGATCGCGTCGCGGACGAAATCATGGACAAAGCTGCCGTTGCGGAATCGCACCTCGGTCTTGGACGGGTGCACGTTGACGTCCACTTCGGCCGGAGCGCAATCGATGAAGAGCAGCGCGAAGGGATAGCAGGCCGGCGGGATCAGGTTGTGATAGGCGGCGGAAATGGCATGGAGCAGCAGGCGGTCGCGGATGAGGCGGCGGTTGACGAACAGGAAGATGGAGTTGCGGTTGGACTTCTGCACCTGCGGCCGGGAGACGAATCCGGAGAGGCGGAAGCGGCCGTCCTGCACCGATCTCATGCCGATTTCGACAAGGTCCTCGAGAACCCCCGCGCCGAAGACCTGAAAGACGCGGTCACGGTCGGTGGTGACCGGCGTGACGCGCAACAGCTCTTTGCTGGAGTGAGTCAGCTCGAAAGACTTCTGCGGATGCGCGAGCGAATAGTGCGTGACCAGGGAAGCGATGTGGGCGAGCTCGGTCTGTTCGCTGCGGAGGAACTTCTTTCTGGCCGGGACGTTGTAGAACAGGTCGCTGACGCTGATGGTGGTGCCGGGCGCAAAGGGGATCTCCTCGCAGGCCAGGAGCTTGCCGCCGGCGATGGCGACGCGGGCGCCGGTAGGCTCGGCGGCGCTGCGGGTCTCCAGTTGGAGGCGTGAGACGGAGGCGATGGAGGGCAGCGCTTCGCCGCGGAAGCCGAGGGTGGCGATAGCCTCAAGCTGATCGACGCTGGAGAGCTTGGAGGTGGCGTGGCGCTCGAAGGCGAGCATGGCATCATCGCGCATCATGCCACAGCCGTTGTCGGCGACGCGGATCAGCCTCCGCCCGCCGCCGTCGGTCTCCACGGCGATATCGGTGGCGCCGGCATCGAGGGAGTTCTCGAGCAGTTCCTTGACCACCGAGGCCGGACGCTCCACGACCTCGCCGGCGGCGATCTTGTTGGCGACGGTATCGGAGAGGATGCGAATACGGCCCATGAAAAAGAGAGGGCGCGCCCGCCGGGGTACTCCCTAACGCCCCGCCCTCCTTTCATGATAGGCGGTTGCCGGTTACTGAATCACGAGGCCGCGATCCTGGAGCAGCGTTCCGAGGCGCTGCTGCATGGTGAGGACGTTCCGCTTGTAGAGGACGTTCTGATTCACGAGGTTGGACTCGGCGGTGGTCAGGTCGTTCTGCGAAGAGAGCAGGAAGAAGATGTTGATCACGCCGAGGTCATATCGCTTCTGATCGGCATCGGCCCTCTTGCGAGCGTAGTCGACGGCGATCTGGGCGAGTTTGACCGCTTCGCGGCTGCTCTCCACGTTGGTGATGGCGTTGAGCACTTCCTGGCGGATCTGCTGCTGGAGAGCTCGTTCGCGCAAGGCGGTGAGGCGCTTATTCACGGCGGCGTCGGCCAGGTTGGCCGTGCCCGTGCTGTCGCGCAGGGGCAGGTTCAGCGTGAGGCCGAAGGCGAAGGTGTTGTAGTTGAAACCGAACATCATGTCCCAGGCATCGCCGGGGCCGCCGGGAACGAAAGTCGGCGGTGTTGTCGTCCGGACATAACCCGGACCGCCCCGGCCGTAGGACTGATAACTGCCCGTCAGGTTGAAGATCGGCTGCAGACCGTTCAGCGCGCTCTTGATCTGCAGATCGTTGACATCCAGCGCGGTTTTCTGAACCTTCAGGTCCGGGCGGTTGGCCAGGGCGGTCTCGAGCAGGCGCGCCTTGTCGTAGGCGGCCTGGTCGGGCGTCTTGGTGACGTCTTCGGTGAGGACGACGGGAAGGTTGCGGACCTCGGGGTCGAGGTCGGCGCCGATCTGGCGGCGGAGGGCGTCCTCGAACTGCTGCAACTGGAACTGCGTGCGGCTCACGTTGATGCGCGCCGTGGCGGCGTTCTGTTCCGGCTGGAAGCGCTCGAGCTCGCTGGTGGCGCCGAGTTCTATTTCGCGGTTGGTGCGCTCCAGCGCGGCGACGGCGAGCTTCAGGGCCTCGTTGTTTACCTTGAGGTTTTCGCGGGAGCTGATCACGTCCCAATAGGCGTTCTCGGCGGTGACCAGCAGGCGCAGAATCTGGTCTTCGATGGTGAAGCCCTGTTGCTGGCGCGTGGCGCGCGCGATGGTGATGGGCAGTTTGGTGACGTAGGCGCCGCGGCCGCGCAACAGCGGCTGGGTGAAGCCCATCTGCCAGGTGTTGGTGTAGGAGGGGTTGAACAGGGCGAATGTGTCGTTGGTGGAGAGCTTGGTCCAGTTCGCCTGGCTGAAGACCTGCGTCGAGGTGGGCAAGGTCTGCTGGTAGCGTAGCGTGAAGGGCTGGTTCAGGTTGCTGACGACGGTGGCGCCCTGCAGCGCGTTGGTGGCGGGCGTGACGGCGCGGTTGGCGTTGAAGGTGGTGATCAGGGTGGGATCGAAGACGGCGAAGGCGCGTTGGATGGCGTTCTTGGGCACTTCGATGGACAGCCGCTGCACGGCGATGTCGGTGTTGTTGGCGACGATGAGATCAAGGTAGTTCTTGAGCGACAGCGTCAGCTTGCCGTCGATGACGTAGTCCTTCAACCGGACCGGGCCTTCGACGGTGACGCGGGTGTCGGCGGCCTTGAAGACGCGCCGCATCCAGGCGCCGGTGCCGGCCCAGGGGGCCGAGCCGTCCGGGATGGAGAGATCCATCTTGGTGACGGCGCCGGAGCTGGCGGCGGGCTGCGCCGGCGAAGGAGCGGCGGGGACGCCCGGTTGCTGTTGCGCGGGCACAATCAGAGCGGTGCTGAGCAGAATGGCGAGAAGACGCATGGATTGAACCTGGATGTAAGGCTGGGAACTACTCATAACGAATGGCCTCGATCGGGTCGAGTTTGGCTGCCTGTACGGCCGGGTAGATGCCGAACAGCAACCCGATGCCGACCGAGACGCCGAACGCCACGGCGATGGAAGTGAAGGTGACCACCGTGGACCAGCCAGCGGCGGCGGCGATGACCTGGGCGAGCGTCACGCCGAAGAGAATACCCAGGAAGCCGCCGATGATGGAGATCATCACGGCCTCGGTGAGGAACTGGCGAACGATATCGGACTGCCTGGCGCCGATGGCGCGGCGGATGCCGATTTCGCGGGTGCGTTCGAGCACCGTGGCCAGCATGATGTTCATGATGCCGATGCCGCCCACCAGAAGGCTGATGCCGGCGATGCAGATCATGACGATTTTGAAGATATCGCTGGTGCGTTTCTTCTGTTCCAGCAAGCCGGCGGGAACGGTGACCGTATAGTCGCCGGCGTCCTTGTGGACGGCGGCCAGGATGGCGTTGATGACGGCGGCCGTGTCGACCGAATCGGTGCCTGGTTTCACGCGGATGTAGATGCCGTCGATTTCATCTTTCAGATAGCTGTTGTTGTCCTCAAAGCGGAACATCACGGTACGCAGCGGGCTGACCACCAAGTTGTTGCGCGAGAGGATCTCGACGCCTTCGACGTCGGTATCGCCGCCCGCCTGCTGGGCCATGACGCCGATGACCTGCAGCCAGGTGTCGTTGATCTTGACGTACTTGCCGACCGCTGGTTCATAGCCGAGCAGGTTCACCTTGGAAGACTCGCCGAGCACGCAGACCGGGGCGGCTGTGCTGTTCTCTTCGTCGTTGAAGAAGCGCCCTTCGACGAGCTTGAGGCTCTGGATGTCCCTGTAGCTGGGCTCGACGCCAATGAGCATGGGTGGCTCGGCCGAGGTCTTGGGCAGGACCTTGAGGGGCTTGAACCGCTTGCGCGGCGTCGCCTTCTCGATGCCCTGCGTGTTCTCCATGATGGCCCGGTAGTCGCGGAAGCTCATGCCGGGGCTGATAGCGCGGCGTGCCGTCAGTTCGTTGCGGTCCACGGCTTCCTTGGCCTCGATGATGATGTTGTTGACGCCGAGCAGGTCGATGTAGGAGAGCATCTCCTTTTCGACGCCGGCGGTGATGGCGAGCATGGCCACCACGGCCCCGACGCCGAAGATCATGCCCAGCATGGTCAGCATGGTGCGGAGCTTGTGCACCAGGAGGCTCGAAAGCCCCATGTAGATCTCAGGAATGTATGCCTGGAGGATGGCGGACATGACTTACTGGCCCCCCTTGGAGCCGCCCACCGGCAGGGCGCCGGCGGCTCCGCCGGAGGATTTCTTCTCTTCCGATCTCTTCCTGTCGCCGGGCTTGGCGGTTGGGTCCTGGAGGGCGATGGCATCACCCGCGTTCAAGCCCGCTTCGATGACCGAGACCGACTCCGAACGCTTGCCCAGTTTGACCTGCCGCGCCTCGAAGACAACTCCCTTCTTCACGTAGACGACCGGCTTGCCATCTTTCTCGAAGATGCTCTGGTTGGGCGCAAAGACGGCGTTGGGGACCTTTTCGACGATGATCTCGACATCGGCGAGGAGCCCGGGCCGCAGCAGCACCTCCATGTTGTCGCCCTCCTCGGGAGGCGGGGGCAGGGTGGCGCTTTCAAGGTCCTTGGGGCTGAACTGCACACTGCCGCCGCCCATGCCGCCGGGACCTTGAAGCCCGAAGGCCATCGTGCGGCCCTCTCCGGCTGAGCGCCCCTGGCCGCCCGCCCCCGCGGACTCGGCCGGGCGCGTACCGCCCTCCGCGGCGCGAGTCCCGCCCTCGCCGCCCCGGTTGCCGCCGCGCTGCGGCATCTCGATTCCGGCCTTCTTGGCTTCCTCGCGAATCTTGGCGAAGACCGCCTGGCGGTCCTCCTGCGACATCTCCATCATGTTCTTGCCGGCAGTCGCCTTCTGGAAGATCTCGGCCATCTTCTTCTGCTGCTCGGGCGTCATGCTGGGGTTGGCGCCGCCGCCCATCATGAACTGGGTGCGCCGTTCGGCGCCGCCACCGCCGGCCTGAGCGCCGCCTTGAGCGCCGGGCGCGCCGCCAGGCATTCCGCCGGGGCCGCCCTGCATGATCATCATCTGCGGGCCGCCGGCGTTCATTCCGCCGGGGGCGCCGCCATTCATCGCGGCCATGCTGGGCAGTCCGCCGGCGAACATCGAGGCTGTCGTCACCGTGATGGGCTTTTTGCGATTCTCCTCGGCTTGCGCCATGATGCGCGCTACCTGATCGGGCTTCGCGCCCAAGGCGGCGAGCAACTGGTGCATGTCGATGGAGAAGACGACGTCGAACTTCTTGCCGGGGTCCGAGCTGAACACATTGGCGCTGGCCGTACCGCTCATGCTCTTGATCTTGCCGTTGAACACTTTGTCGGCCAGCGCGTCCAGCCGCAGCAGCACGTCCTGTCCCTCGCGCAGGTTGGCGCGGTCGATTTCGCCGACTCGCGCGATCACTTCGAGTTCCGACAGGTCCAGCACGTCGGCCACCGGCATGCCCGGTTGCACCTGGTCGCCCTCGCGGATATCGGGCATCTGGGCGCCCATCATGCCGAAGCCGCTGCGGTTCTGTTTGATGGCAACCAATCCACTGATGGGCGAGAGCAGCTTCACCTGCGCCAGGCGCTGCCTGTCGCGGTTGATGTCCAGTACGTTGCGGTTGCGCCGCTCGCGCAGCACGTTCAACTCGGCCAGGGCCTGGTCCTGTTTGGACTTGATGTCGCTTTCCAACTGTTGGAGACGGCGGCGGGATTCCTCAAGGTTGAGCAGGTTCTTCTTCTGGTCGATCACCGGCATGAGCTCGTTTTTCTTCACCTCGAGCTCGGCGCGGCGGACCGAGTAGCGCGCCTTGAGCAGGTCCACCTGGTCCTGGTTGTTTCGAATGGCCAGATCGGCCTGGGCTTTCTTGATCTGTTCGTCGACCTGCTCCAGTCCAAGCTGGCTGGATTCGAGCCGGGAGATGACTTCGGAGTCGTCGAATTCCACGATCAGATTTTTCTCGCGCGCAAAGGCGCCCAACGGAGCGAGACGGGTGACCTGAACCGTTCCGAAGAGATTCGGCGCGGCCAGCGTGGCGGTTCTGACCGCGCGCAACTCGCCGCGGGTGAAACTGCGCACGACGACGTCGCCGCGGCGGACCCGCGTGGTGGGGGTCACCTGCTGGCGGCCCGGCAGGCCCTGGAAGAACCTGTACACCCCATAACCGGCGCCCACCACTACGGCGAGCAGGATCAGACGAAATACGACTTTCTTCATTGATTGGCTCTCATTGCCACTCCGGCCGGGAAAGGGCGCCCGACCGGGGGTGTCTATAATTTCTTGGCGCGCTTGGCCGCCTCGACCGGATTCTCCAGCGCGATGCGCTCATTTTCCTTGAGGCCCTTCAGCACGATGATGTCGGCCTCGTTCCGTTTGCCGACCTCGATCGGGCGGGACTCGAAGCCCTGGCCCTTTTGCACCCACACGTGCGGCTTGCCGCCCTGCAGGAAGCTGGCCTTGTTGGGAATCAGCAGGGAGTGGGGCTGGCTTTCGATCAGCACGATGCCGGTGGCGCTCATGCCGGGGCGCAGACGCGGGTCCACCGACTTGAGTGTGGCGCGCGCGGGGAAGGTCTTTTCGTTGGCGCTTCCGCCGCCCCGGAAGACCAGGGCCGCGATCGGGCTGATCCAGTCCAGAGTGGCATCGAATTCCATATCCTGGATGGCGTCGATCTTCACCTTGACGCTCTGGCCAAGCTGGATCTTGCCGCGATCCACCTCTTCCAGTTTCAGTTCCAGGCGCATTTCGGAGAGGTCGGGGATCTCGGCGATGGCGGCGCCAGTCCAGGCGTTGTCCCCCTCTTTGAAGGGCGGCGGCGTCTGTCCCCAACTGCCCTGCGAGCGGAAGTTCGGCAGGATGTTCACAATGCCGTCGCTTGGCGCGCGAATGGTCATCTGCGACAAATAGCTCTTCACCCGGTCCATGTCGCGCAGAGTCTTGTTCTTGCGCGTGTCGAGCCGGTCGAGATCCGCCTGCTGGGTGACGTCATGCGCCTTGACCGTGGCCTGCGTCTGACCCAACGCGCCCTTGCTGATGCCCACATCGATGCGGTTCTTGGCGCCTTCAATCTCGGACAGGATCTCGGCCTTGGAGGCCTCCAGTTCGGCGCGTTGCACATCGTACTGGCCAGTCATCAGGTTCATCGCGTCCTGCTCGTCGGTAATCTTGTGGCTGGCCTTGGTCTGAACGATTTCGCTCTCCACCGTGCGCGTACTGGTGACGTAGTTCAGATAGTAGTTCTCATACTGGGCGGTGTCGAAATCGATCACCACTTCGCCGGCCTTGATCGGCTTACCGGATTCAGCCAGCTTGGTGATGCGCGGATTGGGCACCTGCGGCGCGGTCAGCACGACCGAGCGGGTGGAGCGGATTTCGCCGCGGGCGCGCACGGTGATGGTGAATTCGCCCTTGCGCACGCCGACAGTGGAAACCTCCACGGGCTTGGCGGCGGTGTAGCGGTAGGCCGCGAAGCTGCCGCCGGCCAACGCGAAAAAGGCGATGACCCAAACAGCGATGCGGCCTCTGCCGTTGGTTTGCCCGAGCTTTTTGCTGGGCTTGAGGTCTTTAGACGACATGAATTGCTCCGATGGCCTGACGGCGGGGTGGGGCGGCGTCCAGCACCGCCACGACTTTCGCCGTGGCTTCCGACGCCACCGCGGCGGCCGCCGCGGATTGCGCGCCGGCGTCCGGCGCGATGGGCTGCTCCAGCGCGATCACTTCGCCCACTTTGAGGCCTGAAGTGACGGCGGCGGCGATGTGGTTGCGCAAGCCGAGTTCGATCTCCCTCTTCTGGAAGCCGGCGGCGGTTCTGACGAAGACGTACGGTTTTGAAGCAGGCGAGTCGCGAAACACGGATTCCAGCGGAGCCAGAAGGAAGTCCCCGCCGGACTGGATGAGCACGTCCACGCTCACGCTGAGGTCGGGGATGACTCGCGGATCCATCTTGTCGATTTTCAGATAGACCGGAATCTCTTTCACGAACGCCGCGCGCTGGCCGCCAGGATTGGTGATGGCGCCCATGGAGACGACGTGCGCGGGCAGTTCCAGCCCGGGGTAAGCGTCGAACTGCAGCATGGCTTTGGCGCCCACGCGGATGAACTCGACGTCGGTCTGATTCACGGTGGCCGAGACCATCATGGAACTCGGATCGACGATGCGCGCAAAGAGCTGCCCGGGCATCAACTGGTCGCCCTGCTGGATCTGCGAAAACTCGTTGCCGCGCCTCATGTTCTCCATCACCAGCATGCCGTCCATCGACGCGGTCATGGCCAGCAGGTCCACGTTGCGCTCGGCGCGCTTCAACTCCACTTTCGACTGGTCCACCGAAATCTCGGAGTCCCTTCGCTGGCTCCTCAGGCTGGTCTCCTGAAACGGCAACTGCGTCTGCAGTTGTTTCAGTTTGGCCTCGGCCTCTTCCAGCGCCAGTTTGAGCTGCTCGGCCTGGATCACCGAGCGAACGGGCGTCGTCTTGATGTCCAGCCTGGCCTTTTCGACGGCGGCCTTGGCCTGCTGGATGCCCAATTCGTTGGACTTGCGCTGCACGTCCAGATCCGCATCAATGGCCTTCATCGAGCGTTCCGACTGCTGCACTGTGGCGCGATAATCCTCCAGGCGAAGCTGCTGGAACTGCCGGTCGAACTCGGCGACGGTATCGCCCTTCTTCACCAGCGAGCCGGGCTTGGCTACCTTTTGAAGGACCTGCATAAAATCGCTGGCGCCACCGCTCATGCCGCCTTCGCCGCGGTCCCCGCCGCCGCCGCCGCCCGACCGGCTGGTTGCGCTGGAAGAACGAGAGACGGTGGAGGATTGAGTCTTGGTCGAGGCGGTGCTGTTACCGAAGCGATTGGAGGCGCCGCGGAAGCTGGACATGCCCGTCCCGCCCGCCGCTGAACCGCCCGCGCCGGAGCCGGTCGTGCCCGTGCCCGCCGAAGCCGACGTGGAGCTACCGGGAGAACCTGACGCCGTGGATGAGGTCCCCGAGGAAGATGAACCGCCACTGCCTCCATCCCGTCCACCACCGCCACTGCCACTATCACGGCCGCCGCCACCACCACCGCTGCCCATGCTGCTCACCGTGGTGACCGACATGCCGCCGCCGCGCCCACCACCACCGCCGCTGGCCACCACCACCGTCATGCCTGCTCCTCCACGGGAGCCGCGCAGTTGTGGCGCCGTCAGCGAGGCGAACTTGTCGGCGGTGGTCGCGCCAGTCAGGCGAAGTGTCTTCTTCAGCCCTCCGGTCGCCACCACGGCCGTCCGGATGGCGGCGCTGCCCGCCGGACCGCCGGTCTTGGCCGCCGGCGAGAGCTTTCGCCAGGCAAACCAGCCGCCGGTGGCGGCGATTGCGACCAACACGAGGAGCAGGCCGGCGCGGGAATGGGGACGGCGCCGTGCCGGCGCCGGCGGCGCCTGACCCGGTACTCCCTGCGGGCCCGGAAGCGGGGATGGGTTCATCTGCGGCTGCATATGGTCAAGTTCAGTCGTCCAACGGGGCTGGTTTACCCCAGCCCGGATGACAGGCCTTTCCAGTCAGTAATGACGGCGGCCCCCCCTAAAAGGTTATGCCAGCCGGAGGGAAAGATACCCGCCGTCCCGGATTTCGTACACTGGGTGTTCAGCGGACTTGTCGTGCCTGTGGATCAGTCTACCCCAATCATGTACGTCAAGGGCGTCGGCCCTCGCCGCGCCGAAGATCTGGAAGCCAAAGGGCTTGCCACGGCCGGTGACCTGCTCAACTACGCCCCGTTCCGCTATGAGGACCGCTCCAACGTCAAGCCCATGAGCCGTCTGGCCCCGGGCGAAATGGCAACCGTTTTGGCCGAGGTGAAAGCTCTGCACTCGCCCCGCTTCCGGCGCCGGGATCTGGGGATGGCGGAGGTGGTGTTTGAGGACGGGGAGGGTGGACGCCTGACGGCTAAGTGGTTCCACGCAGAGTACTTAAAGACAGTACTGACGCCCGGCACGCGGGTTGCCCTCTTCGGCAAGGTCGATTTCGACACCTACCAGGGCGAGCTCGCCATGCTTCACCCCGAGTTCGAGGTCCTGCGCGATGAGGAAGACGACGAACCGGGTCTCCACACGGGCCGGATTGTGCCTGTCTACGAGGCCGCTGGCAAGGTCTCCGCGCGGGTCTTGCGCAGCATCCTGAAGCGTCTCGTGGACCACCTGCCGCCGATTCAGGACGCTCTGCCACGCGGCATGTGCGACCGGCTGCGGCTCCCATCCCTGGCTCAGGCGTTGAAGGAACTTCATTTCCCCTCGCCCCAGACAGACGTTCGGGTGTTGAACGCGTTCCGTTCCCCGGCACAGTACCGCATGATCCTGGAGGAGTTCTTCTGGCTTGAAACCGGCATGGCCTTGAAGCGCGGCCAAGCGCGCGCAGAGAACGGCATCAGCTTTGAGTTGGGCGACCGGGTCCGCGAACAGATTAAGAAGATGCTGCCCTTCAAGCCGACGGCGGCCCAGAAGCGGGTACTCGGCGAGATTGCCCGGGACATGGCCTCGCCGCAGCCCATGTCGCGCCTCCTGCAGGGAGATGTCGGCAGCGGCAAGACGATCGTGGCGGCGCAGGCTGCGGTTATCGCTGTGGAAAACGGGTACCAGGCGGCCTTGCTGGCCCCGACCGAGATCCTGGCCATGCAGCACTATCTCAGCCTGAAGCAGATCTTCGCTCCCCTGGGCTACCAGATCGTGCCGCTGACCGGGTCGATGTCGAAGAAGGAAAAGGAGGTGGCCAAGAGGGCGCTGGCCGGGGGATTCGGCAGGATCGCCGTGGGCACTCATGCCCTGCTGGAAGAAGACGTCGAGTTTCACAAACTGGGGCTGGCCATCATCGACGAGCAGCACCGCTTTGGCGTATTGCAGAGGAAGGCGCTGCAGCAGAAGGGAGTGATGCCGGACGTCCTGGTGATGACCGCCACGCCCATCCCGCGCACTCTGGCCCTCACGGTCTACGGCGACCTCGATGTGAGCGTCATCGACGAGCTGCCTCCGGGGAGGAAGCCGATCGAGACCGTGCACCGAACCACGGCGGAACTGGAGCGCGTATACAGCTTCATCCTGCAGCAGGTGCGCGCCGGCAGGCAGGCCTACATTGTCTATCCGGTGATCGAGGAGAACGAGTCGCTGGCGGTCAAAGCGGCCCAGGCGGCCCATGAAGAGTTATCGAAGACCGTCTTTCCGCAGCTCAAAGTGGGGCTGCTGCACGGCAAGTTGAAGGCGCAGGAAAAGGAAGCCGTGATGGACGCCTTCAAGCAGGGCAAGGTGCAGGTGCTGGTATCGACGACAGTCATCGAGGTCGGCGTGGACGTGCCGAATGCCAGCGTGATGGTCATTGAGAACGCCGAGAGATTCGGGCTGGCGCAGATCCACCAGTTGCGGGGACGCGTCGGCAGGGGCGCGGCGCAGAGTTACTGCGTGCTGGTGACCGATAAGCTTGGGGATACCGGCAAGGAACGGATCCGGACGCTGGTGGACTCCACCGACGGTTTTTACATCGCGGAGATGGACCTGCGCCTACGGGGACCGGGCGAGTTTCTGGGTACCAGGCAGAGTGGCCTGCCGGCCTTCCGGATTGGCAATCTGATCCGCGATCGGGAGATCCTGGAGATTGCGCGCAGCGAGGCCCAGGCGTTTGTGGAGAATCCGCCTTCGCCGGAGGAGCTGGCCGCGGCGATTCGCTACGTACGCGAACACTGGCAGCGCCGGTACGGGTTGGCCCTGATCGGATGACAAAGGAGCATCAGACCGGTTCATGAGAGTCATAGGTGGAGAGTTTCGAAGCCGGCGGCTGAAGGCGCCCGCCGGAGACAGTGTCAGGCCGACGCCCGACCGGTTGCGCGAGGCGCTGTTCAACATCCTGTCGGCGCGGATTGCGGACTGCGTCTTCCTGGACGCCTACGCGGGCGGTGGCAGCGTCGGAATCGAGGCGTTGAGCCGCGGCGCGAAACGGGCCATCTTCCTGGAGAAGAGCCGGCCGGCGCTGCGGGCGCTTCAGGAGAACATCGCGACACTCGAGATCGCCGCGCGGTGCGAGGTGCACCCGGGCGACGCCGCACCGGGAATCTCACGTTTCCCCGCCGACATCGTGTTTCTCGACCCGCCTTACCCGCGCGAGCGCGAATACGGCCTGTGCCTGGAGGCGCTGGGAGAATCCCCCCGCCCGCTCGTTATCGTACAGCACGCCTCGAAGTTCACCCACCACCTGCTGGAGCAGTACGGCGCCCTCAAGCGGGTGCGGATTCTGAGCCAGGGCGACAACTCGCTGAGCTTCTACGAGCCGAGGTAGAGCACGCGAATGGGGTCAGAAATTGGCTGTCGCCGGGCCCGACGAGCCTTGCGCATTCGACAGCGTCACTGTGGCCGAGGCGATGGCCGCCGGATCGCTGACCGCGAAGGGCAGCACCAGGCGGAACTGGCTGCCGAACGGCGCCGAAGCCGGATCGCCGTACCAGGCGGTAAAGACCTGAGAGACCGCGATGGGGAAGTCCGTTGCCGGCAGGATCACTCCCGCCGCGGGCGCCAGTTTCACCAGCGCTTGCGCCACCTGTCTCGACGTGGCGAAGCCATAGACGACCAGTTCGAACCCAGCCGACGTCTTGTTCAGATCCAAACGCGTGATGACGGGAGCGGCTCCGTCGATGCGGATGGTCTGCACTGGCGCGGGCGAAGGCGTGACATCGGCGCCGTCCACGTTCAACGAGACCGTCAGCGTGATGAGTCCGGCGACAGTGCCGGTTTGCAAGGCGACCTGCGGCACGCCGAAGCCCGCCGCCGTGGAACCGGCGGCGAAATTGAAGGTCATCGACCGCCCGCCGCTGGCGAACTGCACCGCCGGATCGTCGAAACCGGAGTCTGGCTTGAATGCCAGCGTGACCACGCCCTGGATGTCCAACTGATAGGGCCGGGCGATGGCCAAGCCGAAACTGAGTTGGCCGCCGGGCGGCGACGATGAGCCTAGGTTCGTGAAGCTGACCTGGGGAATGCCGCCAACGGTAATGTTGATGCTGAAGGGCGTCGACGCCACCAGACCCTGGGCATCCTCCACGCGCAAGGTGAAATCGAAGCGGCCTGGGGCATTGGGAGTTCCGCTGATCAGCCCGCTGGAGGGACTCACGCCTGTGCCGGGCGGGATGGTCCCTGTGTAGGACCACCGGAACGGCGCTCTGCCGCCCTGAGCGGCAAACTGGGCCACATAGGGGACGCCGACCTGACCGGTGGGTGGTGCGCCCTGTATCCCGATCGTGGGCCCGCTGCCGATCACGACGGTGTAGCTCCTGGTGACGGTGCGCTTGCGCGCGTCGGTGACCTGTACGCCGAACGTGAACGTCCCGGAGGTGGTGGGGGCGCCACGAAACACGCCTGAGTTAAACAGGACGCCGTCCGGCAAGGCGCCGATGATCTGCCAGGTGTAGGGGATCAGTCCCCCCGAGGCCGTCAGTACGGCGTTGTAGTCGCGGAAGGGGAGGCCCGCAGGGAGCGTGTCCGGCGCCAGGCTCAAGGTCGAAAACACGCGGATGGCAAGCGATGCGACAGCCGTGCGCTGGTTGTTATCTATGGCACGGACGATAAAGCTGAAGTACCCGGGGCGCGTTGGAGTGCCCGTGATCTGGCCCGTTCGGGCAAGAGTCAGCCCGGGCGGCAGTGCGCCTTCGGCCACTTCATACAAATACGGGGCGAGACCACCCTGCGCATCCAACTGGGCACTGTAGGACTCACCCTGCGTGCCGTCAGGCAGGCTCTTGGTAGTAACGCCCACCAGCGTGCGCACGTTGATCGTGTAGGCGCGGGAGAGTTGCTTCTTGCCCGAGTCGGAGACCTGGATGGTGAACGCGTAGGAACCGGCCGTCCCGGGGACGCCGGCAATGGCGCCTGCGGGATCCAACGCGAGTCCAGGCGGCAGAGCGCCACCGGTCACGTTGAAGCTGTACGGCGGGGTGCCGCCGACGGCCAGCAGTTTCTGCCCGTAGTTCTCGGTCAGGTAGGCGTCCGCGAGGCTGGCCGGTGTGAGTTCGAGCGGCATTGAATCGACGAACAGGGTGATCAGTCGCTCAATCAACAGGTTCGCCGAGGTGAGACGGACCACGAACTTGAAGAGCCCCGGTTGTGCAGGCGTGCCCGCAACGACACCTCCGGCGGTGAGCGTGATGCCGGCCGGTAGAGCGCCCGATCTCAGGGTGAACACATACGTGCCGTCGCCGCCTGCCGGGCTGAAAGCCTGGCTGTAGGCGGAATTCACAACGCCGGAGGGCAGGGTGTCCGGGGTGAAGTCGACCGGCGGGTAACCGACGGTGATCTGCAGACTCTTGGGACCGGCGCTCTGTACTCCCGCCGTCGCCTTGATGCTGAATGCAAAAGCGCCTATCGCCGTGGGGATACCAGCGATCTTGCCCGTCGCGGTATTCAGTTCGAGTCCCGGGGGCAAGCTGCCGCTGGTCAACGACCAGGTGGGCGTGCTGAGAAAACCGGTGGAGGTGAGCGTCCCGGAATACGCCTGGTTGATGACCGCGTCGGGCAACGCGGCAGTAAAGTCCGCGGCGTCCTTGACCAGCAGGGGCAATACGCGCGTGGCCGTGCGGTTCTGCGCGTCGGTCACACGATATGTGGTGGTGAACGTGCCTAATGCCGTCGGGGTGCCGCCGAATACCCCCGCGGCGGAGAGCGTCAAACCTGGGGGAGCCCCGGAGACGACGGCGTAGGTTGCGCCGCCGATGGCTCCGAAAGAAGCGAGATTGGGCGCCGTGTAGGGGACTCCATAGTATCCGTTGGGGAGGCTGGACGTCGTGATGCCAAATATGTTGAGAGTATAGGCTCGCGAGGCCGAGCGCGCAGGAAAGAATGAGGCTTCGCACGCACCTTCGTTGGCGTTGATGGTAAATGTGTATGCTCCCGCCGACGTTGGTGTACCGGTAATGGAATCGACCACGAGCGAGAGGCCCGGGGGCAGTGCGCCGCTGCCCAGGCTGTAGGTGAAGCACGAGTCGGCGTTGGTGAAAACGAAATCGGTGTAAGCGGTTCCCACTACGCCGCCGGGGAGAGTCGGCGGCAGAACGAGGAATGGGAGCACCTGGATGGAGTATGTGGCAGGCGGTGGGTCTGAGAATCCGCAACCGGGATCCATGGTGACCTTCAGCGTGAAGCTGTACGTCCCCGCCGTGCTCGGGCGGCCGCTGATTGTAGCCTCCGGAAGGCCCATGGAGGTGGAGACCGACAGGCCGGGCGGGACAGTCCCTGTCACGGTCCAGGTGAAAGGTGCGCAATTCTGGCCGGAGATGACGATCGTCTGCAAGTATGTCTCTCCTAGCACGACGGAGGGCAACGCGCCCGCGCCGGGGCTGAGGGATTGGGCCACAACTGGCGCCGCGGCCAGAACGAGGAGTGCCGCCGTGAACGATGAAAGCCGGGAAGTGCGATTCATGGTCGTGGGTCCTCCTTCTCGTGACCTAGCGCGGCGGGGTGACGACCGGCGCGCCCGGCGTGATGGTCACGGGCGGACGGCCAGGCTGCTGCGGGCCGCTGGACGAGTTCATCCCCAAGGCGATGCCCGCCGCCGCGCCCGCACCGGCCAGGAGAACTATCGCCCAGATGGCCGTGGTGCTCAGACCGGCTACCGCTCCGGCATTCACCATCCGGATGGTCTTGGTGGCAGTCAACGAGCCCGTCAACGACGCGGTCACACGCATCTGAAACTCGCCCTTGAGACTGTTTGCTTTCAACCCCGAAGCCGAGGCGCGGCCATCGGGGCCGGTCACCGCCGTGAACGTGTTTGCTCCGTTGGCGAATGTAGCGCCTGGTCCGTTGCCGGGCAAGGCAAATGTGACCAGCGCGCCGGCGACGGGCTTGCGGTTCTCATCCTCAACCTGGACGATTGGTTCCCTGGCCACGCGCTGCCGGACGTTGTTGATAGCCCCGTCACCCTCGATGATGACGATGGTCAGCGACTTGGGTGCGGCCTGCTGCTGCGCACCAGCCGGCACGGCCACCAGCAGTGAGAGGAGAACAGCCAGAACCGGTCGGATCGGCGAAAACGCTCGTGTCATCATGCGATGCCCCGTGGATTAGACGTTTTTCATCGAAAGTAGGCCCAGTATACCGAATGCGGCGGAGTCGTGGAGGTCCTTCGCCGCTGGCGTAACAGCGGCATCCGGACCTGCCAGAATGTCTGGTATGCCAACCAGCCATGCATCTCACCCTCTCAGCCGGCGCGCCCTACTCGCCGCGGCGGGCACCTCGGTAGCCGCCGCGGAGCCGGTCAGGCTCCCGCAGAAGGTGCGCGTCGCGGTTTGGGGTTTGGATGGGCACGCCGGCGAAATCACCAAACCGCTCGAACTCTACCCCGACGTGGAGATCGCCGGCGTGCAGGATGCCAACCAGAAAAAGGCGCAGTCCTATGGACGCGGCAAGGCCAAGACCTACACCGATCCGGTCAAGATGCTCGACGAGTTGAAACCGGACCTTGTGGCCGTGTGCAACAACGACGGCGAGCGCGCCGCGGCGATACTGGAGTGCGCCCGGCGGAAGCTGCCGGTGATCGCCGAAAAGCCGCTCTCCATCACGCGCACGGACCTGGAGAAAATCAGGAAGGCGGTGGCGTCGAGTGGCATCAAGCTGGGCATGCTGCTCCCGATGCGATTCGACCCGCAGTTCCTGGCGTTGAAGGAGATTGTTGCAGCCGGCGAAATCGGCGAGGTGATCCAGATTTCGTCGCAGAAGTCCTACAAGCTGGGCGAGCGCGCGGAATGGATGCGCAACCGGGCCACCTACGGCAGCACGATTCTCTGGATCGGCATCCACATGTTCGACCTGATGCGCTGGACCAGCGGGCGCGAGATGAAGGCCGCCAGTTCCTTCATGGGCATCGCCGGAGACCTGCGCGCCGGCGACATGGAGACCACCACCTCCACCAGTTTCCGCCTCGACAACGGCGGCACGGCCTGCCTGCACATGGACTACTGCCGGCCGGCGGCGGCTCCGACGCACAACGACGACCGTCTGCGCCTGGCAGGCACGCGCGGCGTGGCCGAGTACATGGCCGCCACCGGCGTCACGCTGGTCGCCTCGGCAAAGAAACCGGTCGTCGTCGAGAAACTGCCGGCCGGGCGCTCCATCTTCGCCGAGTTTCTGGATTACGTCTACCTTGGCAAGCCGACTTCCCTGCCCCACGACGAAATCTTCAAGCTCTGCGAGATCACGCTGGCCGCGCACGAGGCGGCGGTCAGCGGCAGAGTCGTCGCCATCTGAGCCTCAGCGACGCCGCCGAAGCGCTCCTACTTGCCCTTCTGAACCTCACGCTCGGCTTTGGCGCAGCGGAAGCCTGTACCCGCCGCCAGCCGCAATGCGCCGTAGATGCTGACGTCGTCGTCCGTGCTGGCGCCACGCGCCGCCTTGGCCAGTTCCTCAGGCGTCGGCAGCCGTTTGCCCGTCCACTCGCAGAATGCCCGCGCGTCTTCGGAAGACGCCGCCGACACCGGCTGCACGGCGCGGCCGTTCTCGCGCAGAAACGCGGCATAGGCCGGCTGAGTCACAGGCGATTTATCGATGTAGAACGGCGCCAGAGGTGGAGCGGCCTGGCCGGGCGGCACCTGGAACTCGCCCGCCGGCACGATCACCATCTCCCCGGATGGCAACTTCAGAACGGGCTTCTCCGACCGGCGCACCGCCACCGAGGTCCGGATTCTGTCGAGATGAAACAGCGAGAGACCGGCGAATATCGCCACGACAGCAACAGTGACGCCGAGCATCAGCAGCGCGAGCCTGCGGCCGGAGATGACAGGCGCCGGCATGGTCTACTTCTTGAAGTGGTAGAGCAGGATGCCGTAGCCGACCCCGGCCTCGTCACCGCTGCGGGCGAACTGGAAGGCCATCAAGCGGCCGTCCGTCGAAACCACCGGATTGGAGGCCTTGCCGCCCTCATAGTCGTTGAAATAAGTGAGGCGCACGAAGCTCTTGCCGGTGCCGTCCAGCCTCAACTTCCAGATATCGATGTCGCGGAAGAGCTTCGTCGCGCCCATGCGCACGCCCTGCTGATCGGACTCCACACACGTGTACAAGCCGTCTGGGAAGATCCCTTCCACCTCGTTGTAGCTGCCGATGCTCTTCGTCTGGTTCACCGTCTGCTTTGTCTGCAAGTCGATCGTCCACACCGAAGCCAGGCCCTTGGGCTCGTAGCAGGTGTAGGTCATCCGGCGGTCGTTGTCGAAGAAGTCCTGGGCCTCCAGCGTGCAGGAGTTGTCCGGGCTGGAAAGGACGACGTGCCTGTTCCTGAGCGCAGGCTCCGCGCCGGAAAGGTCCACTTCGACCACCATCAGGTTGGACGCGCCGCGGGGCAGCTCCGGGTTCTGGCCGCTGGTCTCGGAAAACGAGATCAGCATCGATTCTTTCGAGATCGCCGCGCCCTCGCTCATTTTCTGCCCGAGCTTGACGGGCTTCGATCCGGATTTCTTCGAGAGGAACCACAGCTCGTTGTCGCGCCCGCGGCTGGTGCGGATGTCGTTGAACTTTTCCGGGCCGATCAGGAGGTAGTCGCCCGTGGAGAGGTGCATGACGCGCAGGAACGCCGCGCCCGGAACGGAGCATGTGAGGCAGCGGATGGCGCGCGTCTTCAGGTTGATCGCGAAGGCGTCGCCGAAGCTCTTGGCCATGAAGGCGACTTCGGTATTGCCGGGCGAGAAGTCCGCCCGCTCGCCGAAGTGCGTGAGCACCTCGATGTTCTTCGGCAGCGCGTCCAGGGGGTTGCCCTGCTTGCGCGGGGACTGCGCCAAAACCGCGGCGGCAAGACATAGCGCGAATAGGAGTTTCACGGGCGAGGCTCTCCTTCAAAACCGGCGTATTGAATCTCTTCTTCCAGGATCAGGCCGTAGCGCACTCTCACGCGGCGCTTCAGTTCGCCGATCAGCTCGCGCAGTTGCGCCGCGGTGCCGCCCCCGGCATTGTAGAGCGTGTTGGCGTGATCATCGGTCACGCGGATGCCGCCATTGGCCAGGCCCTTGGCGCCCACCTGCTCCAGGAACCACGCGGTGGGGACTTTGCCCCCTTTCACCATGCTCGTGCTCAGGTCCGCGCGGGCCGATTCCGGCACCGAGGCCAGCAGCAGGTTCTTGAAGATGCTGCCGGCGCACTTCATTTCGGGCGGATACTTGCGGTTGCGCGTTTCCAGGATGCCGGCGGCCTTGGTCCGCAGGGCTTCGGCCTCGCCCGCCTGGAACTGAAACTCAGCCGACAGGATCAGCCACGCGTGCCCTTCCAGACGGTTCCGCTTGAAGATGCTATCCCGGTAGCGAAAGCCGCAGCCGGCGCTGTCCGTCTCGCGGATGGAGTCGCCGTCGAAGTAGCGCACCCGCGCCGCGACGTCCGAAATCGACGTCCCATAAGCGCCGGCATTGCCATAGACCGCGGCGCCAACATTGCCGGGAATCCCGGTCATCGACTCCAGTCCCTGGAGTCCTTCTCCGACGGTGAAGTCCACCAGGTCCTGCAGAGCCGCCCCCGCCTGCACCCGCACCATCAACCCGCCGGCTTTCATGGCGGCGCCGCTGTACCTGAGCGCGATGCCGCGATAGCCGGCGTCGGCCACGACGAGGTTCGTCCCCATCCCGATCACCATCCAGGGCAGGCCGGATTCGCGGGCCGCCCGAGCCGCCCCGACGAACGCCGCCTCATCCGCCGTCTCGATGAAAATGGAAGCGGGTCCGCCGATGCCGAAGCGCGTGTGCCGCGCCAGGGGCTCGTTGCGGGTAACCTGAAGAGACGCGATGGCCGCCAGCCGTGCGTGGGCCTGGTCGATGGACATCATCGCTCTCAATTGTAGGGGAGGTTCGAGATGGGCGCCAGCTTTGAGGGGTTTTCCAAGGAGGCGTTGAAGTTCCTGCGCGACCTGGAGAAACACAACAACCGCGATTGGTTCGAAGAGCACAAGCCGGTCTACATCTCCTCGGTGAAGGAGCCGATGGAGGCGCTCACCGCCGCCGTAGGCGCCGCCATGACCGCCTACGCGCCCGAGTTCGTCACCGAGCCGAGGAAGGCCATCTACCGCATCTACCGCGACACTCGCTTCAGCAAGGACAAGACCCCCTACAAGACCCACGCCGGGGCGTCGTTCTGGCGCAGCGACCTCGGCAAGCACACCTCGGCCGGCTTTTACTTCGAGGTCTCGCACAAGCATGTCGGCGTCGCCGGCGGCGTCTATATGCCCGACCCCGACAACCTACGCCTGCTGCGCGTCCACATCATGGAAAACCACCAGCGCTGGACGCGGCTGCTGAGCAACAAGAAGCTGCGCGCCGGCGCCGGCGAGATCCAGGGAGAGCGTCTCAGCCGCCCCCCGAAGGGATTTCCCTGCGAGCACCCGGCCATGGAGTCCATCCGGTTGAAGCAGATGTACTTCTGGCAGGAACTGCCGGCCACGCTGGCCTTGACGCCCGTCATCCTGAAAGAACTCACCGCCCGCTTTCGGCTCATGACCCCCGTGCTCCAATTCATGAACGAGCCGCTGGAGGCGATGAAGAAGAAGCGCGCGCCGCTGGAAACAGGGTGGATCTGAGTGGCCGGCTCAACGCGGATGCGCGTACTCGTGTGCCCGCGGAATCAGCTCCCGGTACATCCAGTCCGGAATCGCCGAGTGCCAGTGGCCGCTGGCCTGCGCGAATCCGACGACGCCCAGGAAGACCAGCGCCACGCCCGCGGCCATGACCCAGGCAGGCACCGGCTTGCGCGCCGGCGCGAACGTCATGTGGAGCGTATCCTCCACCGGGCAGGCGGCCACGCACTCCAGGCAACCCAGGCATTCGGCCGAGCGAACTTGGACGAGTTGGTCGACAGGCAGCCGTGAGGGACAGGCCTTGACGCACTTGGCGCAGTCGATGCACGTCTCCACATTGCGCCGGATGCGCAGCGGGCTCAGCAGCGCGGCCAGTCCCATCAGCGCGCCGTAGGGACACAGGTAGCGGCACCAGAAGTTCTGCACGAAGATCGAGGCGATCACCAGCACGCCCAGAGTGACGGCCGCGCCAGCTCCCATGTAGCGGAAGAAGTTCAGCATCTTCACGTCGGCCACCACGCCGTAGGGCGAGCCGAGGAACTCGGCGATGGCCTGCGCCGGCATGGAAAACACGGCGTAGGCGAACAGGCCGAAGAGGATGTACTTCAGGCTGCGCAGGCCGATGTCCAGCCACCTGGGCAGACGGAAGTTGCGCTTGAACGTGTCGCGGCCGAGCTTCCACAGGTACTCCGAAAGCGTCCCCACCGGGCACAGCCAACTGCAGAAGGCCTTGCGGAAGAGAATCGAGGCCGTCAGGAAGGCGAGGAGCAGGAACATCGCCGCCGGATGGATGGCCGGCACCTCGCCCGTCAGCAGAAAGTAGCGCGTGTTCATCAGGCCGGCGATCGGCAGCCAGCCCTCCACGCCGGGCGGGCGGGCGATCGCGGCTACCGCGCTGCCGGTTTCGAACTGCCGCACGAAGTGGTAGAACTGGACGCCGATCCACACGTTCAGAGCGAGGAAGGCGAACTGTACCGCGCGCCGCGCCACCTGCGAGCGGTCCACTTCAACCCGGCGGCGCCACGGCCTATCCGCCGGGCCATTGCCGGAGATGGGTGCCTCGACTTCAGCCGGCACGCTGCTCATGGCTCTATTCTCCCGCCGCCGCCCTTCTCCCCGCTGTGACCGTGGTCACGCGCCGCCGGCCGCCCTGCGGCAAACTGGTAACAACATGAGCACGCGAGAAGAACTCATTTCGAAGATCGAAAGCCTGCCGGCCCGCCTGGAGGCAGCCATCGAGGGAGCCACCGAAGCCCAGTTCGCCCGGCCCTACAAGCCCGGCGGCTGGAGCGCCCGACAGGTGATCCACCACCTGGCCGACTCGCACATGAACGCCTTCATCCGCTGCCGGCTGATTCGCACCGAGGAGAACCCGGCGTTGAAGCCGTACGACCAGGACGCCTGGGCGTCGTTGCCCGACTCCTGCACGGGCCCGCTGGAGCCGTCTCTGGCCATCCTGCGCGGCTTGCACGCCCGCTGGGCCGCCTTCTTCCGGGCTCTGCCGGAGGAGGCCTGGAGCCGCCAAGGCATTCATCCCGACGACGGCCCGAGAACGCTCGCCGTCCTGCTGGAGAGCTACTGCGCCCACGGCGAGCGCCACCTGGGCCACGTTCAGGCCGGAATCGCCGGCTAACGCCGGGCCATGCCCACCACGGCGTTGACGAAGATGGCGCCCAGCCCGGTGGGGATCATCACCTTCCAGCCGATATTCATGAGCTGGTCGTAGCGGTAGCGTGGGAACGTCCCGCGCAGCCAGATGAACAGGTAGAGCACCAGGAACAGCTTCAGCGCCCACCAGAACACCGGGGCCGACGGCACGTTCACGGCCGGAATCATGAAGAGTCCCGCAATGCCGAGGAACGCAACGCCCAGAGCCGCAATACCCACGGCATAGCCGCGGATCGGCTGCCGGCGCGACAGGTACAGGCAAGCCAGGCCCGTGCCGCCGAAGACCACCAGCGGCATGCCATAATTCATCGGCACGGCCAGCCACCCGACGCTTGGGAACGGCCTCAGCCAGCCGCCCCAGAACAGCGTCACCAGCACGCTGCCCACGGCGAACATGTTCACGTACTCCGACAACATGTAGACGCCCCAGCGGAATCCGCTGAACTCGGTGTGAAACCCCGCCACCAGCTCGGATTCGGCCTCCGGCAGGTCGAACGGCGCGCGGTTGGTCTCGGCCACGCAACTGACCAGGTAGACCATCGTGGGGATCAGCATCAGGCCGTAGTTGTCGAAGGCGAACCACACGCCGTGCTGGGCCTGCGCGTGCACGATGCCGCTCATCGACAGCGTGCCGGCGCACATCACGCCGGAGATCAGCGCGAGCCCCAGCGCCACTTCATAGCTGACCAGTTGCGCCGCCGAGCGCAGGCCGCCCAGCAGCGAGTAGTGCGAGTTGGACGACCAGCCGCCCAGGATGATGCCCAGAATGCCCACGGCCGACATCGCCGAGATCACCAGCAGGCCGACGTTCACGTCGGTCACCTTGATGGTGTCGGAAAAGGGCACCACGGTCAGGCAAGTGCAGGCCGTGAAGAACGAGATCACCGGCGCCGTGCGGAACAGCCACCGGTTGGAGTCCGTGGGGATGATGTCTTCCTTGGTCAGCAGCTTCACCGCGTCGGCGATGGTCTGCAGAAGCCCCTGCGGCCCCACCCGCATCGGGCCCAGGCGGGCCTGCATGTCGGCCAGCACCTTGCGCTCCAGCAGCACGGTGAAGGCGACGGCCAGAGGGGCCACGGCGATGATCAGCAGGCCGGTGACCAGCGGGATGAACCAGGGTTGGGAGAGGATGTTTTCCATCGCCATGCGTGCCTCTTAGCGGGAGATGCTCATCTGCGCCAGGCGCAGGAACGGTTCGGGGTAGACGCCGATCAGCAGCGTCAGCACGCCGGTGACGCCCAGCGCCAGCCGCACGCCCAGACTGGTGGCCAGCGGCGGCGTCTCCTGCTCCTCCTTTTGGACGAAGATGGCCTTGATCATGCGGAAGTAGTAGTAGACCGACACGGCCACGAACAGCGCCGCGATGATCGCCAGCGTGGTGTGCCCGGTTTCCAGCAGCGCCAGGAAGATGAAGTACTTGCCAAAGAAGCCGCCCGTGGGCGGAATGCCGGCCAGCGAGACCAGGAAGATCAGCATCCAGATGGCGTATCCCGGCGCGCGCTGCATCAGGCCGTTCAGGTCGTTGATATCTTCTCCCGCCAGGCCTTTGCGCGTCAGAACCGTCAGCACCAGGAACGCCCCCAGGGTCATGAAGGTGTAGATCAACAGGTACACCAGCATGCCCTTGAGGCCGGTGGGATTCCCCGCGATGAGCCCCAGCAGGATGTAGCCGGCGTGGTTGATTCCGCTGTAGGCCAGCAGCCGCTTCGTATTGGTCTGCGTCACCGCCGCGAAGTTGCCGATGATCATCGACAGGATGGCCGCCGCGATCATCAGCGGAACCCACGACTCACGCGCCGGGCTCAGCGGTCCGAAGAACAGCCGCATCAGCAGGGCGAACGACGCCGCCTTGGAACCCACCGCCAGGAACGCGGTAATCGACGTCGGGGCGCCCTCGTAGGCGTCCGGCGCCCACATGTGGAACGGCGCCGCCGAGATCTTGAACAGCAGGCCCACCGCCGTCGTGGCGATGGCCAGCAGCAGAATCGGATCCCAGGCGTCGCGCGCCGCCACCGCCGCCGAGATGTCGCGCAGCTTCGTGGAGCCCGCAATCCCATAGAGCACTGAGAAACCGTAGGCCAGGAAACCCGAGGACAGTCCGCCCAGCAGCAGGTACTTCAGCGCCGCCTCATTGCTGCGCTTGTCCGCGCGCAGAAAGCCCACCAGAATGTAGAACGTGACGGCCATCGTTTCCAGGCCGACGAAGATCGTCACCAGTTCCGTGCCGCTGGCGAGGAAGAACATCCCGCATTGGGCCAGCATCAACAGGCCGTAATACTCGCCGTGGTGCTCTTCGCGCACCTCCAGGTACTTATACGAGATCAGCCCGACGATCACGGTCGTGGCCAGGAAGATCCACTGGAAGAAGAGTCCGTAATGGTCCACCGTGAGTACGCCGTTGAAGGCCACCAACTCCCCCCCATGCGTATTGAGGAAGTCCTGCTGGCGCCAGAACGCCACCCCGGCGAAGGCCTCCCCCAGCACCAGGAAGAGCAGCAGCCAGCGGCGCTGCCGCGGATCGGGAAAAACCCAGAAATCGAACAGCAGAGTCGCGCACCCGAACAGCGCCAGCAGAATGGCGGGCAGCAGCACGAAATGGTCGGTGGAGGTGTAGTAGATGTTCATCGGGTGACAGCCTCCGCTTTCACCGGCACGGCGGCGACGGCGCTCGGAGTCTGGTGGACGCGGCGAACGATCTGCGCCACCGGCTTTTCAAGAATGTCGAAGTAGGGTTTGGGGTAGACGCCGATCGAAACCGCCCACAGGATCAGAGGCACGAACACCGCCCACTCCCGCCAGTTCAGGTCCGGTAGCCCCTTGTTCTTCTCGTTCGTCACTTCGCCCAGCATCGTGCGCTGGTAGAGCCACAACAGGTAGGCTGCGCCGAAGATCACGCCCAGCACGGCGAATGCCGCCCATGTCTTGTTGGCGTCAAAGGCGCCCTGCAGGATCGTGAACTCACCGACAAAACCGTTCAGCAGCGGCAGCCCGGCACTCGACAGCATGGCGATGGCGAAGACGATGGCGTAGTTCGGCATGACGTGCGCCAGTCCGCCGTACTCCTTGATCTCGCGCGTGTGCCTCCGCTCGTAGATGACACCCACCACCAGGAACAGCATGCCGGTGCTGATGCCGTGGTTGATCTGCTGGATCACCGAGCCGGTGATCCCCGCCTGGTTCAGAGCGAAGATCCCCAGTGTGCAGAAGCCCAGGTGGCTCACCGAAGAGTAGGCCACCAGCTTCTTCCAGTCCTGCTGCATCAGGCTCACCAGCGCCCCGTACAGAATGCCGATGATCGACAGCACCGCCAGCACCGTGACGATGGTCCTGTCGGCGCTGGCGCCCGGCAGCAGCGGCAGCGAGAAGCGGATGAAGCCGTAGGTGCCCATCTTCAGCAGCACCGCCGCCAGAATCACCGATCCGGCCGTGGGCGCCTCTGTATGCGCGTCCGGCAGCCAGGTGTGGAACGGGAACATCGGCACCTTGATGGCAAAGCCCAGGAAGAACGACCAGAACACCCACTGCTGCAGGCCCAGCGGCAGATTCAGCTTCATCAGTTCAGCGATCTCAAACGTGTAGCGTCCGAACTGCGCGTTGTGCTGGAAGTACAGCGCCAGAATGCCCAGCAGCATCAGCACGCCGCCGGCCAGCGTGTACAGGAAGAACTTGATGGCCGCATAGAGCTTGCGCGGGCCGCCCCACACGCCGATGATGAAGTACATCGGCACCAGCACCATCTCCCAGAAGATGTAAAACAGCAGGAAGTCCAGCGAGATGAAGACGCCGATCATCCCCGTCTGCTGCAGCAGGAACATGGCGTAGTACTCTTTTTCGCGCTCCTTCACCGAGTCCCACGACGAGAAGATCGCCAGGAAGCCCATGATGGTGGTCAGCATCACCATCAGCACGCTGATGCCGTCCACACCCACCAGGTACTGCACGCCCAGCGATGGAATCCAGTCCACGCGCTCCATGAACTGGTAACCCTCGGCGTTGCGGTTGAACTGCACGATCATCGGAATCGACACCAGCAGGCCGGCCGCCGCCGAAATATTGGCCCACAGCCGCACCAGCGTCTTCTGCCTGCCCGGGATGAACATCAGCACCAGCAGTCCGGCCAGCGGAGTGAAGAGGATGACTGAGAGCAAGTGGTCGTTCATATGCGTGTTCCTCCGCTAGCGGACCCACCAGTAGTAACCGAAGATGGCGAAAACGCCAGCGAGGAAGACCAGTGCGTAGGACTGGATGAAGCCGGTCTGAAGGAACCGGACCGGATAGGAGAGCGCCCTGACACTGAACGCCGTCAGGTTTACCAGGCCGTCGACGATCCACGTGTCATACCAGATGGAGATGCTGGAGACCAGCCGCGTCAGCCACGCCGTACCGTTCACCCCGCCGTCCACCACCTTCTGGTCGAACCGCGCCATCAGCGTGCCCCCGCCCAGCGAGAACCCGTTGACGAACAGAAAGTCGTACAGCTCGTCCACGTACCACTTGTTGTAGAGCACCGGGTGCATCGCGCCGCCGGTGGGCCGCTCCGATTCCTTCATGCGCAGGTAGATGTGCCGCGCCAGGAAGATGCCCGCCAGCGCCGCTCCGACCGACACGCCCATCAGCACCCATTCCATCGTTGTGTCGTGCTGCGCCGCGCCGTGCCCGGCCGCCGCGTGCGCCGCCTCCTTGCCCGTTTCAAACACCGGCGCCAGCCAGTGCTCCAGCGCCTGCATGAAGCCGTTCTCGCCAAATACCTTCGGCATCCCGATCCAGCCGGCGCACACGCTGCCCGCCGCCAGCACCATCAGCGGCACGGTCATGGACTTGGGCGATTCGTGGACATGGTGCCTGGTATGTTCGTCCATCCGGCCCTCGCCGTAGAACGTCATGAACATCAGCCGCCACATGTAGAACGCCGTCATCGCCGCGGTACAGAAGCCCACCGCCCACAACAGTTTCCCGCCCAGCGGCGACGACCACGACTGCCACAGGATCTCGTCCTTCGAGAAGAAGCCCGCCAGCCCCGGTATCCCCGCAATGGCCAGCGAGGCGATGAACATCGTGGCGAACGTGATCGGGATCTTGTCCTTCAGCCCGCCCATCCTCCGCATGTCCTGCTCACCGCTCATGGCGTGGATCACCGATCCCGCGCCGAGGAAGAGCAGCGCCTTGAAGAAGGCGTGCGTGTACAGGTGGAACACACCCACCCAGTAGGCGCCCACGCCCACCGCCAGGAACATGTAGCCGAGTTGCGACACCGTCGAATACGCCAGCACGCGCTTAATGTCGTTCTGCACCAGACCGATCGACGCGGCGAAGATGGCCGTCGCCGCGCCCACCGCCGCCACGATGTGCGACGTCTCCGGCGTCAGCGCGAACAACGCGTTGGACCGCGCGCACATGTAGACGCCGGCCGTCACCATCGTGGCCGCGTGGATCAGCGCGCTCACCGGCGTGGGGCCTTCCATGGCGTCCGGCAGCCAGACGTGCAACGGAATCTGCGCCGACTTGCCCGTCGCGCCGATGAACAGCAGCAGCGCCGTCAGGCTCAGAATGCCGAACACTCCAGCCTCGGGAGCGAATCTTGCAGACCGCAGCGCCTCATTCACTTCCGTAAATCGCAGCGAGCCCGTCACCTGGAACAGGAAGAACATCCCCAGGATGAACCCCGCGTCGCCGATGCGGTTGACGATGAACGCCTTCTTGCCGGCGTCGCCGGCGCTCTTCTTCTGGAAGTAGAAGCCGATCAGCAGGTACGAACAGAGGCCCACGCCCTCCCAGCCGACAAACAGCAGCGCGTAGTTGTTGGCCAGCACCAGCGTCAGCATGAAGAACACGAACAGGTTCAGTTAGCCGAAGAACCGGTAGTAGCCGCCGTGGCGGGGCCCGTGCTCGTGCGCCATGTAGCCGGTGGCGTAAACGTGGATCAGGAACCCGATGCCCGTCACCACCAGGATCATCACGCTCGACAGCGGATCCAGCAGGTAGCCCATGTCCGCCCGCAGTTGCGGCAGCCACGGGAACAGCACCACCTGGTGCAGCCTCTCGCGGAGCCCGGCAAGCTGGATCACGGCGCCGGCCGACAGCAGGAACGAGACCAACACCGCTCCCGGGCTGATGATGCTGATGGCGGCCTTGGAGAGGCTCCGGCCGAAGAACAGCATCACCGCGGCGCCGCACAGCGGGATGATCGGGATCAGCCAGATGAGGTCGAGAAAGTTCATCGCGCCGCTGTCTCCTACCACTTCAGCAGGTCGATTTCATCGACCAGCACCGTTTCCTTGTTCCTGAACAACGCGATCAGAATGCCGAGGCCCACCGCGGCTTCCGCAACCGCCACCGTGATGATGAAGATGGCGAAGATCTGCCCGTCCGCGTTCCCATGGTGTTTTCCAAACGCCACCAGGTTCAGGTTCACCGCGTTCAGGATCAGCTCCAGCGACATCAGGATGACCACCGCGTTCCGCCGCATCAGGATGCCCACCGTGCCGATCAGCAGCAGCGCCGCGCTCAGCACCAGGTAATGTTCGGTCGTGATGGGGTGGAGCATCGTCAGATCCTCTTCTTGGCCATCATCACGCCGCCCACGATGGCCACCAGCAGCAGCAGCGAGGCGACCTCGAACGGCACCAGAAACTCCCGGAACAGCGCCACCGCAATGGTCTCCACGTTGCCCGCGACCGGCGCGGCGGACTCCAGAGCGTTGGGCTTCAACAATGCCGGCCCGCGCAGCAGGAACGCCGTGAACAGCGCGCCGGTGCCGGCCACGCACGCCGTCGCCGCCAGCCAGTGCCGGTGGTATTGCCGCTCCTTCGCCGCCGCGTCCAGGTTGACCAGCATGATCACGAACAGGAACAGCACCATGATCCCGCCGATGTACAGCACAATCTGAACGGCGAACAGAAACTCCGCCTGTTGCAGCAGGTAAAGTCCGGCGACGCCGGCCAGCGAGCCGATCAGCGAGATCGCGCAATGGATGGCGCTGCGAAGCGTCACCGTCAGAATGGCGCCGGCGATGGTCAGCACGGCGAATGCATAAAAAAAGGCTGTTTCTACCATGTCCACGCTCCGGGTGCGCACACCCGCTCCAGTTGAAGCCGCTCCCCGCCACCGGCAGGAGCGGACTCAGAACACGTACTTCTTGGGCTGGATGCCTTCTTCCAGGATCTGCCTGTCAAAGATCGCTCCTTCCCGCGAGTAACTCGCCAATTCAAAATCCTGCGTCAGTTCCAGGGCGTCCACCGGGCAGGCGTCCTCGCACAGCCCGCAGAACATGCAGCGCGATGTGTCGAAGGTGAACGTGATCAGGTCCTTGCGCTTGGTTTCCGGATTCCGCTCCCAACCCACAACGATCAGCGCCTCCGGGCAGGCCAGCGCGCACAAGTCGCAGGAGATGCACAGCGTCTGCCCGTTCTCCGGGTTGACGTTCAGCCGCGGCGCGCCGCGGTACCGCTCGGCGATCTTTGGCCGCTCGAACGGATACTGCTCCGTCACGATGTTCTTCGGATGCTGCGTCCGGAACGTTACCCACATCCCCTGCAGCAGATCAACCAGGAAAACCTTTCTCAGGATCGTCCGCATGTCGCTCGGCCCGCTTTTCTAGCGGTCCACCTCCCCCAGCACGATGTCGATGGTCCCGATGATCGCCACCAGGTCCGCCACAAGCGAACCCCGCGCCATCTTGTCCAGCGCCTGCAAGTTCACAAACGACGGCGGCCGCACCCGGCAGCGGTAGGGCTGCGTCGTGCCGTCACTCACGATGTAGTAGCCCAACTCGCCCTTCGGCGCTTCAATCGAGACGTATGCCTCGCCCACCGGCGGCTTGATCACCTTCGGCACCTTGGCCGTGATCGGTCCGGCCGGCAGTCCCTCCACCGCCTGCCGGATGATGCGCGCGCTCTGCCGCATCTCCTGCATCCGCACCATGTACCGGTCGTAGGTGTCGCCGTTCTCCCGCGTCGGAATCTCGAAATCGTACTTCTCGTAGCCGCAATACGGCAGCGCCTTGCGGATGTCCCACTTGCACCCCGCCGCCCGCAGCATCGGCCCCGTCACCCCGAACGCCTTGCAGTCGGCTTCGTTCAGAATCCCGACGTCGATCAGCCGCTTCCGCCAGATCCGGTTCCCGGTGAGCAGTTCCTCGTACTCGTCCACCTTCGGCAGGAACAGGTCGCAGAACGCAAGGCATTCCTTCTCGAAGCCTTCGTAGGTCTCATACTGCAGACCGCCGATGCGAAACGCGTGCGTCGTCAGCCGCGCCCCGCAGTACTTCTCGAAGATGTCCAGCGTGTACTCGCGTTCCCGCATGCAGTAGAACAGCGGCGTGATGGCGCCGATGTCCAGCGCGTGGGTGCCCAGCCACAGCAGGTGGCTGCCGATCCGGTTCAGCTCCGTCAGGATCACCCGGATCGCCTGCGCTCTGGCCGGCGCCTCCACGTTCAGCAGTTTCTCCACCGCCAGGCAATAGCCCAGGCCGTTGGAGACGGCCGCAATGTAGTCGATCCGGTCCACGTACGGGGCAAACATCGTGTACGTGCGGTTCTCGGCGATCTTCTCCACCCCACGGTGCAGGTAACCGATCACGCACTCCGTCCCCAACACCTTCTCGCCGTCCAGTTTCACGATCACCCGCAGCACGCCGTGCGTGGAGGGGTGCTGCGGCCCCATATTCAACACCAGTTCGGTCGAGTCGAGAAAGGTCTCCGCCATCGCTATTGTCCGCTTTCGATCCCCAGGTTCTCCTGAACCCAGCGCTGGTCCATCTTGAGGATGCTGTTCTCTTTCCGCAGCGGGAAGGTTTCCCACTCGTCCGGCAGCAGGATCCGCCGCATGTTCGGATGCTCGTCGAATTCGATGCCGAACATGTCGTACACCTCGCGCTCCAGCCAGTCCGCGCTCGGATGTACCATCGTCGCCGTCAGCGGCTTGAAGCCCTCGGCGATCCTGATCTTGATGCGGATGCGCTCGTTGCGGCTGAAGCTGTACAGGACGTAGATCACGTCAAACGGCTCTGCCCGTTCCGGCCAGTGCACCGCCGTGATGTCCACCAGGTAGTCGAAGTCGTGGGCGTCCTGCAAATGCTGGATCAGCGGCACGATTGACTCCGGCTTCGCCACCAGGAACGGCTGCCCCAGGTAGGTCAGGCACTCCGGCGCATCGCCGCCGAACTCAGCCGACAGCGCCTCAGCCAGGTCGCTCTCCCAGGCCGTCGACGCCATCACCGCCGGAGCCTTCGGAGCCGCCGGCGCGGGCGGCTTGGCGGCTGCTGCTGCGGGAGGCTTCGCCGCCGCAACGGGCGCCGCAACGGGCGGCGTCACGGGCGCCTGCGCCGCCTCGGGTGAGGGCGCAGACTCAGGGCTGGGAGTGCCTTCTGGCTTCGGGTCATCCGGCATCGTGGAATCCTAACAGAACATTCAGGGTTATCACACCGCCAAAATCGGTGTCAAATGTCCGAAGTTCACTCCTGGGTCCTCAATCGCCCCTCAACTCGCCCATCAGCCGGTCCAGGGACGCCCGGTCGTCCACGTCGTACCATGTTCTGCCGTGCCTCACCGTCAGCCCTGCGCGTGCGCACCCGGCCTCTGTTCGCACGAGCGTGTCGGCCGCCGACCACGCCACTCCCGCAAACATGTCTGCCGCCACCCGGCGCGCCGCTATCCCCCAGTACCCCCCGTCCTCCGCCGGCCCCAGCGCCACGTCCGCCCCGCTCTCCAGCAACTCTTCCACGTGCGCCCGCGGCAGGGTCGGCGCGTCCGAGCCCACAATCATCGCGGCTGGCCGCCCCTCCTCCAGCGCGGCCTCCAGCGCGGCGTGCATTCTCTGCCCCAGGTCCCCCGCCGCCTGCAGGCGGCGTGGAACGGGAAACTCGCCCCACGCATCGGTCTCTTCGTCGGTATGCAGCTCCACGTCGAAGTCCCCTCGCAGCCGCGCCAGCATCTCGCGCACAAACGCCCGGTGCAACTCCGCCGCCCCCTTGGCGCCCAAGCGCGGGATCAGGCGCGTCTTCACCCTCCCGGCGATGGGAGCCTTGGCGAAGACGATGACCACGGGACGCACCAACTGATTGTAAAATGAGAACAACCCACCCTGATCCCAAGGAGCACTCGAAGTCGATGACGATCCGCATGGCTGTTTCCGCCACCCTGTCCCTCACGCTCGCCTCCAGCCTGGCCCTGGCCCAGAAGGGCGACGCCGCCAAGGGCAAGGAGGTCTTCGAGCAGTGCGCCGTCTGCCACTCGATCAGCGGCGAAAAGAAGATGGGCCCCACCCTCAAGGGCCTCTACCAGAAGGGGAAGCTCGCCAACGGCCAGAAGGTCTCCGACGCCACCGTCAGCGCCATGATCAACAAAGGCAAGGGCAATATGCCCGCCTTCGCCGAGGTCCTCTCGGCCGAGGAGAAGACCGACCTGCTGGCCTTCCTGAAGACCATCTAACCCATTTGACCGACACCCGCCCGGCCCGCTAAAATAGTGAGTGCTGGTGGTGTTCCGCCACCTCCCTTGCGTCCCCATCGTCTAGCCCGGCCTAGGACACCGCCCTTTCACGGCGATAACGCGGGTTCGAATCCCGCTGGGGACGCCACCCCCCCGATCCCCGGGCTCTACGCCAAGAGCGGTGCTCCGACGCGCGGCGGCAGGTGGCCACGCAGGCGGTGAGAATCGGCATCGGGCGCCATGAAAAACAGCCCGGCTGATCCGGCGAGACAACTGGCTCGCAAGGCCGTCAACGACCTGGCCGCGGTGCGGATCGGCCTGGAGCACATCACACCACTCGAGACCGTTTGTATCCATATCCGGCAGGCGGTGGAGAAACCGCTGAAAGCCATGCTGACCTCCCGTAGGATTGACTATCCCTTCACGCACGATTTCTGGTGAACAGATGGAGGCCGCCCGGGTGCACTTCCCGGAACCGGAGCCGTTTCGGGCTGAAGTTCCGGGATACACGGAGTTCGCCGTGCGGCTGCGCTACGACGATCTGCCCTGGCTCGCCCAGGACGAGGCAGCGCGTGCCGTGGAGGTCGTGAGTCGAATGCACGCAGTGGTCCTCGGCCTGAATTGAATCCGGGCGCGATTGGGCACCAGTGCGGAAAGCTTCAGACCCCGAGTTGACCGCCAAACCGGAGAAACCAGGTACGGTTGACCGCCTGCTTTCAGGCAGCGCCGTGTCTGCCCGCCGTGCCGTTTCGCTCGGGTGCCTTGCACACCACACCGGTCTTCGCAACCAGATCGTGCCATGCCTGCCTCTTCCTGGAGAAGACTAATGTTTGAAGCCGAGGCGAAGGGCGCAGGGGAGGTGGACGGCGTGGAGGAAGGCGGCGTCGCCGGAGCGCCAAGAGGCTTCGTCGCAACCGGGCCAGGTTTCGTGGACCTGCTGGTAGATGGCGAGATCGCAGATGGAGCAGGAGAAGGGGCGAGGGCCCCAGGCGGCCTGGAGGGTGGCGGGCGAGGCGGAGCAGCGGCGGCAGGGGAGGAGTTGTCCAGGCGTGAGAGCGTGAAGGGAGGAGAATTCCACGGGGGCGCGGCACTGGAGACAGCGGAGAGAGGAGCAGGGGCGAAGAATGGCCATGCGGAGGGCATCGAGGCAGGAGATGTGGGCTGACCAACCCATGTGGGCAGGGGTATCAGCGGGAGGGAAGCCGTTGGTCAGGTAGCAACTCACGTCTTTAGGGTGACCGGCAAGACCACACAGGGCGCAGAGCTTGGGCTTGAGCGGGGTGTTGCGGCAGCGGGGGCAGCGATGGACGCCGGGGCCCAGGCGGGCTCCACAGTAGGGGCAGTCGAGGCCTTCGAGGAACTCGACGCCAACGCGGAAGAGACCCTTCTGCGGTGTGCAATTGCGAACGATGGCCAGGCCGGAGATGCCGAAGCTGGGGCTATCGATGCGGACCTGGGCGCCTACTTTGATGTGGCGGGAGAGCTGAAAGCCGCCGCCTGATTCGGAGAGATCGCTCCAGGCGCCGGTGAGGCGGAAGGAGTTTCCAGCGGAGTCGTTCCATTGGACATCTACATCGCCGGCGGTGGGAGTGCGAGTGTGTTTTCGCTGGTCAGCCATGAGCGGTGGGGCCGCCCTTAATATTGGATACGCTGAAAATGATAATACTCCACCGATGTGAAGGCGAACAAGTTCCGGCGAGGCAACAGTTCCGGCGAGGCAACGGGTAGGGGCTGCCCGCGGCCATTGCGCGGGCGTGCGGCGGGCTGGTACGCTCCGCTGAGGTGAGCGCACGGGTAAAGGGTCGCGAGTGGCTCGGCCGCCATTGGACGGCGGTGGCGGCGTGCGCGTTCCTCTTCGCCTTCTACTGGCGGGGATTGGATTGCTGGTTTTACCAGGACGACTTCGGGTGGCTGCACCTGGGCCCGGCCAAGGACTTTGGGGACTTTCTGCAGATTCTGTTTGCGCCGAAGGCGCACGGCAACATCCGGCCGTGGAGCGAGAACCTGTTCTTCTACGGGCTGAAGGCGCTGTTCGGCGTGAATCCGCTGCCGTTCCGGTTGGTTGTGTTCCTGACGATGGCGGGGAGCCTGTTCGTGTTGGGGGCGATCATGCGGCGGCTGACGGGGTCGGCGGCGGCGGCGCTGGTGACGCAAGTGTGCTGGCTGGCCAGTCCGGCGGTGGCGGCGGTGCTGTGCTGGACGTGCATCTACAACCAAGCGCAGTACGTGTTGTTCGTGCTGCTGGCGCTGTGGCTGCTGATGGAGGGCAGATACGCGGCGCAGGCGGCGGTCTTCACTCTGGGGCTGGGGGCGCTGGAACTGGCGGTGATGTACCCGGCCATCGCGACACTCTACACGTTGGTGTATGACAGGAGCAAACTGCGTCGGGTGCTGCCGCTGTACCTGGTGTCGGGCGCGTTCACGGTGCTGCATTTTGTTGTGGCGCCGGCGCCGCGGTCAGGTCCCTATGCGATTCAAGTGGACGGGCGAGTGTGGAAGACGCTTTGGAGCTACACCGAGATGGCATTGGGGCCGGAGCGGCTGATGCATTTCCTGTGGGATTGGCCGGCGTGGCTGCTGCCGGCGGGCACGGCGATGATGGCGGTGTTGCTGGCAGGCGCGGCGCTGGCGGCGCGAAAGACGGGGCTGCTGGGGGCGGGCGCATTCCTGCTGCTACTGGCTCCGGTGCTGCCATTGCCGGAACACGTCATGGATTACCTGCTCACCGGACCATCGGTGGGGATCGCCATGATCATTGGAGGGGCTGTGGCGGCGAAGCGATGGCAGGCGGGCGGGGCGGCGGCGGTCTTCTTTCTGGCCGTATGTTTGCCGGCGTCGTGGAAAGTGATGACGTGGAACCTGGAGCGGAGCCACGTGGCGCGGGACCTGATACAGGGTGTGGTGGCGTATGGGCGGGCGCATCCGGGCAAGACCCTGTTGCTGACGGGGATGGACACGGATCAGTTCGTGGCTGGATTCGCCGACCTGCCGTTCGAGGTGCATGGGATGTACAACGTGCATCTGGCGCCGGGGGCGGAGACGGGGATCCGGGACGCGGCGGGGATCGCGCCGCTCTACGTGATGAAGGAGGAGAAGGCGCGGGTGTTGTTGGAGTCGGGGGAGGCGGTGGTGCTGGACGTGAGCGGTGGGCGGGTCAGACGCGGCGGATGGCGAGGAGGGTGACGTCGTCGGCGGCGGGGCCACCGGCGAGGAAGGCGCCGACGGCGTCGTAGATGTAGGAGACGATATCGGAGGCGGAGCGGCCGTGGGCGGCCTTGAGGAGTGCAAGGACGCCGGGCTCGCCGAGGTCGTTGCCGGCCGGGTCCTCGGCTTCGCTGGCGCCGTCGGTGAAGAGCAGAAGGACGTCGCCGGGGTGGAGGACGCCTGACTCGGCGGAGTAGGGGGCGTTCTTGAGGATGCCCATGACGGGACCACCGGTGGTGAGGGTCTCGACCTCGCCGTTGGCGCGGAGGAGGTATGGCGGGTTATGTCCGCCGTTGCAGTAGGTGAATTCGCCGGAGACGGGGTCGAGGGCGATGATGCACATGGTCATGAAGCGGTTGCCGGGCCAGGCTTCGGCGATACGGCGATTCAGCTTCGACATGAGGTCGTCGGCCTGGGAGGCCTGCTCGGCCAGGACGTGGACGCGGGCCTGGAGGCCAGCAAGGAGGAGGGCGGCGGGCAGTCCTTTGCCGGAGACATCGCCGAGCAGCACGCCGAGTTTGCCGCCTTCGAGCGTGACGTAGTCGAAGTAGTCGCCGCCGACGGAGCGGCAGGGGACGCTCTTGGCGGCGATGTCATAGCCGGGGATGACGGGGGAAGCCTTGGGCAGCAAGCCGGTCTGGATCTCGGCGGCCTGGCGGAGGTCGTGTTGGAGGACCTTCTCGGCTTGGGCGAGCTCGATGAGGCGGGCGTGTTCAATGCGGATGGCGGCGATGTTGGCCAGGACGGTGGCCAGGGTGAGGTCGTCCTGGGTGAAGGACTTGAGGAAGTTGGAGGAGTCGACGTAGAGCAGGCCGATGACTTTGTCCTCGGTCTGGAGGGGGACGGCCATGAGGCTGCGGACGCCGGCGGAGACGATGGTGTGGCTGGCCATGAGGGCCTCATCCTTGCTGACGTCGACGACGAGGAGGGATTCGCGCCCTTCGAGCACGCGATCGCGCACGGAGCCGCTGATGCGGAAGCCCTCGCCGCGGGCGGCGCGCACCTGAAGGCCGCCGTTGCCGGTGGTGATGAGAACGCCGCGTTCGGCGCCGACAGCGCCGAGGGCGAGGTCGAGGATGCGGGGGAAGAGTTCCTCGAGGGGCCGGTGTCCGGCGAGTTCGCGGCCGGCGTCGAGGAGGGCCTGGACGCGCGGCTCGCCGGCGCCGATGGCCTGCTTGAGATTGATGCGAACGCTGGTGCGGCTGCCGGTGGGTTCCTCGCGCGCGGGAGTGAAGATCACGGTTTGGGCGGCGAGGGCGCCGGAGAACTCGGTGTAGGAGAGGGTGACGGCGCCGGCGGTGAGGGTGTCGCCCTCTTCGAGCATATGGCGGCCGGTGAGCTTGAGCCCGTTCAGCAGCGTGCCGTTCTTGCTGCCGAGGTCGAGGGCATACCAGCTTCGGGATTCGGGCTCGATGGAGAGATGGCGGCGGGAGAGGACGGAGTCGTCGGGAAACGAGAGATCGTTCTCAGGCGAACGACCGAGCGTGACGGGGCGAGACTCGAGGGGCTGAGCCCTGGTGAAGCTGCCTCTAATGTGAATCCTGAGTTCCGGCATGATGTGGATCTAACCAGCATAAGCCGGAAGTCAGATGGCGTCATGCGGCACGCGCGGGCAGGAGCATGGCCTGGACGGGACGGCGGGCGCGGAAAGCGGCGAGTTCGGCGGGGTAGAGGCTCAACAGCGGCGCGGGGGCTTCGAGGGGGGAGGCGCCACAGATTTCCCGCAACTGCAGGGCGTTGACCATGGCGCGTCCTTGGTGGGAGTTGGTTGTGGAAACGAGGGTGCGGGCGGCAAATCCGGCCAGCCGCTCCAGGCGGGGTTTCCATTCGAGCAACTCGTCGAGGTTGTAGAGATAGCGACGGTCGGCCGGCGCGTCGAATTCGCGGAAGGCGTCCGGATTGTGCCGCCCGTGGAGACGCACCAGCGCGACGCCGGAGGTGAGAAGGGCGGTCGGGGGCATGGCGCGGAAGTAGTCCGGCTGATCGACGTTGACGAATCCGATGCGATAGTTGACCAGGGTGGTGACGGCCTCGTCACGGAGCCAGGACTCGTGACGCATCTCGGCGGCCAGGGGGAACTCGTGGAAGGCGCGGCGGAGGCTGATGAGAAACTGGCGGTTCTCTTCAGTGAATCGGAAGGCCCAGGGGAACTGCATGACGACGGCGCCGAGGCGCCGCGAGCGCAGCAGGGGTTCCAAGCCGGCCTTCCAGGCGGTGACGGCGGAGTCGTCGAGAAGCCGGTCGTAGGTGAAGGCGCGCCCGAGGAGGGCGGTGAAGAGGAAGGCGGGATTGTGGTCCACCTTTTTCACGTAGAGGCGGGCGATCTCGGGCTTCAGGGGCTCGGCGAAGGTCTGGTCGATCTCGGCGAGGTCGAGGTAGCGGGAGAGGATATCGAGTGGATGCCAGCCGCGGCTGGCAGGTTTGGGGTAAACGGTGGAGATCCAGTCGGCGCGATGCCAGCCGGAGGGACCGATGGAGAGGTGCTTGGGAGCAGCCATGGGATGCCTCTTATTCGCCTTTTGTTTGCTTCGATGTGATAGTAGAACAAAAAGCGAAGAAGGTCAAGCAAAAAATATCTTTGCAGGAAATGTCCTGGGTGTAACCTTCGGGGGCGTGGGTACGCTATACCATGCAATCCCCGTTACGAGAAGCGGGCGCCTTCACCCCAACACCCAACCGGGCGCCCGCACCCTCCCGCAGTTCTCCAATACAGATTTCAGCTATGTTGACGTGATTGTACAGGACGTGTGAACGCAAGCCTGGGGGGACGCTGCAGTGTGTCCCCTGAGCGGGTTGGCGGCTTATTCGGCGAACATGCCTTCGAAGAGGGCGGAGGTGAGGTAGCGCTCGCCGGCGTCGGGCAGGATGACAACGATGGTCTTGCCGGCCATGGCGGGCTCGTGGGCGACGCGCACGGCGGCGGCGGCGGCGGCGCCGCAGGAGATGCCACAGAGGATGCCCTCTTCGGCGGCGAGGCGGCGAGCCATCTCCATGGATTCCTCGTTGGTGACCTGGTCGACGCGGTCGACGACGGAGAGGTCGAGGGTGCCGGGGATGAAGCCGGCGCCGATGCCCTGAATTTTGTGGGGACCGGGCTGGATGGGAGCGCCGCTGAGGGTTTGGGTGATGACGGGGCTGGCGGTGGGTTCGACGGCGATGGAGGTGATGGCTTTGCCCCGCACCTGTTTGAGGTAGCGTGAAACGCCGGTGATGGTGCCGCCGGTGCCCACGCCGGAGACCAGGACATCGACGCCGCCATCGGTATCGTCCCAGATTTCGGGGCCGGTGGTTTCAAAGTGGATGCCGGGGTTGGCGGGATTCTGGAACTGCTGGAGCAGAACGTATTTGCGGGTGTCGGAGTTGTAGATCTCTTCGGCCCTGGCGATGGCGCCTTTCATGCCCTTGGCGCCTTCGGTGAGGACGAGGTTGGCGCCGAAGACCTTGAGGACCTTGCGGCGTTCCAGCGACATGGTCTCGGGCATGGTGAGGGTGATGGGGTAGCCGCGGGCGGCGGCGACGAATGCCAGGGCGATGCCGGTGTTGCCGCTGGTGGGCTCGACGATCTCCTTGCCGGCGGTGAGCAGGCCGTTTTTTTCGGCGTCCCACACCATGGACGCGCCGATGCGGCACTTGACGGAGTAGGCCGGGTTGCGGCCCTCGATTTTTGCCAGGACGGTAGCGCCGGCGCCCTGGGTAACACGGTTGAGGCGCACCAGGGGGGTGCGGCCGATGCTGAAAGAATTGTCGTCGTAGATCCTCATGAGTCCCTCGTTCGAGCTAGATGTCCCAGTTGGGCACAAAGCGTGCCTGCCGTTCGCGCCAGTCGCGGGCGAGTTCGGCGAAGGTGATGCGGTCGATGACGCCGGCGACGGCGGTATCGACCTTGGTCCAGAAGCCCTGCAACGGCCCGGCGTCCCCGAGCGCGGCGCGGCCGGTGCGGCCGCCTTCCATGCTGCGAATCACCTGGCCGACGGTGATGGTTTCAGCCGGGCGGGCGAGCAAATAGCCGCCTTCGGCGCCGCGCTTGGACTCCAGGAAGCCGCTCTTCTTGAGGTCGGCGAGGATGGTCTCCAGGAACTTCTGGGGAATCTTCTGGCGGGCGGCGATGTCGGCGATGCGAATGGGCTGAGGCTGGTTGGCCAGGGTCAGGTCGAGGACGGCCCGGAGGGCGTACTCGCACTTGACGGACACATTCATCAAGGTTTGAGCTGCCATATCCCTATTCTCACTAGAGAATATCCAGTTTTCCGAACGGAGTCAAGGCCATTGACAATGAGGCGGCTTAGATACACACTATACACATGAGACGTATGAATGTTGTGCTTGATGCGGACGTCTTGAAGGAAGCAATGCAGTTCTACGGGGAGAAGACGTATTCGGGGGCGATCAACCGGGCGTTGAAGGAGGCGGTGCGGCAGGCGCGCATCAAGGACCTGGTGAGTTTGTTCGGCAAAGTGGAGTGGGAGGGTGATCTGGGCGAGATGAGGGAAGACCACAAGTTCGACGATGCATGGGAGAGGGTGGATAGCGCGAAGAGTGGCACATGATCCTGGTGGATTCGTCGCTGTGGATTGAGTTTCTGAGGGGCTCCACTTCGCTGCCGCCGGAGGAGGGACTGGCGTTCCGGTTTGCGCACTGCCCGCCGGTTGTGCAGGAGGTGATGCAGGGTGTAAAGCCCGAGGGGGCGGTACCGCGTATTCAGAGGGACTTGCTGGCATTCCACTCTTTGTGCGATCCGATGCCGGCCGAGGTTTATCTGGAGGCGGCGAGTTTGTACCGCATGTTGAGGCGGAAGGGCGTGACGGTGCGGTCGTCGAACGACTGCCTGATCGCGGTGGTGGCGATGCGGAACAGGGTCCCGGTGTGGCACAAGGACAGGGACTTCGGGCTGATCGCGCGGTACACGGCGCTGGAGGCGTTCGAGCCGCCTAGTCGGACATCAGGAAAATGAGGGGGCGCACGTCCTCCTCGGGGGTCGACTCCCAGTAATTGAGCAGGATGGTGTAGACCATGAGGCCGGTTTCGCCCTCGCCCAGCATGAGGTAGCGGAGGGCCTGATTCATGAGGTTCTGGCGGGTGAGTCCGATGAAGATGGAGATGGGGTCGATCAACTCGCTGACGTAGGCCAGGGTGTTGGCGATGGCGAGGGCGCCGTGAACCTCAGCCACGTAGTCGGGGCCCTCCTTCCGCAATTGGAACTCCAGGGGGGCGGCGAATTCGCTGCGGTTGTCGAGCAGGTGGACATGGACGAAGAGGAAGGGCCCTGAGACGGAGTAGTGGCGGGTGATCTCCACTTTCTTGGCGGCGCGGGCCCCGGGCGTGCCGCCCCTGATGGGAACGAGGTGGACCTTCTTGCCGATCACTTCCCCGGCGAGACGGGCAGTGTCCACATCGGTGAAGTGGGCCTTGGTGACGCGGAACTCGATGGAGCGGGCGGAGCGGCTGACACCGCTGACGGTGATGAGCAGCAGGGTGAAGATGGCGCCGATGATGAGGCCGTCGGGGCGTCCGAGGCAGTTATCGACAAGGGTATAGGCAAAGATGAGGGTGATGAAGGCGGAGTAAGCGGCGAGAGGGCGGCGCCGCTCACGCCAGAGAGCGAGGGTGGCGGCGAAGGCGGCGGAGAGGATGAGGACCAGGACGCCGGTGGCGTAGGCGCCGCTTTGGGCGTCGACATCGGCGCGGAATACGAGGGTGACAACGATGTTGACGCCAAACAGCACCAGGACGAGCGGGCGGGAGAGAGCGGCCCATTGGGGGGCCATGCCGAAGCGGGGCAGGTAGCGGGGAACGAGGTGCAGCAATCCGGCCATGGCGGAGGCGCCGGCGAGCGACAGGATGAGGATGGTGGAGACGTCGTAGACGGTGCCGAAGGCGCTGCCGAGGTAGGAGTGGGCGAGGTAGGCGATGGCGCGACCGCTGGCCTTGCCGCCGGGCTGGTATTCGTGCGCGGGCACCAGCAGGGTGGTGACGAAGCTGCTGGCGATGAGCATCACGCTCATGATGAGGGCGGCGGAGATGAGCAGGCGTTTGGTATTGCGGATGCGGCCCGCGGGCGGGGCGCCGAGGCGGGGGTTGTAGTCCTTGTCGCCGGCGCCGCCGTCGATGAGGGGCATGACGGAGACGCCGGTTTCGAAGCCGCTGAGGCCGAGGGCGAGTCTGGGAAAGACGAGCAGCGCCCCGGCCATGAGGGTAGCCATGTCGCCTTTGACGGCGAGGGCGGCGCGCCAATCGGCCAGCAGAGTGGGGTGCGTGAAGACTTCCCATGCCCCGCGGCCGAGAACGACGGCGTTGAGCAGAAGGTAAGGGACGGCGGCGGCCGAGGCGATGCCGATGGCTTCCTTGAAGCCCTTGAGGAAGACCAGAGCGAGGGCGGTGAGCAGGGCGAGGGTGATGAGGATCTGGTGGTCTCCGAGCAGGGGGTGAAGGAAGGGGTTTTCGATGGCGTGCTTGGCGGCGTCGGCGGCCGAGAGCGTCATGGTGATGACGAAATCGGTGGCGGCGAAGCCGAGCAGGATGAGGACGAGAGCTTTTCCCTTCCAGCCGGTGAGAAGGTTCTCGAGCATGGCGATGGAGCCCTGCCCGGCAAAGCTGCGGCCGCAGACCTGGGCGTAGACGGGCAGGGCGCCGAGCAGAGTAACGGCCACGAGGATGGCGGTGGCCAGCGGCGCCACGGCGCCGGCGGCCAGCAGGGCGATGCCGGGCTGATAGCCGAGAGTTGAGAAGTAATCGACGCCGGTCAGCCAGATGACCTTCCACCAGGGATGAGTCTCGACCTGCTCATGGGTGGAGTCGTCCAGCGCCTCACCGCCGGCCATCCACCTGCCCACGGCCGACCGGTATTGGAGGGAAGGCTGGGGCAGTTGCCTGGGGACGGGGATGAGGCGCGGCATGGACTAAACGTCGCAGATGCGCATCATCTCGTCGAGGGTCTTGAGGGGATCGGGCGTGGTGGGGCTGTACTCGTGGCAGAGGTAGCCGGTATAGCCGAGGTCGACGATGGCCTGGGCGATGGCCTTGTAGCTCATCTCCTGGGTGTCGTCGAACTGGTGGCGGCCGGGGTTGCCGGCGGTGTGGAAGTGGCCGATGTAGGAGAAGTTCTGGCGGATGGTGCGGATGATGTCACCCTCCATGATCTGCATGTGGTAGATGTCGTACAGCAATTTGAAGCGCGGGGAATTGACGCGTTTGCAGAGCTCGACGCCCCAGGCGGTGTGGTCGCACTGGTAGTCCTTGTGGTCGACCTTGGAGTTGAGCAGCTCCATGCAGATGGTGACTTCGTTGTCCTCGGCGATCTTGACGACATCCTTGAGGACTGTGTAGCAGTTGTCCAGGCCCTCGGCGTCGGACTTGCCGCGGCGGTTGCCGGAGAAGGTGATGACGTTGGGGATGCCTTCGCGTTTGGCGCGGGGGATGTTCTCGGCGAACTGCTTGCGGATGGCGTCGTGGAGGGAGGGGTCGTTGCAGGCGTCGGTGAGTTTGCCGCCGCCTGAGACCATGGTGGGGACGAGGCCGTACTTCTTGAGGATGGGCCAGTTGTCGGGGCCCTGGAGGTCGAAGCAGTGGGCGCCGAGGCGGGCTGCGTGGCGGGCGCGATCCTCCATGGACATGCCGCGGCCGAAGACGCCGCCGCAGACGCCCTGCTTCAGGCGGTTCTTGCGCTGAACCTTGGGCTCGGTTTCCTGGGCTGAGAGAGCCGCGGCAGTGGCGGCTGAGGCGGAGAAAAGAAAGTCCTTACGTGTCATGGGTGGGGTCCTCAAACGATTCGGTCCAGCAAAGCTATCGTATAGCATCCGGACGCCGCGGGCGAGGATGTAGACTTGGGGGCAGTCGTGAGCACACGCATGAAACAACAACTTCACGGACGCACTACCTTCAACTTCCTGGCGAGCTTGTGGATCGCCGCAGCGTTCTTACCCGCTCTGGCCCAACCGCCGAAGGGACCATGGATGGACAAGACACTACCGCCCGACAGGCGAGCGGAGTTGCTGCTGGAGCAGATGAGCCTGGATGAAAAGATGACGATGGTGCATGGAGAGGCCGGCGCTGGATCGGCTGGCCGGTCGCTGGGCGGCGCCGGATATGTCGCCGGGATACCGCGGCTGGGAATCCCGGACATCCAGATGACGGATGGGCGCTCCGGAGTGGCCAACGCAGGCGGCCGGGGCCGTTACGCGACGGCGCTGCCGTCGGCGCTGGCCTGCGCGGCGAGTTGGGACCCGAAGGTGGCCTACGAGTTCGGAGCGTTGATTGGAAAGGAGACGCGGGACCTGGGATTTCATGTATCGCTGGGCGGGACCGCGAACCTGATCCGGGAGCCGCGCAACGGGCGGAACTTTGAGTGCTTCGGCGAGGATCCGATCCTAATCGGAAAGATGCTTGGGCGGGCGCTGAAGGGCACGCAGGATCAAGGGGTGATCGGCAACATCAACCGCTACGCGGTCAACGACCAGGAGACCGGAAGGCGCGTGGGCAACGCGGTTCTCGACAGGCGCGCCATGAGGGAAAGCGACCTGCTGGCCTTTGAGGTGGCCATCAGGGAATCGGGTGTCGGCACGGTGATGTGCGCTTACAACAAGGTCAACAGCGAGTATGCCTGCGACAGCAGCTACCTGCTGACCGATGTGCTGAAGAAGGCCTGGGGGTACCAGGGTTGGGTGATGCCGGACTGGGGCGCGGCCCACAGCACGGTGAAGGCGGCGCTGGCCGGAATGGACCAGGAGATGCCCACGGGGGAGCATTTCGGTGGGGCGCTGAAGGCGGCAGTGCTGAAGGGCGAAGTGCCGATGGCGCGGCTGGACGACATGGTCCGCCGGATTCTGCGGACGGAGATCGCGCTGGGCATTTTGGACAACCCGATCAGTGTGCGGCCGGTGAATCCGTTCACTGGAGCCGAGACGGCGCAGCGCATCGCCGAACAGAGCATGGTGCTCCTTAAGAATGCGAATCAGTTGCTGCCGCTCGGCGCATCCGGCGTGAAGTCGATCGCCGTGATCGGATCACACGCGGACGTCGGCGTGCTGTCCGGGGCGGGTTCCGACCAGGTGGACGCGGCCGGGGGGAATACCGTCCCCGGGGGCCGCGCGGTGTGGCACCCGTCTTCTCCTCTGAAGGCGATTCGGGCCAAGGCTCCGCAGTCGCGCGTGGAGTTCGACCCCGGCGTTGACCTCGACGCGGCGGCCAAACTGGCGGCGGCATCCGAGGTGGCGATCGTGTTCGTCAACCAATTCAATGCGGAGGGACGGGACGTGCCCAGCCTGTCGCTGCCTGACAACCAGGACGAGTTGGTTCGCCGGGTAGCGGCCGCAAACCGGCGCGTGATTGTGGTGCTGGAGACCGGAGGCCCGGTGAAGATGCCCTGGCTCGGCGGCGCCGGAGCGGTGCTGGCGGCGTGGTATCCCGGGATTCGCGGAGGCGAGGCCATCGCAAACATCCTCTTTGGCGAGGTGAATCCGTCAGCGAAGCTGCCGGTCACATTCCCGAACAGCGAGGCCGACCTGCCGCATCCGAAGATGTACGCACCGGCCGGATTCACGGTTGGAGAGTTCACCACCATCGCGGGGCAGCTTCCGGCGTTCGATATCAACTACACGGAGGGAGCGAGGGTAGGCTACAAGTGGTTTGACGCCGAGAAGAAGGAACCGCTGTTTGCTTTCGGTTTCGGGCTCTCCTACACTGCGTACTCATACTCCGGGCTCCAGACGGCGGCGGGCCGCCGGCCGGTGGTCAGCTTCCGCGTGACGAACACGGGCAAGCGGGCCGGGGCGGAAACGGCGCAAGTCTACGTGTCACTGCCAGCGGCGTCAGGGGAACGGTTCAAGCGTCTGGCCGCCTGGGAAAAGGTCCCTCTGGGCCCCGGCGAGACCAAGACGGTCCGGCTGGAGCTCGATCCGCAGTTCCTGTCCATTTTCAACACGGAGAAGGACGCGTGGGATCTGTTGCCCGGTGAGTATCAAGTCCACGTTGGCGGATCGTCCCGATGGACGCCGCTGAGCCGGAGCATGCGATTGCCGGGCGCTCAATGAACACGGCAGAAACGCGGATAATGGAACGGAGATGGAGTACCGCACGGACCGGCCGCTCTCGGCCGGCGAATACATTGAACTGCTGAGCGCCTCCACCCTGGGAGAGCGCCGGCCGGTGGACGAGCCGCAGCGGATCGAGCAGATGATCCGGCACGCCAACCTGATGGTGACGGCGTGGGAGGGGGAGATACTGGTGGGCGCGGCACGTTGCCTGACGGACTTTGCGTATGTGACCTACTGCTCGGACCTGTGCGTGCGTGAGTCGCACCAAAGGCAGGGGATCGGCAAGGAGTTACTGAGGAAGGTGCTGGAAGCAGCTCCCTGCCGCATCGTGCTGCTGTCGGCGCCGAAGGCGGTGGACTACTACCCGCGCATCGGCTTCACACAGCACGGCTCGGCATGGACGATCCAGCCGGGCGAACTGGCTTGAGATGGGCTTCGCGTTGTGGGTGGAGGGCGATACGGCGTGGGCGCAGGGCACGCACGAATACCGCCCGATGGGGACAGCCGTGGTAGGGGCCGGCAGTATCTTCACGCCCCGGGATTTCAGCCGCCGGCGTAAGGCCCCGGAGCGCTGCGACGCGAGCTTCGCCGGGCTGTTCGCCTCGCTGGGAGAGATGAACGACTGGCTGAAGAAGAGGGTGCGCCGGCCGGGGCGGTCACAGCGAATCGAGATTTTTTTCGAAGCAGACAAAAGTCGTTTGATCCCACCGTTTTAGAGCATCAGAGGGCCCCGGTGCGGGCAACGGGCAAGACCGGATTTCTTGGCGGCGTGGTGTAAGCTGGGGCAGCTTACCTTTCTCCGGCCCAAACCGGACCGAACCCCAACCGAGGAGACCGCCATGGGAGTACTGAACCCACTCTTGCCGCCGCGCGCCGAGGCGCACGATACGGCCACGGCTCACCTGGGAGGCGCGGATATCACCGCCACCGTGCCGCTCCCTCTGCACGCCCGCGACTACTTGCGCCCGCTGGAAGAAGTCGGGGGACCTTCCGACCTGCCGCCTGGAGCGATGATCACCGCCACATCCGGACGCGCTCTGCGCCTGACGACGCCGGCGCCGTTCGGTTACGACTTCCACTGGATCCGCGAGGTGGCAGCCGGCGTACTGCGAGGCGCCACCGGCTTGCGTGTGCAGGCGTCGACGGAAGCAAGCGTATCGGTGGCTCTCACCGGGAGCTTCCAGGCAGCGCTGATGCGTGACGATCAGGAGGGCGTCCCACGGGTGCGGTTGGTGCTGGCCAGCGACCGTCGCCGGCGGATTGAAGCGGCAGCCGAGGCCGGGATCACGGCAAAGGTCGAGGTCCCGGCGCCGGACGGGCCAGAGGAGTTGCTGCATGCGATGCTCGGCATCCATCCACTTCAGTGGCTGCGTGGTGTTCTGAACGAGTCGGGGAGCGTGAACTGGTCCAAGCTGGCCGAGGAGTGCGGGGCGGCGCCGGCGGCGTTCGCGGAGTTTGCGGCTCGCTGGAGGCAACTGGGCGCGCGCATGGAGGCGGTTTTGTGGAAGGCGGCGGGCGCGGCGGGGACGCTTGAGGAGGTTCGCGAGTGGGCCGAATGGGTGGCGTCCTGCAAAGACGTGGACGCGCTGCGGGCACGGCTGTCGGAGGAGCTCGACGCGAATCCACGCTTTACGTCGACGCCGGCAGGGCTTTGCCTGGAGGCCGCCGCGGGCGTCTTTTCCGGCGAACGACTCGACGAACCGGCATTCGAAAGGCTGAAGGAAGCGGCACGGATCGCGGCGAAGCTGGCCGCGAAAGGGGCGTTGCTGGGGAACTTGAGGGGGCTGCCGGCCATGGTTGCGCAGAGTGCGGGAGGGGAGCTGAACCTGGCCGGGCTGCTGCCGTGGGCGATGGAGAGGCTGAAAGAGACGGCCGGAGAGTTCGTGTCGCCGGAGGGTGTGCGATCGCGGATCGCACCGTGGATGGAGTTGAGCCGGCGGATTTACTCCAGTGCGGCGCAGAGCCTGTCAACGGGCATCCAGGCCGAGATCGCGCTCGGCTTGGAGCGCGAAAGTAGCGAGTCGGCGCTGGCGGACTTCAGCGTTCCGATGGACGAGGAGGGCCTGCGTCTCATCCGCGGCGTGCTGTCGGGGGACTTGAACCCGCTGTTCGGAGGGGCGCATTCGGGGCTGGTTCTGCGCCGCGGCCTGCTCACGCACCGCTTACAGCGGGCACGGCACATCGAGATCCACCTGCCGTTCATGGACCGGCGCACCTGGCGCGAGAGCCTGGAATCGGTCGCGCGCGCCGAGATCATCCCGGATCCGTCGGGCCGGCTGTTTGTGTACTCGGCAGAGGCGAGTTCGACGAACACGAGAGGCCTGTCTGCGGCACGCGATGAGCAGCAGAGCGCGCTGGTGTTCGCGGCGGCGTTTTCAGCGCGGGACGACGAACCGTTCAACGACAATTTCTCGCTGACATTCAGCGACACGCGGAGCCTTGAGGCAGGGCGTGAGTACCCGGCCTGGCGGCGGGTATTGGAGGCATACGGCCTGCCCGCGCCGCAGACCAGCGATCGTCCGTCCAAGGCCACCCTGGCACTCTCTGTTCCCGGCTATCTGGCGGAGGCATGGATGCACTCTCCGCATTCGCGTGACGACCTCTTTTTTCCCATCATGTGCCGGGTTTCGCGGGCGATGCAGTCGGCGGCACGCCGCTGGCTGCCGGCGCTGTACCTGGACGACCTTCGCAAGTACTCTTCACCGAGCGTGGTGCAGCCGCTGCTGGTGTACCAGTGTTCGCTGCCTTACACGGGCATCAGGAAAGGCCAATTCTGCTACGACCACATGGACCCTGCGGCGGTGGAGAAAGCGTTGAACTCATCGACGCGCAAGCTGCCGGAGGTGCTTGGGCAGGTGCAGAAGATGTTGCGCGCCAGCGGTCAGGGACGAACGGCCGACTACTACGAGCCCAAGGACACGCGCTACATTCTGGCCGGGGTGCTGCGGCGCCGGAAGCAGTTGACGGCACTGCTGGCCGGTGATGCCTTCTTCATTGAGGAGATCGTGCACCTTGCCAACTGCGCCCAGCAACTGCGCTCGCTGTCGGCTCACGACCCGAAAGGCGGGCTGAAGCAACTGAGCAACTACACAACCAGCCTGGTGAGGGCGTTTCACAAGCGCCTGCCTCGCCTGTACGCGGACGCCGATTTTACCTGCACCGGCGCATTGATGTTCGTCGAAGCGACGGCCGCTCTGGCGGGCACGAAATGGCCGGAGGCGCGGATCGAGGCGCGGCTCACGGTGGAGTGCGACGGCGTTTCGCGAGCCTGGAAGAGCAGTGTTCCCGCGGCGTCCTGATACCCTGTACCGAGAGGCTTTATCCAGTTGATCAGAATGACCCGGTTCATCATCAGCACACTGCTCTCTGCCGGCATGGCCACGGCACAATCGTCCCGCGCCGAGATTCTATGGGACACCTACGGCGTTCCGCACATTTATGCACGCGACCAAGACTCGCTGATGCGGGCGTTCGGCTACGCGCAGATGCAGAGCCACGGCGACCTGCTGCTGGAGTTGTACGGGCGGGCTCGGGGCAGGGCGGCGGAGTACTGGGGCAAGCCGTACCGCGACTCGGACGTAGAGGTGCGCACGTACGGCATCCCGAAGCTGGCGCAGGCGTGGTACGGCCAGCAGAAGCCGGAGTTCCGGTCGATGCTCGACGCCTTCGCCGGCGGAATGAACCAATATGCAAAGGAGCACCCGGAGAGACTGGCGGTAAAACTCCAGGCCGCGCTGCCCATGCGCGGCGAGGACGTTCTGGCGCACATCCTGCGCGTGATTCACTTCTCGTTCGTGAGCCGCGGCGCTGCGCTGGAGGCACAGAAGAAGCGCTGGATGACTCAGCGGGCGGAGACGCCGGGGTCGAACGCCTGGACGATCGCGCCGTCGCGCGCCGCCGGAGGCAAGGCGATGCTGCTGGCCAACCCGCACCTGCCGTGGTCGGACTTCTACCTGTGGTATGAGTCGCAACTGGTGGCTCCGGGCATGGACTTCTACGGGGCTACGCTGATCGGCAACTGTCTGCCGTCGGTGGGATTCAACCAGAGTCTTGGCTGGACGCACACGGTGAACACGCACGACGGCGCGGACGTATATGAGCTGACGCTGACACCGGGGGGCGACGGGTACGCGTGGAACGGCGGCATCAAGCTTTTTGACATCGACAGACAGAAGCTGAAGGTGCGGCAGGAAGGCGGCAGCACGGCGGAGGAGGAAGTGGTGGTGAAGGCCAGCGTACACGGCCCGGTGGCGGGCGTGAAACAGGGCAAGGCGCTGGCGCTGCGGGTGGTGGGGCTGGATCAGCCGCACATGTTTGAGCAGTACTGGCGCATGGCGCGCGCGCGCACATTCGACGAGTGGGAAGCGGCCGTGAAGATGCAGCAGATGCCGATGTTCACCTTCATGTATGCAGATAGCGCGGGGCACATCTACCATCTGTTCGGCGGTCTCACGCCGGTGAGGCCGAAAGGCGGCTGGCGCTACTGGTCGGGCATAGTGCCCGGCGATACGTCGGAGACGCTGTGGACGAAGACGCACCCGTACGAGGAGCTGCCCAAGGTGCTGGATCCGCCGTCGGGCTGGCTGCAAAACGCCAACGATCCGCCGTGGACGACGACGTTTCCGGCGGCGCTGGACGCGGCGCGGTTCCCGGCCTACATGGCGCCGCGGGGGATGGCTTTTCGCCCTCAGAGATCAGCCCGGATGGCGGCCGAGGATGCCAGCATCACATTCGACGAGATGGTCGGCTACAAGCACTCCACGAGGATGGAATTGGCCGACCGGATACTGGACGAACTGCTGGCGGCGGCGCGCAAGCACGAGAACGAAGACGTTCGCCGGGCTGCCGACATCCTGGCGGTGTGGGATCGCTGCGCCGACAACAACAGCCGCGGCGCCGTGCTGTTCTCCGAGTTCTATCAGGCAGCGGCGCGGGCCGGTTCGCTGCCGAAGCTGTTCACAACGACGTGGTCGGAGTCCGATCCGCGCGGCACGCCGCGCGGGCTGAACGTCGAAGTGGCGTTGCCGCTGCTGGCCGGCGCCGTGAGGGGGGTCAAGCAACGCTACGGCGCGCTGGACATTCCCTGGGGAGAGGTGCACCGGCTGCGGATTGACGGCGTGGACCTGCCGGCCAACGGGGCTTCCGGCGAACTGGGCGTGTTCCGCGTGACGAGCTACGAGGCGCTGCCGGACGGAAAGCGCAAAGCGGTGGGGGGCGATTCATTCGTGGCGGCGGTGGAGTTCTCTACACCCGTCAAGGCCATGCTGCTGACTTCTTGCGGAAGCGCGTCGCAGCCGGGCTCGCCGCACCGCACAGACCAATTGCCGCTGTATTCGCAGAAGAGACTGCGTCCGGCATGGCTGACGCGGGCGCAAGTGGAGGCGAACCTGGAATCCCGGAAGAGCTTCTGAGGGAGGCGGCTTAGAAGAGCTTGTTCTGCCCCCAGCCCATGGGACGGCGCTCGACGCCGAAGTAGTCAAAGGCGCGTTCGGTGGCGATGCGGCCGCGCGGGGTGCGGTCCAGGAAGCCGAGCTGCATCAGGTAGGGTTCGTACACCTCTTCAATGGTGTCCGGTTCCTCGTCGGTGGAAGCTGCGATGGTACCCAGGCCCACGGGGCCGCCGCCGTATTTTTCGAGGACAGTGAGCATGATCTTCTTGTCGATCTCGTCGAGGCCGTAGCGGTCGACCTCGAGGAGGTCGAGCGCGTTTCGTGCGACGCCAAGATCAACATGACCTTCGGCCCGCACCTGGGCGAAGTCGCGCACCCGCCTGAGCAAGCGGTTGGCCACGCGCGGGGTGCCGCGGCTGCGGCGGGCGATCTCGCCGGCTGCGTCGACGTCGATGGGTGTGTCGAGCAGCCGCGCCGCGCGCAGAACGATGGTCTGCATCTCGGCGACGTCGTAGTGCTTGAGATAGAGGATGAGTCCGAAGCGGCCGCGCAGCGGAGCGCTCAGCAGGCCCTGGCGCGTCGTGGCGCCGACGCCGGTGAAGTGCTTGATGGGCAGGGAGTGGGTGCGCGCGCCGGGGCCCTGGCCGATGACGATGTCGACGCGGAAGTCCTCCAGCGCCGAGTAGAGCACCTCTTCGACGTCGGCCATGAGGCGGTGGATTTCGTCGATGAAGAAGACCTGCCGCTCGCGCAGGTTGGAGAGGATGCCGGTGAGGTCGAGCTTTTTCTGGAGCATCGGCCCGCTGGTGATATCGAACGGGACTCCGAGTTCCTGGGCGATGATGTTGGACAGCGTGGTCTTGCCGAGCCCTGGAGGGCCGATCAGCAGCACGTGGTCCATGGCTTCGCCGCGTTTCTTGGCCGCCTCAATGGTCACCGTCAGAAGCTCTTTCACCTTGGGTTGGCCGGTGAAGTCGGCGAGTCTGGTCGGACGCAGGCTGGCTTCAAACTGCAACTCCTCGGGGGAGGCGGACGGGGAGACGATACGGCGCGATTGGCTGGAATCGGGCATGGCCGGCAAGCTCTCAGGTTAGCGCAGCAGTTCCATTGCGCGCCGGAAGAGCGGCTCGAAACCCTGGGCGTCGAGTTCGGCGGCCGCCTTCCTCACGGCGGTCTCGGCGGCTGCCCGCTGGCAACCGAGATTCACCAGGGCGCTGACCACGTCGCTCTCATCGAGAGAGAAGACGGGAGAGGCGGGGCCCTTCGGGTCCTGGCCGGGGGTAGTGCCAAGTCCGTCCAGCTTGTCGCGAAGTTCGAGCACAATGCGTTCCGCCGTCTTCTTGCCGATGCCGGGCACTCTGGTCAACATCGGTATGTCGGCGGCCCTGATGGCGCGAATCAGGTCGGGCGCGGAGATGCCCGAGAGGACAGTGATGGCGAGCTTGGGGCCGATTCCGCTGACGGCGATGAGTTTCTCGAAAAGGGCCTTTTCTTCGGCGGTGAGGAAGCCGAAGAGCTGGATGGCGTCTTCGCGGACGTGCGTGTGGATCCGCAGCTTCACTTCGCTGCCGGCCTGGGGGAGCGCCGAGAAAGTGCCAACGGAGATCACGACGTCGTAGCCAACGCCTGAGGCTTCCACGACAGCCTGGTTGGGGTGCTTATCAAGCAACAGTCCACGGAGGTGCGCAATCATCGCCCCCTATTCTCTCAGGCCGCGCAGGTTTGCGGCAGCTACCGTCGGCCGGTACTCTGAACCGGTACTCTGAAAAGGATGGCGAGACGCATGTTCTATGTTCAGGAGGTGCGCGGCGAAGTTGCCTTCCTGCGCGGCGAGACGGCGCTGCACCTGCGCAAAGTGCTGCGCGGCGAGCAGGGCCAGCGGTACGAGATCTCAGACGGCTCGACACGCTGGCTGGCTGAACTGGAAGGCTTCGGCAAGGACCAGGCTGAGTTCCGGTTGCTGGAAGCGCTGGACTCGCCGGCGCCGCCGGCGCGCATCCACCTCTTCCCTGCCCTGATCAAGTTCGACCATTTCGAGTGGATGCTGGAGAAGGCGACCGAGCTGGGGGTAGAGCGAATCACGCCGGTGTACTCGCTTCGCTGCGAAAAAGGGCTGGACCTGGCCGCGGGGAAGCGGATGGAGCGGTGGCGGCGGATTCTGTATGAGTCGGGCCAGCAGTCGCGCCGGCTGCGGCCGCCGTCGCTCGATGAGCCGGTCCAGTTGAAGGCGGCCCTGAGCCTGGATTGCCTGCTTCGTCTGTGGCTGGAAGAAGAGGGGAAGGCGCGACCCATCCTGCGGGTGGTGGCGACGGGATTCTCCGAAGCGGCGCTACTGTGCGGTCCGGAGGGCGGATGGGAGGAGAAAGAACGCCTGGAAGCGGGCAATGCCGGGTGGCTTCCGGTATCGCTGGGCAAGCAGATCCTGCGCGCCGAGACGGCGGTGCTTGCCGCGATGGCGATAGTGATGGCGCGGGCGCAGTGCGAAGGAGAGGGGTAACGCAAAACAGCCCCGGACTGAGCCGGGGCTGTTCTTGATTAATTGGGCAACGTCCTACTCTCCCACACCCTTGCGGATGCAGTACCATCGGGGCTGAAAGGCTTAACTACCGTGTTCGGGATGGGAACGGGTGTGACCCTCTCGCTATGGTCACCCAAAGCTTGTAAGAGCTTAAGGTTCTTGAATATTGACGGGCGTCCACTTGGTTGCCACAGAATGCAATTCTGTGCAAGGAGTAAATTTTATGGTCAAGCCGAACGGGCTATTAGTACCGGTAAGCTCAACGTATTGCTACGCTTACACATCCGGCCTATCAACGTGATAGTCTTTCACGGCCCTTCATAGCTTGCGCTTGGGAGATCTCATCTTGGGGAAGGTTTCGCGCTTATATGCATTCAGCGCTTATCCAGACCGAAGTTCGCTACCCAGCCGTGCCACTGGCG